>NZ_JBEXGL010000005.1:0-378422 GCF_040607315.1 Micromonospora sp. NPDC005305 | reverse complement strand
CCCCGGGGCGGGGGGGGGGCCGCCGGGCGGGCCGCCCCCCAATTACCCGGCGGGGGGGGCGCGCCAGGCCGCCCCCTCCCGCTGCGGGCCCCCCCCGCCCCGCGGGCCCCCCCGGCGGGCCCGGCGAGGGTGGTCAGCTCTGCGGCCGGGGGCAGAGGCAGAACGGCTGGCCGATCGGGTCGAGCAGCACGGTCCACCGCTCGCCCCCCGGCTGGAACTCCGGCCGGGTCGCGCCGGCCGCCACGAGGTCCTTCTCGGCCAGGGCCACGTCGTCGACGTAGAGGTCGAGGTGGTACCGCTTGCCGGCCGTGTCGTCCGGCCAGGCCGGCGGCGCGTACCCGGGCACCAGGCCGAAGCCGATCGAGGTCCCGTCCTTGCTGATCATGGCGTATTCGGCCTGGCTGTGGGTGACCTCCCAGCCGAGGGCGCGGGAGTAGAACGCGGCGTGGGCGGCCGGGTCGGAGCTGTCGAGGTTGATCATGGCGAGGTCGGAGTGCTCTGTCATGCCGGCAGTCTGCCGAAGGTACCTGCCATCTTCTGTCAGGTACGTCCGGGCCGATCGCCGCCGAGCGGCCGTCGGGCCGGGCGGCCACAACTTCCTGCGGGCCGGCCCGCCAGTCTCTACCGTCGGTGGTGATGGGCAGGGAACGGGCGGGGAGCCGGCCGGCCCGGCGCCGCCGCCGGCCGGTACGCGCCGGTGTGCTGGTCGCGGTCCTCGGGCTGGGCACCTGCCTGGTCGGGGTGGCCGGGCTCGGCGTCTGGAACGTGCAGGTGGTGCTGCAGGCCAACGGCCCGGTCCGGGACACCGCCGAGGCGTTCTTCCGGGAGGTCGCCGCCGGGGACACCGACCAGGCGTACGACAAGTTGTGCCGGGAGGCCCGCGGGAAGTGGAGCCAGGTCGGCTTCGGCAGTTGGGTGCGCACCCCGCCGCAGGTCAGCGGCTACGAGATCGTCGACGTGGCGGTGCAGACGCGGGGTGGCCGGCCCCGCGGCACGGTGACGGTGCGGCTGACCCGCGACGGCGGTGGCAGCGAGGAGCGGGAACTGCCGATCGTGCAGGAGGACGGGAAGTGGCGGGTCTGCGGGGATCCGTTCTGAGCGCGGTCACCGCAGCCGCCGTGCTTCTCGTCCGGTGCCGTGGTGATGCCGTCGGTCCGCACGCGCCGTTTGTACCAGGCGCGTGCCCGTCAGGCGCGCGGGCCGAGGTCGCCGGAGCGGTAGTGGCGCCGGCACAGCACCTGGTAGCGCACGTCGGCGGTGTCCACGGTGTCGCCGATGACGACCTGCTCGCCCTCGCGTACCACCCGCCCCTCGACGACGCGGGCGTTGAGCCGCCCTTCGCGGCCGCACCAGCAGAGCACCTCGACCTGGATGCGGGCCACCTCGTCGGCGAGTTCGAACAGCCGCTGCGCGGCGGGGAACAGGCAGGAGCGGAAGTCGGTGGCCAGGCCGAAGGCGTACACGTCGACGTCGAAGTTGTCGACCAGGTCGGCCATCTGCTCGATGTGGTCCAGGGTGTAGAAGGAGGCCTCGTCGCAGATGAGGTAGTCGACGCGTACCCCCTCGGCCCAGGCGTCGCGGACCAGGTCGCGCAGGTCCAGTTCGTCGGTGACCTCGACGGCGGAGTGGGCCAGCCCGATGCGGGTGGTGACCTGCGGGCCGAGCGAGCGGTCGATGCGGGTGGTCACCAGGCCGCGGCGGCCCTGCCGGGCATGGTTGTAGTTCATCTGCAGGGCCATCGTGGACTTGCCGCAGTCCATCGGCCCCCAGAAGAACTTCAGCGCGGCGGCGTGCAACGGCCGGCCGTTGACGGCGCGGGCGGCGGCGCAGCCGCCGGCACGGTCGTCGCCGGGGCCCGGAAGTGGGAGGGCCAGGCAGATCGGGGCGGCAGCGGCGTCGTCGGTCACGTCGCGGCAGCCTAGCCCATCGACGTGGAAGGATCTTGCTCGCGCGGAGCGCGGGCGGGCCTCACAGCACCCGGGGCGGGGTGTTGCCGGCGGCGATGATGGCCCGGCGGATCGGCACGGCGGCCAGCAGCGCGAACCCGACCACGAAGAAGATCAGCAGGGAGACCAGGCCCACCCGGTAGGAGGAGGTCAGCTGGAACACCAGGCCGAAGGCGAGCGGCCCGAGCCAGCTGGTGCCCTTGTCGCTGATCTCGTAGAAGCCGTAGTACTCGCCCTCCTTGCCGACGGGGATGAGCTGGCTGAACAGCGACCGGCTCAGCGCCTGGCTGCCGCCGAGCACCAGGCCGATGCACCCGCCGAGCACCATGAACGGCACCGGCGCCTCGGCGGGCAGCCGGAACGCCGCGATGATCACGCCGGTCCAGAGCACCAGGGACAGCAGCACGGTCTTCCAGGCTCCGATGCGGCGGGCCAGCGCGCCGAGGGCGAGCGCGCCGCCGAAGGCCAGGAACTGCACCAGCAGGATCGTCACGATCAGGGTGTTCTGCTCCAGCTTCAGTTCTTTGGTGCCGTACTGGCTGGCCAGGGTGATGACGGTCTGGATGCCGTCGTTGAAGACCAGGAAGGCGAGCAGGAAGAACAGCGTCAGCGGGTACGTCTTGATCTCCCGCAGGGTGCGGCCGAGCTGCCGGAACCCGTCGGTGAGCACGTTGCCGCCGCCGTGCAGCGCCGCGGCGGTGGGGCGCTCGCGCAGCCAGCGCAGCGGCAGCAGGGTGAACGCCGCCCACCAGACGCCGGCCGACACGATCGACCAGCGGGCCAGGTCGAGGGTGCGCTGCGCGTTGCCCTCCTCGCTGAGCAGGGTGACCGCGACCAGGTTCACCGCGAGCAGCACCCCGCCGCCGAGGTAGCCGATGGCCCAGCCGCGGCTGGAGATGGCGTCCCGGTCGTCGGGGCCGCCGAGCTGGGGCAGGAACGAGTTGTAGACCACCACGGCGGCGCCGAAGGAGATGTTCGCGACCAGGAACAGCGCCCCGCCGAGCAGGTAGCGGTCGCCGGTGACGAACGCGAACGCGATGGTCGCGCCGGCGCCGGTGAACGCCGCCGCGGCGAGCAGCCGCTTCTTGTGCGCGGACCGGTCGGCGATCGCACCGACCACCGGCAGCACGAACACGGTGAGGAACACCGACAGCGAGATCAGGTACGGGTAGAAGGAGCCCGCGGCGACCCGGATGCCCAGCGGGTGCACGGCGCCGTCGCAGCTGTCCGCGCCCAACTCGCAGCCGGCCGCCAACTCGGTGACGGTGGTGAGGAACGGGCCGAGGAAGACCGTGATCACGGTGGTCTGGAAGGCGGAGTTCGCCCAGTCGTAGAAGTACCAGCCGGTGCGCTCGCGGCGGGTGCTGCCCGGGTGGGCGGGTTCGGCGACGGCGGGGGCGACCGTATCGGCCATCGGGGTCCTCGAGGTTCAGGCGGCCCAGTGGCCGCGGCTGCGGTAGACGTCGCGCAGCACGCCGACGTGATCGGTCATGATGCCATCCACACCAAGATCAAGTAAGTCGTGCATCTCGGCGGGTTCGTCGATCGTCCAGACGTGCACCTGCAACCCGAGGCGGTGGCAGTAGTCGAGGAACCGCCGGTCGACCACGGGCAGGCGCCCGTACCGGACGGGGACCTGGGCGGCGACCACCGACGGGGGCAGCCGCATCGGTCGCCCGTGCAGGGAGGCCATCCGCAGCCGGGCCACCCCGCGCATGCCCAGGCTGGTGGCGACCTTCGACCCGGCCAGGGCGCGCAGCCGGGCCAGCCGGGCGTCGCTGAACGAGGCGAGCAGCACCCGGTCGCCGGCCCCGGTGCGGGCCACCGTGTCGACGGTCGGCACGACACCGCCGTCGGCCTTCACGTCGACGTTGAACCGGACCTCGGGCCAGGCGCCGAGGACCTCGTCGAGGCGCGGCACCACGGCGGCGCCGCCGACGCGTACCGAGGCCAGGTCGGCCCAGCGCAGGTCGGCGATGCGGCCGGGCTCGCCGGTGACCCGGCGCAGGGTGGGGTCGTGGAAGATCACCGGCACGCCGTCGGCGGTGGCGTGCACGTCGGTCTCCACGTAGCGGTAGCCCAGGGCGATGGCGCGGGCGAACGCGGCGGCGGTGTTCTCGTCGCCCTCGGCCGCGCCGCCGCGGTGGGCGAAGGCCAGCGGCGCGGGGGCGTCGAGGTAGCCGTGACGGGGCTGCACGCCGGAAGTATGCCGGGCGCGGGTGGCCTCCGGATGACCGGCCGGCATCGCGACAACGAACTTCCCTATCCCTCCCTGACGGCGCTAGAGTAGGGAACGATGGGGAATGACATGTACTCGGTCGAGCAGGTGGCGGAGCTGCTCGGGCTGCACGTGCGCACCGTGCGCGGCTACATCCGCGACGGCCGGCTGCGCGCGGTGCGGATCGGCAAGCAGTACCGGATCGCCCGCGCCGACCTGGACGCGCTGACCGGCCGACCGGCCCCGACGCCCGGCCCGCCCGCGCTGGAGGTGTCGAGCATCGTGCAGGTCGACGGCGTCGACCGGGCCGCGGCCGACCGCCTGGCCACGCTGGTGCTGGCCGGCGTCAACACCCACCACGACCCCGCGCGCCCGCTGCGCGTGCAGACCGTCCACGACGAGGAACGCCACCGCATGAAGATCGTGGTCCTGGGCGACGCCGCCGCCACCGCCGACCTGCTGCACCTGGTCGACGCCGTGCTGACCGGCGACAACGACCTGCTCACCGGGAAGGAGACCGGCGATGCCTGACGTGCTGGAGGACCGGGCCGGGGTGCCGGTGCTGGTCTGCGACCCGGCCGGCCCGCCCGTGGCCACGACCGACGCGGCCCTGGACCTGATCGGCGGCGCGGCCTTCGGCGGCGCCGAGGTGGTGGCCGTGCCCTCCGGCCGGCTCGACCCGAGCTTCTTCTCCCTCGGATCCCGCTTCGCCGGCGAGATCATGCAGAAGTTCGTCAACTACCGGGTGCGGCTGGTCGTCGTCGGCGACATCTCCGCGCACCTGGCGGCCAGCGGCGCGCTGCGGGCCCTGGTGGCCGAGTCCAACCGCCACGACCACGTCTGGTTCGTGCCCGACCTGGCCGCGCTGGACGCCCGGCTGGGCGCCGCCGGCTGAGCTCAGCGCACCCACCCGGCGGTCAGCGCGGTCACCCCGAGCCCGTCGGGGTCGGCCAGCTTGACGCCGACGAACTGCCGGGCGGCGGGGGAGGTCTGCACGCGGGGCGCGGGCTCCGGGTCGATCAGCGTCGCCACCACCGCCGCGGCGGCGTCCGCGGCCGACTGGGCGGCGGCGAACGCGGCGGCGCTGCGATCCAGGTACGCGCGCAGCGCCGGCCCGTACACCCCGGCGGCGGCGACCGCGGCCTCGGCGTCAAGGTTGACGTTGGCGACGAACTCGCTGGCCACGGCGCCCGGCTCGATGACGGTGACGCTGACCCCGAGGGTGGCGGCGACCGGGGCGAGGCTCTCCATGAACCCCTCGACGGCGAACTTCGCCGCGCAGTACGCCTCGTTGAACGGCTGCCCGACCACCCCGCCCACGCTGGTCACGGTGATCAGCCGTCCCCGGCTGGCGCGCAGGTGCGGCAGGGCGGCCCGGGTGACGTGCAGGACGCCGAAGAAGTTGACCTCCAGGACCGCGCGGACGTCGTCGACGGTCTCCTGTTCGAGGGTGCCGACGTGCCCGGCGCCGGCGTTGTTGACCACCGCGTCGAGCCGGCCGTGCCGGGCGACCACCTCGGCCACGCAGGCGGCCGCCGCGGCCTCGTCGACGACGTCGAGCCGGCGTACCTCCAGCAGGTCGCCGACCCCGGCGGCGTCGGCGGCGGCGCGCAGCCGGTCGGCGCGGGCGGGGTCGCGCAGGGTGGCGACGGTGCGCCAGCCGGCGCGGGCCGCGCCCACGGCCGTCTCCAGGCCGATGCCGGTGGACGTGCCGGTGATCAGCACGGTGGGTGCGCTCACGGGTGCCTCCTGCCGCCACGGTCTCACCGCCGGGGCGGGCGGGGCGGCGAATCGGCGGCATCAGCCCCCGTCGGTCCCGTGGCCTCCGGTGAGGACGAGGGTCACCCGGCCAGGCGGCGGTGCGACCGGCTGGTGTCCAGCGGCCGGCCCGGGTCGACGTGGCGGGGCCGGTCCGGCTCGTCGGGGCGCAGCGGCGCGAGCTCGTCGGTGATCGCGTCGATGATCCGGTCGGTGGCCCGCCGCGCCGCCCCCGGGGTGCCGGGATGCAGGTCGCGCAGCAGCACCGGGGCGCCGAAGCGCACCCGGATGACCGGCCGCCGCAGCACCGACCGGGCGAGGCCGCGCAGCATGCCCTTCGGCGCCTGGTAGGGCAGCACCTCGTGGGAGCCCCACTGGGCGACCGGGACGACGGGAGCGCCGCCGGCGAAGGCGAGCCGGGCGGCACCGGTCTTGCCCCGCTCGGGCCACATGCCGGGGTCCAGGCCGATGCGCCCCTCCGGGTAGACCAGCACCACCGAGCCGCCGGCCACCGCGCCGGCGGCCATCTCCAGCGAGTGGTGCGCGGAGCGGGTGCCCCGGTCGACGCGGATGTGCCCGGCGCGACGCATCAGCGATCCGATCACCGGGGCGCGGAACAGCCCGCCGGTGGCCATGATCCGCGGGCGGATGCCGCGGACCTGGCAGGCCGCGGTGAGCACCACGGGGTCGAAGGGGCTGATGTGGTTGGCGGCCAGGATCAGCGGTCCGTGCCGCAGGTCGTCCGGCACGTCGCCGGTGACCTCGAGGCGGCCGAGCAGGCCGACGAGGCCGCGGGCGGCCAGTTGCGCGGCGCGCCAGAGCAGGGGCGCCCGCCAGTGGGTGGTCGGGGTGTCCATCAGTGCTGGATGGTCGCACGCGTCGGGGTGAGCGGGGGAGCCGATCCCCGGGTCGTCGGTGTCCTCCGCCGCCGCGGAGGACACCGACCGGGGCCTACTCGGCGTAGGGCTGGTTCTCGCCCTGAGCGCTGTAGCCGAGGCTCCAGATGTAGCCGTCCGGGTCGGCGAAGGAGCCGCCGTATCCGCCCCAGGGCAGGGGACCGGCGGGCTTGAGGATCGTGGCGCCGGCCTTCTCGGCCTCCGCCATGACCTCGTCGATCCGCCCCTCGCTGCGGACCACGTAGGTGAGCACCAGCCCGCTGAAGCCGCCGCCCTCCGGGCTGGCGCCCACCTGCTCGGCGAGGCCGTCGCGGCCGTAGAAGCCGACGGGCGAGCCGCCGTCCGGTGCGAAGAACACCGAGACGCCGTAGTCCTGCGCGATGGTCCAGCCGAGGCCCTCGGTGTAGAACCGCTTGGACCGCTCCATGTCCCGTACGCCGAGCAGGATCGAGCTGACGTGGGCTTTCATTGCGTTGTCTCCTTCTCCGTGCCTGCCGATCAGGTGCACGTCGGTCACGCTACGGAGCGGCCGCGGGCGGGCGCTTCTCGAATCCTGATCGGTTGCGAGGTGATCAGGGTCATTGGTCCCGGAGCGGATCGGGCCCTGTGGCCCTGCACGTCCGTCTACGACGCCGAGTAGTATTTACTACGTCTCGTAGTATGCACAGCTGGGGGTTTCAGGTGGACGCGTTGGACGTCGCCCGCTGGCAGTTCGGTGTCACCACCGTCTACCACTTTCTCTTCGTGCCGTTGACCATCGGCCTGTCCGTGCTGGTGGCCATCCTGCAGACCCTGTGGCACCGCACCGGCAACGAGCGGTACCTCAAGCTCACCAAGTTCTACGGCAAGCTCTTCCTGATCAACTTCGCGATGGGCGTGGTCACCGGCATCGTGCAGGAGTTCCAGTTCGGCATGAACTGGTCGGACTACTCGCGCTTCGTCGGCGACATCTTCGGCGCGCCCCTGGCCATCGAGGCCCTGGTCGCGTTCTTCCTGGAGTCCACCTTCATCGGCCTGTGGATCTTCGGCTGGGACCGGCTGCCCAAGCGGCTGCACCTGGCCGCCATCTGGGCCGCGGCCATCGGCACCAACCTGTCCGCCTACTTCATCCTGGCCGCGAACTCGTTCATGCAGAACCCCGTCGGCTACCGGATCAACCCGGACACCGGCCGTGCCGAGCTGACCGACTTCGTCGCGGTGCTCACCAACAAGGTCGCCCTGATCACCTTCCCGCACACCCTGGCCGGCGCGTTCCTGGTCGCCGGGTCCCTGATCGTGGCCGTCGGGCTGTGGCACGTGATTCGCGCCTCCGCCGGCGCCGACACCGACGCCTACCGTTTCGCCACGAAGTTCGGCTCCTGGGTAGTGCTGGTCTCCGCGGCGCTGGTGCTGTTCACCGGCGACATCCAGGGCAAGATCATGACCCAGGTGCAGCCCATGAAGATGGCCGCCGCCGAGGGCCTCTACACCACCGAGAGCCCCGCCTCGTTCTCCGTGCTCACCGTCGGCAGCCTCGACGGCAGCCGGGAGATCTTCGCCATCAAGATCCCGCACCTGCTGTCGTACCTCGGCACGGGCGACCCGAACGGCACCGTGCACGGCATCAACGACCTGCAGGCCCAGTACGCCACCCAGTACGGCGCCGGCAGCTACACCCCGATCATCCCGGTCACCTACTGGAGCTTCCGCTTCATGATCGCGCTCGGGATGGCCGCCGCCGCGATCGCCCTGCTCGTGCTCTGGACCCAGCGCAAGGGCCGCACCCCGACCAGCCGCTGGTTGCTGCGCGCCGGCCTGGTCATGCCGGTCCTGCCGCTGCTGGCCAACTCCTTCGGCTGGATCTTCACCGAGATGGGCCGCCAGCCGTGGATCGTCTTCGGCGAGATGCTCACCCGCAACGGCGTGTCCCGCAGCGTCTCGCTGGCCGAGGTGCTCACCTCGTTCACCGCCTTCACCCTGATCTACGCAACCCTCGCGGTGATCGAGTTCAAGCTGCTGGTCCGCTACGCGAAGGCCGGCGTGCCGGACGTCACCCCGGAGCCGGCCGCAGACGACGACACCGACGACGCCGAGCGCCCGCTGGCGTTCGCCTACTGACCCCGGAGCCCACCGTGGAACTGACGACCGTCTGGTTTCTCCTCGTCGCCGTGCTCTTCACCGGCTACTTCGTCCTCGAAGGCTTCGACTTCGGCGTCGGCATGCTGCTGCCCGTGCTCGGCCGCGACGACCGGGAACGCCGCGTCCTGATCAACACCATCGGCCCGGTCTGGGACGGCAACGAGGTCTGGCTGATCACCGCCGGCGGCGCCATGTTCGCCGCCTTCCCCGAGTGGTACGCCACCCTCTTCTCCGGCTTCTACCTGCCGCTGCTGCTGATCCTGCTCGCCCTGATCGCCCGCGGGGTGGCCTTCGAGTACCGGCACAAGCGCCCCGAGGCGTCCTGGAAGCGCCGCTGGGACACCGCCATCTTCGTCGGTTCGCTGCTGCCGGCGGTCCTGTGGGGCGTCGCCTTCGCCAACATCCTGCGCGGCGTGCCGCTGACCGCCGACCACGAGTACGCCGGCGGCCTGCTCGACCTGCTCCACCCGTACGCCCTGCTCGGCGGGGTGACCACCCTGGGCCTGTTCCTCACCCACGGCGCGGTGTTCCTCGCCCTGAAGACCACCGGCGACATCCGGGAGCGGGCCGGCGCGCTGGCCGTGAAGGTCGGCGCCGGGACCGCCGTGGTGGCGGTGGCCTTCCTGGCGTGGACGCTGAGCATCCGCCCCAGCGGGGCCGCCGTCGTGCTCGCGGCCGGCGCCGCACTCGCCCTGCTCGCCGGTGTCGCCGCCGCCCGGGTACGCCGGGAGGGCTGGGCGTTCACCGGCACGGCCGTGGCCATCGCCCTGGCCGTGGCGACCCTGTTCGCCGCGCTGTTCCCGAACGTGCTGCCGTCGACCCTGGACGCCGCCGGCACGCTCACCGCCACCAACGCCGCCTCCACCCCCTACACCCTGAAGATCATGACCTGGGTGGCGGTGGTGTTCACCCCGATCGTGCTGGCCTACCAGGGCTGGACCTACTGGGTGTTCCGCAAGCGGATCGGGGTACAGAACATCCCGCAACACTGACGAGCCTGCGGGCGCGGGTCGACGCGGGGCCGGTGCGAGGGGGTCGCACCGGCCCCGCGAACGGACCACCCGCACACCACCGGTGGGCCGTTCGGCGACCGGAGGTCATCCGAAGCGCCGAAACAACCGGCGCGATCCCCGTGGCGCCGCGGACGGGACAGCCGGCGCGGGCCGCTCCGGTTAGGCTCTCACCACCTCCACCCCGACCGGTAAGGGTTCCGCGTGCCCGCAGCAGCCACCAAAGCCCTGGCCACCGCGTCCCGGCGCCACCTGCCGCTGGCCGCGCTGCTCGCCATCTACCTCGCCGCGCGGCTGCTCATCCTCACCCGCCTCACCGTCTTCACCTCGGCGGACTCCGGCTCCTACGCCGGCCGCCCGCCCACGTCCATCGACGCCCTGTCCTTCACCGGCCACGCCCCGCGGCCCTGGGGGGTGCCGGCGCTGTACGCGCTGGCCGGCAGCGACCACACGCGCGTCGTGCTGCAGTGGGGGATCGGCACGCTGGCCTGGGCGCTGCTCGTCTGCGCCTGCTGGCTGCGGCTGCGGTCCCTGCCGGCCCGGCTCCTCGCCGCCACCGCCCTGACCGCCCTGGCGCTGACCCGGTCGGTCTACTCGTGGGACGAGGCCATCCTCTCCGAGTCCCTGACCATCAGCCTCGGCGTCGCCGCGCTCGCACTCCTGGCCATCTGGACGCGGACCCGCTCCCGCACCGCGCTGGCCGCGCTGACCGTCACCGCCTTCTGGTGGACGTTCACCCGGCCCGACGTGCTGCCCTACGTGCTGCTGGTGACCGCCGTGCTCGCCGCGTACGCGCTGCGACGCCACCACCGTGTCGCCGCGGGGAGCGCCGTCGCGGCCCTCCTGGCGGCCCTGGCCTGGCAGAGCGTCACCGTGCCCACCATCGACCACAGCTACCGGTCCTGGGGCACCGGCCTGAGCCTGTCCGAGGCCACGTTCGTCTACCGGCTGCGCTTCCAGATCCTCGACGACCCCGCCATGCGTGACGCCTACCAGCGGGAGTTCGGGATGCCGAGCTGCGAGCGGGCCGAGCAGATCGCCCAGGGGCGGCCGTGGGCGATGGCGGCGTTCACCGACGCCTACCGCGCCTGCCCGCCCCTCGTCCGCTGGGCGCAGCGGGAGAAGGGCAGGGTCGGCTACCGCTACGCCCTGGCCCACCCCGGCCACTACGCCGGCACCGTGCTGGCCGACCTGCCCATCACCCTCGGCGGCACCGCGGGCCACTACGCCGCGGCCGTGCCCGGTGTGCCGGACCTGCCGGAGCGGATCCTGTTCCCCCGGGCGTCCGACGTGCTGCCCCGCGCCGGCCTCGTCCTGCTCGTGTCCCTCACCGTCGGGCTGGCGGCGGGGGCGTTCCGCCGAGCCCGCTGGCCGGCCCTCACCGGCCTGCTCACCGTCGCCGCCAGCGCGGCCGGCGCGGTCGCCGGCATGCTCTACTCCGCCGGCGAGTACGGCCGCTTCGGCATCCAGGAGGCGGTGTTCCTGCGCATCGGGCTGATCCTGCTGGCCGCCGCCGCGGCCGAGGCGGTCGCCGCGGTGGTCACCGACCGGCTCGCCGCACGCCGCCGGCCGGCGCCGCCCGCGGACGGCCCGGCCGGCCCCGAAACGGGGCCGGCCCCCGAGCCCTCCACCGACGTCGTGACCACCACCGGCTGACTCGCGCCCGCCCGGGTCAGCGGGCCTCGCGCAGCTCCGCCAGCCGCGCCTCGATCTCGGCCAGCTCCGCGCGCAGCTTCTCCGCCTGCTGCTCGGCCTCGGCCCGCTCGGCGGCCAGGATCTGCTCCACCGCCTCCTGCACGCCGGGCACGTCGACCAGCGCCACCATCCGCAGCGCCTCCGCCGGCTTCACCACGTACGGCCGGGCGAGGGCCTTCGCGCCCTGCTGCGCCGCGACCGTCCACTCGCCCTCGGCGTAGGCCAGGGTCACCGTCAACCCGGCCGGGCTCTTCGGCTTGACCGCCTTCACGGCCCGCCGCGCCGGCTTCGGCTCCGCCTGCTGCTCCACCTTCGGCTCCTCCCGCCGCGGCGCCGGCACCGGCGGCGCGTCCAACACGAACTCCGGCTCCGCCGGCGCCGCCTCGACCGGGGGCTCCGGCTTCGGCTCCGCCGGCCGCCGCCCGGCCCCCTTCGGCGCGATCGCCACGTCGGCGGGGGAGAACGGCAACTCGTCGCGGCCGAACCGCACCACCACGAACTCCTCGGACACCTCCGGGTCGGTCAGCTCCACCACCTGCCCGAGCTGGCCCGCCACCTGCCCGGCCGCCGCCGTGAACACCACCCTGGGCCTGCGGCCGGCCGCCAGCGCCTCCCGGATGCCCTGTACCTCGTCAGTGGACAAACCCTGGCCCGCCATCACAGCCCTCTTCCATACCCGTGTCTGATGCCTGCCTTGATACCAGCCCGCACCGACACCCGGAAGATCAACCCCCGGCCGTCCAGACCGCGGCGACGTCCTCGGCCACCGCGGCGGCCTGCGCGAAACCGGCCCGCGCCGACGCCGCCCGCCGCGCCGGGTCCAGCACGTTGCGCCCGATCGCCGCGCGCGCCGCCCGGTCCGGGGACACCACCGCCACCTCCGCGCCCGCCGACCGCAGCTGCGCCAGCTGCGCCGACAGCCGCGGCATCGGCCCGAACCCGGCCCGCGTCGGCGCCAGCACCACCACGGCCCGCGCGCCGGCCGCCAGGTCCGCGTTCACCGCCGAGCGCACCCCACCGTCGACGTACCGCCGGCCGCCTATGCTCACCGGCGGCCACACCCCCGGCACCGCGCAGCTGGCCCCCACCGCGTCCACCAGCGGCACCTGCGAGGTCGCGTCGAAGACCACGAACTCGCCGGAGGCCGCGTCCACCGCCGTCACCAGCAGCCGCCGCGCCGGCCACTCCCGCACCGGCAACCGGGCCGCGATGACCGCCCGCCGCGACTCCTCCGACGGGGTACGCGCCGCCAGGGCCATCGCACCGACCCGGGCCCGCGCCCGCACCTCGTCGCGGCCCCGGGCGCCCGCCCACGCCCACCGGGCGAGCACCGCGACCCCCAACCGGGCCGGCAGCTCCCCGCGGGCCGGGCGCAGCTGCCCCGCGTACAGCTCCTCGACCGGTGTGCCGGAGCAGATTTGCGCGCCCACCACCGAACCGGCCGAGGTGCCCACCACCAGCTCCGCCCCGGTCAGGTCCAGCCCCCGCGCCGCCAGCCCGGCCAGCAGCCCCAACTCCCAGGCCACCCCGGTCACCCCGCCGCCACCCAGCACCAACGCCCGCGTCATGTGTGACCGTCCTCTCCACCCGGGTGCCGCGCCGCTCACGGTAACGTCACCCGCACCGCAAGGGCAGGGGAGAGCACATTGACCTCCGTCACCATCGTCACCGGTGGGGGGCGCGGCATCGGCGCGGCCACCGCCCGCCGTCTCGCCGCCGCCGGCCACGACGTCGTCATCGGCTACCGCAGCGACCACGCCGCCGCCGAGGGCGTCCTCGCCGACGTGCGCGCCGCCGGCCGCCGCGGCGTGGCCGTCCCGGCCGACACCACCGACCCCGACCAGGTCCAGCGCCTCTTCGACGCGGCCACGGCGCTGGGCGCCCTCACCGGCCTGGTCAACAACGCCGGCATCACCAGCCCGATCGGGCCCTTCACCGACCTGCGCGTCGACGACCTGCGCCAGGTCGTCGACGTCAACCTCGTCGGGTACGTCCTCTGCGCGCAGCAGGCCGCCCGCCGGATGACCCGCGGCGGCGCCATCGTCAACGTCTCCTCCGCCGCCGCCACCCTCGGCAGCCCGGGTGAGTACATCCACTACGCGGCGGTCAAGGCCGCCACCGACACCCTCACCGTCGGCCTCGCCAAGGAACTCGCCCCGCGGGGCATCCGGGTCAACGCCGTGGCCCCCGGCATCATCCGCACCGACATCCACGCCCTGTCCGGCGTGCCCGACCGCCCCGACACCGCGGCCGGCCGCGTCCCGCTGGGCCGCGCCGGGGAACCCGACGAGGTGGCCGGCGCCGTCGCGTTCCTCCTCGGCCCCGACGCCACCTACACCACCGGCGCCGTCCTGCGCGTCGCCGGCGGCCTCTGAACAAGGCGGCGGCCCGGGGGACATCCGCCCCCCGGGCCGCCGCTTCCGTCAGTGGGTGAACAGCTTCGCCGCCGTGATCACCGTCTGCACCACCCCGTATCCCAGCAGCGCCGACACCACCACCCACGACACCACGAGGCGGATCCGCTGCCCGCCACCGGCCTGCTCGTTCACGACCCGCTCCTCTCCGCCGTCACCGGCTGCGCACCCTCGACACCGTCCGGCGCCGACGCCGGCTCGTGGAACCGCTCCGGCACCGGCCGGATCAGCAGGTTCGCCACGAAACCGACCGCCAGCACCCCGACCATCGTGAACAACGCCGGCCGGTACGCCGCCGCCGTCAACGTGCCCGGCTTGCCCTGCGCGTCCAGGAACGCGTTCACGATCAGCGGGCCGGCCACCCCGGCCGCCGACCACGCGGTCAGCAGCCGGCCGTGGATCGCGCCCACCTCGAACGTGCCGAACAGGTCCCGCAGGTACGCCGGCACCGTGGCGAACCCGCCGCCGTAGAACGACAGGATCACGCACGCGAACAGCACGAACAGCGCCGTGGCCGCCTGCCCGAACAGGGCCAGCAGCACGTACAGCACCATCCCGACCCCGAGATACACCAGGTAGATCGGCTTGCGGCCGATCACGTCCGACGTCGACGACCAGGCGAACCGGCCGGCCATGTTGAACAGCGACAGCAGGCCCACGAACCCGCCGGCCGCCGCCACCGACACCGCGGAGGTCCCGTTGTCCCGGAAGAAGTCCTGGATCATCGGGCTGGCCTGCTCCAGGATCCCGATCCCCGCCGTCACGTTGCAGAACAGCACCACCCACAGCAGCCAGAACGACCGGGTCTTCACGGCGTTCGCCGCCGACACGTTCGCCGTGGTCACCAGCGGTTTCGCCGCCACCTTCGCCGGGTCGAACCCGGCCGGCCGCCAGTCCGCCGCGGGCACCCGCACGTTGAACACCCCGAACATCATGATCACGAAGTAGCCGACGCCCAACGTCAGGAACAGCCACACCAGGGCGCTGCCCGACGCCGTCGACCCGGCGTTCGCCGGGTCGTACCCCGGGTCGTAGAACGACAGCAGCTGCCGGGACAGGGGAGAGGCCACCATGGCCCCACCACCGAACCCCATGATCGCCAACCCGGTCGCCAGGCCCGGCCGGTCCGGGAACCACTTGATCAACGTGGAGACGGGGGAGATGTAGCCGATGCCCAGCCCGATCCCGCCCAGCACCCCGTAGCCCAGGTACAGCAACCACAGCTGTTTCGTGGCGATGCCCAGCGCGCCGACCAGGAAGCCGGCCGCCCAGAAGCACGCCGAGACGAACATCGCCTTGCGCGGCCCGTTCGCCTCCACCCACGTGCCCGCCACCGCGGCCGACAGCCCCAGCATCACGATGGCGATGCTGAAGATCACCCCGATCGCCGTCTGACCCGTGTCGAAGTGCGCGATCAGCGAGTTCTTGTACACGCTGGTCGCGTAGACCTGCCCGATGCAGAGATGGATCGCCAGCGCCGCGGGCGGTATCAGCCAACGGCTGTAGCCCGGCGGCGCGACGGTGTGCCGACGATCGAGTGCGGAAAGCATCAGTGCTTCCTCTCGGGAGAATGGCGAGACACCCGTTCATGCCCCCGGCAGGCGCCGCGGCGAAACCCGCCACGCGCCGGACGGTCGAAACCCTGAGCCGAACGGTCAGCCCGGCCCGGGGCCCCGCACCGGCCGTCGACTCCGCCGTCACCGCCCGTCGTGGCGGATCATGAACGCATGCCGCTGCTCACCACCCCGGCCCTGCCTCCCGGCGCCCTCGCCGGGCAGCCCCAACCCGACCTCGCCGCCGGCGACCTGCTCCTGCGCCCCTGGCGCCCCGACGACCGGCTCGCCGTCCTCGCCGCGTACGCCGACCCGGCCGTGCGCCGCTGGCACTGCCGCGCCATGACCGACGACGAGGCCCGCGACTGGATCGACTCCTGGCCCCGCCGCTGGCGGCACGAGACCGGCGCCGGCTGGGCGGTCACTGACCACACCGGGGTGCTCGGCCAGATCAGCCTCCGCGCGCTCGACCTGCCCGAGGCCCAGGCCGAGGTGTCGTACTGGGTGCTGCCCGCCGCCCGGGGCCGGCGCGTCGCCGCCCGCGCCCTGACCGCGCTCACCGCCTTCGGCTTCGACCGGCTCGGCCTGCACCGCGTGTGGCTGCGCCACTCCACCGCCAACCCGGCCTCCTGCCGGGTGGCCGAACGGGCCGGCCTCGCCGCCGAGGGCACCCAGCGCGGCGCCGCCCGGCACACCGACGGCTGGCACGACATGCACGTGCACGCCCGGCTGCGCACCGACACCTGACCAGCGCCGCCGCCGCGGATGCGACGATGAGCCGGTGAAGATCCTGTCCATCCAGTCGTCGGTCGCCTACGGGCACGTCGGAAACTCCGCCGCCGTGTTCCCGCTGCAACGGCTCCGCCACGAGGTCTGGCCGGTGCTGACCGTGCACTTCTCCAACCACACCGGCTACGGGGCCTGGCGCGGGCCGCTGCTGCCCCCGGCCGACGTCGCCGAGGTGATCGCCGGCATCGAGGACCGCGGCGTCCTCGGCACGGCCGACGCGGTGCTCTCCGGCTACCAGGGCGACCCGGCGATGGGCGCGGTGATCCTCGACGCGGTCGCGCGGGTGAAGGCCGCCAACCCGGACGCCCTGTACTGCTGCGACCCCGTGATGGGCGACGTCGGCCGCGGCATGTTCGTCCGGCCGGGCATCCCCGAGTACCTGCGCGACACCGTCGTGCCCCGCGCGGACATCGTCACCCCGAACCAGTTCGAGCTGGAGTTCCTCGCCGGCCGCACCACCGACACCGTCGACGACCTGCTCGCCGCCGTCGACGTCGTCCGCGCCACCGGGCCACGGCACGTGCTGGTCACCAGCGTGCTGCACGGCGACGTCCCCGCCGGGTCGCTGGAGGTCGTGGCCGTCTCCGACGACGGCGCGTCGGCGGTCACCACGCCGCTGCTGCCGATCACCCCCAACGGCGGCGGCGACGTCACCGCCGCCCTCTACCTGGCCCACCTCGCGACCAGCGGGTCCCCGGAGACGGCGCTGGAGCGCACCACCAACTCCATCTACGCCGTCCTCGAGGCCACCCTCGCCGCCGGCACCCGGGAGCTGCAACTCGTCGCCGCCCAGGACGCCATCGCCGACCCACCCACCCGGTTCGGCGCCCGCCGGCTGCGCTGAGCCGACCCGGCCGCGCCGGCCGGGGGACTTGGCCTGACCGCCGCCCCCCGGCCCGCGGCTCGCCTAGGCTCGGGGACGACGTGGTCCGCCGCCGCGCCTGCGGGCCGGATGCGGAGGACGCCGGATGGAGGGAACCACCTTCGCGGCGCCGGCCTGGGCCTGGATGGCCGTGGGCGCGGTCATCGCCGTCATGCTCGCCGTCGACGTGTTCTCCCACCGCGACCACCACGTCATCGAACTGCGCGAGGCGCTGCTCTGGAGCGCGGTGTGGATCACCGCCGGGATCGGCTTCGGGCTGGTGATCTGGCTGTGGCGCGGCAGCGGCCCCGCGGTGGCGTACTACTCCGGGTACCTGCTGGAGAAGGCGCTGTCCGTCGACAACGTGTTCGTCTTCGCACTGCTGTTCGGCTACTTCCGGGTGCCCCCCGCGTACCAGCACAAGGTGCTCTTCTGGGGAGTGCTCGGGGCGCTCGGCTTCCGGCTGGTGTTCATCTTCGCCGGCGCCGAACTGCTCAACCGGCTGACCTGGGCCGGCCTCGTGCTCGGCGCGTTCCTCATCTGGACCGGCTGGCGCCTCGCCGTGCGCGGCGAGCCGGACGTGGACCCCGACCGCAACGTCGCCGTCCGGCTCTTCCGCCGGCTGGTGCCCACCGACTCCCGCTACCACGACGGCCGCTTCACCGCCCGGGTCGGCGGCCGCCGCAAGGGCACCGTGCTGCTGGTCGCGCTCGTGGCGATCGAGGCCACCGACGTCGTCTTCGCGATCGACTCCGTCGCGGCGATCCTCGCCATCACCACCAACACCTTCCTGGTCTGGACGGCGAACGCCTTCGCCGTGCTCGGGCTGCGCAGCCTGTACTTCTGCCTCGCGGGCCTGCTGCGGCACTTCGGCTACCTGCGCTACGGGCTCGCGGTGCTGCTCGCGTTCGCCGGGGTGAAGCTGATCCTCGCCGAGACCCCGGTGGGCAAGCTGCCGGTCTGGCTCACCCTCGCCGTGGTGGCCCTCACGCTCGCCACCGCCGTCGGCTGGAGCGTGGTGGCCGCCCGCCGGGACGCCCGGACCCGCTGACCGACCGCCGGCGGCGCGTCGACACGGACCGGAACGCGGTGGGCAACCCCCACCCGGCGTGGCACCATCTGGCAGGTGACCAGCAGCTCCGACCCGGCGCAGCACCTGCGCGACCTCGCCCGGCTGCGCCGCGTCCGCGACCGCATCGACCGCGAGTACGCCCAGCCGCTGGACGTCGAGGCCCTCGCCCGCGGCGCGCACATGTCGGCCGGCCACCTCAGCCGCCAGTTCCGGCTCGCCTACGGCGAGGCCCCGTACGCCTACCTGATGACCCGCCGCATCGAACGGGCCATGGCGCTGCTGCGCCGCGGCGACCTCAGCGTCACCGAAGTCTGTTTCGCGGTCGGCTGCTCCTCGCTGGGCACCTTCAGCACCCGCTTCACCGAGCTGGTCGGCATCCCGCCGAGCACCTACCGCGCCCGCGCGGCCGCCGGCGGCGCCGCCGAACTGCCCCCGTGCGTGGCCAAACAGGTGACCAGACCGATCAGGAATCGAGAAGCGCCGCCCCTCACGCCGCACCTAGCCTGACTGCCATGGACATCACCATCAACACCACCGTCCTCCCGCACGACGACCCGGACGCCTCTTTGGCCTTCTACCGCGACATCCTCGGATTCGAGGTCCGCAACGACGTGGGACAGGGCCGGATGCGCTGGATCACCGTCGGCCCCGCCGGGCAGCCCGACACGTCCATCCTGCTGGCGCCGCCGGCCGTCGACCCCGGGGTCACCGACGAGGAGCGCCGTACCATCGTGGAGATGATGGCCAAGGGCACCTACGGGTGGATCCTGCTGGCCACCCACGACCTCGACGGCACCTTCGAGAAGGTCCAGGCCGGCGACGCCGAGGTGGTCCAGGAGCCGATCGAGCAGCCCTACGGCGTCCGCGACTGCGCGTTCCGCGACCCCGCGGGCAACCTGATCCGCATCAAGGAGCTGCGCTGATCTGTCGTACGAACCTGATCAGATCGAGCCAGCCGACGCCGGACGGGGCCGCGACGCGGCCCACGCGACAGATGGAGACACGATGAGCACGGCCACGAGGACGGACAGCCCGTCGCCCGCGCAGCACGTCGCCGACACCCATGAGCTGATCCGCGTGCAGGGGGCACGCGAGAACAACCTCAAGGACGTCAGCATCGAGATCCCGAAGCGCCGGCTGACCGTCTTCACCGGCGTCTCCGGCTCCGGCAAGAGCTCACTGGTGTTCGGCACCATCGCCGCC
Source organism: Micromonospora sp. NPDC005305 (assembly GCF_040607315.1). Lineage (NCBI taxonomy): Bacteria > Bacillati > Actinomycetota > Actinomycetes > Micromonosporales > Micromonosporaceae > Micromonospora > Micromonospora sp. NPDC005305. The sequence continues at coordinate 358,888 of NZ_JBEXGL010000005.1, read as the reverse complement.
GAGTCGCAGCGGCTCATCAACGAGACCTACAGCGCCTTCCTGCAGGGCTTCATGCCGACCCTCGCCCGGCCCGAGGTCGACGTCCTCGACGGGCTGACCACCGCGATCATCGTCGACCAGGAGCGGATGGGCGGCAACCCCCGCTCGACCGTCGGCACCGTCACCGACGCCAACGCCATGCTGCGCATCCTCTTCAGCCGCCTCGGCCAACCCCACATCGGCTCGGCTCAGGCGTTCTCCTTCAACGTCGCCTCGATCAGCGGCGCGGGCGCGGTCACCATCGAACGCGCCGGCCAGACCACGAAGGAGCGCCGCAGCTTCAGCATCACCGGCGGCATGTGCCCCCGCTGCGAGGGCACCGGCGCGGTCACCGACTTCGACCTGACCCAGCTGTACGACGACACCAAGTCGCTCAACGAGGGCGCGCTCACCGTCCCCGGCTACAGCATGGACGGCTGGTACGGCCGCATCTTCAGCGGCTGCGGCTTCTTCGACCCCGACAAGCCGATCCGCAAGTTCACCAAGAAGGAGCTGCACGACCTGCTCTACAAGGAGCCGGTCAAGATCAAGGTCGAGGGCATCAACCTGACGTACGAGGGCCTGATCCCGAAGATCCAGAAGTCGATGCTGTCCAAGGACGTCGACTCCATGCAGCCGCACATCCGCGCCTTCGTGGAACGGGTCGTCACCTTCACCACCTGCCCCGACTGCGACGGCACCCGGCTCAGCGAGGCCGCCCGCTCCTCGAAGATCGCCGGCATCAGCATCGCCGACGCCTGCGCCATGCAGATCAACGACCTCGCCGCCTGGGTCCGCGGCCTCGACGAGCCGTCGGTGGCGCCGCTGCTGGCGAAACTGCAGCACACCCTCGACTCGTTCGTCGAGATCGGGCTGGGCTACCTCTCCCTCAGCCGGCCCTCCGGCACGCTGTCCGGCGGCGAGGCGCAGCGCACCAAGATGATCCGCCACCTCGGCTCCTCGCTCACCGACGTGACCTACGTCTTCGACGAACCCACCATCGGGCTGCACCCCCACGACATCCAGCGGATGAACGACCTGCTGCTGCAACTGCGCAACAAGGGCAACACCGTCCTGGTCGTCGAGCACAAACCCGAAACCATCGCCATCGCCGACCACGTCGTCGACCTCGGCCCCGGCGCCGGCACCGCCGGCGGCGAAGTCGTCTTCCAGGGCACCCTGGCGGGGCTGCGCGCCAGCGGCACCCTCACCGGCCGGCACCTCGACGACCGGGCCCACCTCAAGCCCTCCGTCCGCACCCCCTCCGGCGCGCTGGAGGTCCGCGGCGCCCACACCCACAACCTCCAGGGCGTCGACGTCGACATCCCCCTCGGCGTGCTCGTCGTCGTCACCGGCGTCGCCGGCTCCGGCAAGAGCTCGCTCATCCACGGCTCCGTGTCCGGGCGCGACGGCGTCGTGTCCGTCGACCAGAGCGGCATCCGCGGCTCCCGGCGCAGCAACCCGGCCACCTACACCGGCCTGCTCGACCCCATCCGCAAGGCCTTCGCCAAGGCCAACGGCGTCAAGCCCGCCCTGTTCAGCGCCAACTCCGAAGGCGCCTGCCCCACCTGCAACGGCGCCGGCGTCATCTACACCGACCTCGCCATGATGGCCGGCGTCGCCACCACCTGCGAGGAGTGCGAGGGCAAGCGGTTCCAGGCATCGGTCCTGGAATACCACCTCGGCGGCCGCGACATCAGCGAGGTGCTCGCCATGTCCGTCACCGAGGCCGAGGAGTTCTTCGCCGCCGGCGAGGCCCGCACCCCGGCCGCCCACAAGATCCTCGACCGGCTCGCCGACGTCGGCCTCGGCTACCTCACCCTCGGCCAGCCGCTCACCACCCTCTCCGGCGGCGAGCGGCAACGCCTCAAGCTGGCCACCCGGATGGCCGGCAGCGGCGGCGTCTACGTCCTCGACGAGCCCACCACCGGCCTGCACCTCGCCGACGTCGAGCACCTGCTCGCCCTGCTCGACCGGCTCGTCGACTCCGGCAAGTCGGTCATCGTCATCGAGCACCACCAGGCCGTCATGGCACACGCCGACTGGATCATCGACCTCGGTCCCGGCGCCGGCCACGACGGCGGCCGGATCGTCTTCGAGGGCACCCCCGCCGACCTCGTCGCCGCCCGCTCCACCCTCACCGGCGAACACCTCGCCGCCTACGTCGGCGCCTGACGCGCCCGGCGTCGGGACGGAGTGGCCACCGCGCCACCCCGTCCCGGCGCCGGCCCGACGCCGGGGGAGCGGCCCGGCCCGGACGATCCCGGGCCGGGCCGCAACCACCGTCGATCACCGCAACGCGGCGGCGAACATGCCGGGCTCGTAGGAACCACCCCGCTGGTGCACGATCACCGACATCCGGTTCGCCGCGTTGATCAGCGCGACCAGGGCGACCAGCGCCGCGATCTGGTCGTCGTCGTAGTGCTTGCGCACCGCTTCCCACGTCTCGTCCGACACCCCCTGGTGGGCGTCGGCCAACCGGGTGCCCTCCTCGGCGAGCGCCAGCGCCGCCCGCTCGGCCTCGGTGAACACCGTGGACTCGCGCCACGCGGCCACCAGGTTGAGCCGCACCGGCGTCTCACCGGCGGCCGCCGCCTCCTTGGTGTGCATGTCGATACACCACCCGCAGCCGTTGATCTGGCTGGCGCGCAGCGACACCAGCTCCTGCGTGGAACTCGGCAGCGGCGACTGGTGGATCACCAGAGCGGCGTTGGCGAACCGCTTGGCGAACTTGACGGCGATCTCGTTGGCGAACATGTCGAACCGGGCATCCATGGCTCGTCCTCCCTCGTGCTGTCGATCGGACGACCACGAGATGCCGGGCGACCCCACCCCCGTGACAGCACGCCCACGTGACGAGCACCACAACCATCGCCGCCGCCCCGGTGTCACACGACGACCCGGCCCGGCATCTGATGGGGGAGACCGACGACACCGAACAGGAGCCACCCATGGCCGGCACGGCGCAGACCGCACCCGACGACCGCCCGGACCCCGCCACCGAGGTGTTCCTCGCCCACCGCAACCTGCTCTTCACGGTCGCCTACGAGATGCTCGGCTCGGCCGCCGACGCCGAGGACGTCCTGCAGGAGACCTGGCTGCGCTGGGTGGGCGTCGACCTCGCCACGGTGCGGGAACAGCGCGCCTACCTGGTCCGGATCACCACCCGCCAGGCACTCGCCCGGATGCGCGCCCTCGGCCGCCGCAAGGAGTCCTACGTCGGCTCCTGGCTGCCCGAGCCGCTGCTGACCGCGCCCGACGTGGCCGAGGACGTCGAGCTGGCCGACAGCGTCTCCATGGCGATGCTGCTGGTGCTGGAGACACTCACACCCACCGAGCGGGCCGTGTTCGTGCTGCGCGACGTGTTCGACCTCGGGTACGACGAGATCGCCGAAGCCGTCGACAAGAGCCCCGCCACGGTCCGCCAGATCGCCCACCGGGCACGGGGCCACGTCGCCGCCCGCCGCCCGCGCGGGGCCGTGTCCGCCGCGCAGACCCGGGACGCGCTCGAGGCGTTCCAGAAGGCGACCGCCACGGGCGACCTGCAGGCCCTGCTCGACATCCTCGCACCGGATGTCGTCTTCCTGGGCGACGGCGGGGGAGTCAAGCAGGCCGTCCCGCGGCCCGTCGTGGGTGCCGAGAAGGTGGCCCGCCTGCTGGCCGTCGGGCTGGGCCGGATCGCCGAGCTGATGTCGGTGCGGCCGGCACAGGTCAACGGCTACCCGGCGCTGATCCTCCTGCAGGGCGACGAGATCGACGCCGTCCTGGCGGTGCGCATGGACGACGGCCTCGTCACCGGGCTCTACGCCGTGCGCAACCCGCACAAGCTGTCGCACATGGAGCGCGAGATCAGCCTGCGCCGCTGAACGCGCCTGCCATGGCCACCAGTTTCGTCAGACTGCGAGCGAAGGAGAGGTGCGGGAAACGATGCCGAGGCGACATGAGGCGGACGAAGCCACGATCCGACAGCAGGTCACCGAGATCGTCGAAGGACTCCGGAACAAGGATCTCGAGGGCCTGCGGCGGCTCTACACGACGGATGTGGTGTCCTTCGACGTCGAGCCGCCGCTGCAGCACGTCGGGGTGGACGCGAAGCTCAAGAACTGGGCGGCCGTGTTCGCGATCTTCGACACCGTGTCCTACGAGGTCCGCGACCTGACTCTCACGGTCGGTGAGGACGTGGCATTCGGGCACGGCTTCGGCCGTCTCAGCGGCACGCTGCGGGACGGGACGGCGACGAACGGCATGTGGGTCAGGGTCACGTTCTGCTTCGAGAAGATCGACGGCAGGTGGCTGATCGCGCACGACCAGGTCTCGGTGCCGTTCGACATCCGCAGCGGCAAGGGCATCATCGACCTTCAGCCCTGATGCCTTGGGTTGGTGGACGAGGTCGGGGCCCTCGGGCACGGCGTCGAGCGGCGTGGCGAGCATTGGCGCGCCCGGCCGGCGCAGCGCCGGGTCCGCGGCCGCGCTGGCCCGGCGCCGGGCCGGGCTCACCGCCCGCGCCGGCCGTGAACGCTCCTAACCTTCGCATCGTGGGGAGAGGGAGCCCGCGCGCGGGCATGCCCCCAACGTCACCTTGGCGGGGGAACGGCCGCCGGGGGAGGATCGCGGCGTGGACCAGGCGAGGGAGCCGGACGACGGGGAGAAGCGGGCCGAGCTGGCCAGGTCGCACGGGTTAGCTCAGGTCGGCAACGCCACCTGGGTTGCGCCCGTGCTCGCCGCCGGGCGGCGCTTGCCGGTCGCGGCGGTCAAGCTGGCAGGAGAGGTCCTCGAACCATTCGCGAAGAGCCTGCTCACTCCGCCCAAACCCAACGTCGCGGACCCTGGCCTGCACGATTCCGTCAGGGTCGCGCCGCTGCGGCAGCCTCACCAGGAGCCTTGTCCTTGATCCCGTGAGCTCGACGCTCCAGCCATCAGCCGCCTGCTCAACAGCGGTGACCTCGAAGTCACCGTTCCCGTCCTCGCCCTTTCGGCGCGACCTGAGGCGGGCGGCCTCTCTCGCGAACCCCACCACCTCCGTCTCGTTCAGGGCGGGCCCATCCTTGCTGCGGCGGAGGGCGCCGAGTGCCGCCTTGAGGGCGTCGTAGGTGGCGTTCCCGACGATGCCGCCTCCGACTGCGCCGCCGAGCCAGAACACGAACTCGTGTACAGCCGGAGGAATGTCCGCATCGTCGTAGAAGACCTCGTGGTCTGACAGCTCCGGACGGAGGTCATCGCGGGCTTGGTCTGAGTCGCGGTCCACTCGCGAAGGGTAGGCGGGGAAGTCAATCTTCCGGGCTTAGTCAGAAAGGACACCTGACCCGCAGCACGCCCGCGTAGCCGCCTCACGCGCAGGTTCGATAATGCACATTATGTCAAGTAAGCAGGTTCGGGGGCTTCCCCGGTGTCAGTCCACGACCGGGTCGGCGAGGACCGCCGCCAGGATCCGCACCTGCTCCTCGTACCGGCCGTCCGGGCGCGCCAGCTGGATGAGTGCCTTCCACAGCGCCCAGCCGCGGGCGCGCCGCCAGGCGTCGTCGGGCAGGCCGGCCGCCTCCCGGAACAGTTGTCGCTCCGGGCCGGCGAACCAGGTCCACGCCGGCACCAGGTCGCACGCCGGGTCCCCGACACCGCAGGTGCCGAAGTCGATGACCGAGCACAGCCGCCCACCCGAGACGAGCAGGTTGCCGGCGGCGACATCACCGTGGAACCAGACCGGCGGCCCCTGCCACGCCGAGACCAGCGCCCGCGCCCAGACCTCCCGGCACGCCGCGGTGTCCACTCGCCCGCGCAGCACGTCCAGGGCGTCCTGCACCTCGTCGCCGTAGGCGCTCGGGTGGCAGCCCCGGAAGCTCGAGTGCCGCCCGGCCACCGGGCAGCCGGCCGTGGGCGCCCGCCGCAGCGCGGTCAGGAAGGCCCCGAGGTCACGCGCCAGGCCCGGCCGGTCGGCCTTCGCGGCGGCCTGCACCGTCTCCCCGGGCAGCCAGCGCCGCACCGACCAGGGGTACGGGTAGCCGGCGCCGGGGTCGCCGGTGGCCACCGGTTCGGGCACGGGCAGCGGCAGGTGCCGGGCCAGCACCGGCAGGCAGCGGTCCTCCTTGGCGACGCCGGGTACGTAGCCCTCGGCGCTGGGCAGCCGCACGACGAGGTCGTCGCCGAGGCGGAACGTCCGGTTGTCCCACCCCTGCCGGTCCACCGCGGTGACCGGCAGGTGCGCCCACCGCGGGAACTGCGCGGCGACGAGCCGGCGTACGAGTTCTTCGTCGATCTCCACCACCGACCCAGTCTGGGTGCCGCGACAAGTGGTTTCCCGGGTCGCTCCCCCGCACCGGCCACTGGCGGGAACGCGAAAATCATGCATAATATGCCTTATGCATGACAAACCGGACGAACCGGTAGGGCGGTTGATCGAGGAGTTCCTGACCGCCCGGGCCACCCGGAAGCCCTCCCCGCACACCCTGGCGGCCTACCGGCGGGACCTCACCACCGTGGCGGGCCTGGTGGGGGCCGAGGACGGGACCACTCCCCTCCCCCTCGACCGGCTGCCGGTCACCGCCCTGTCCCCCCGGGTCATGCGCGCGGCGTTCGCCCGCTTCGCCGCTCCCCGCGCCGCCGCGTCGGTCCACCGGGCCTGGTCCACCTGGAACAGCTTCTTCACGTTCCTGGTCGCCGAGGGTGTCGTGCCCGGTAATCCGATGCCGGCGGTGGGGCGTCCCCGGACCCCGCTCCCCCAGCCCAAGCCGCTGCGGGGCGAGGACACCCCGGAGGAGCTGCTGGCCGCGGTGGCCCGGGAGGACGGCCGGCAGCGCGACCCCTGGCCGGAGCGGGACCTGGCGGTGCTGGCGTTGGCGCTGTGCGCGGGCCTACGCCTGTCGGAGCTGCTGGCCCTGCGGGTGGCGTCGGTGGCGGGCCGGGCCGGTGAGCGCCGAGTAGACGTCGCGGGCAAGGGCGGCCGGCCGCGTACGGTGCCGATCGAGGCGGGCGTGGACCGGGTGCTGGTGGACTATCTGGACAGCCGGCGGCGCCGGTTCGGGGCGCGTACCGTCCGGCCGCACTCGCCGCTGCTGGTGGACCGGCGGGGTGAGCCGCTGCGCCGGGGCGGCCTGCAGTATCTGGTGGAGTCGTGTTACCGGCGGGCCGGGATCGGTGACCGGGTGCCGCGGGGCGCGCGGTTGCACGCGTTGCGGCACACGTTCGCGACGCGGTTGGCGGAGGACGGGGCGGGCGCGGCGGAGATCATGCGGTTGCTGGGGCACGCGTCGTTGGCGTCGTCGCAGACGTACATCGAGGTGACGGCGGGTCAGCAGCGCGCGGCGGCGGCGGCGAACCGGACGAACCGCGCGTTGGCGGGTCTGGTGGCGCAGCGGGACGCGACCTGAGCGGGCAGCATGGTCGGGATGCGGGTGGGTGCGGCGCGGGCGGTGGCGGTCGAGTGGGTGCGGGAGGCGATGGCCCGGGACCGGTCGATCGGGGGTGCGTTCTTCTCCGGGTCGACGGTGGGGCTGCCGGATGAGGCGGTGCTCGCGCCGTCGTCGGATGTGGACGTGCTGCTGGTGCGGGACGCCCCGGCGGCGAAGCTGGGCAAGTTCCGGCACCGTGGGGTGCTGCTGGAGGTCTCGGCGCTGACCTGGGCGGAGCTGGGGTCGCCCGAGGACGTGCTGGGGTCGTGGGTGTTCGCGCCGATGTTCCGCACGGACGCGGTGATCGCGGACCCGTCGGGGCGGCTGGCGGCGATCCGGGAGCGGGTGGCGGCGGGGTTCGCGGATCCGGTGTGGGTGCGGCGGCGGTGCGCCGGGGTGCGGCGGCGCATCGAGGACGGGTTGGCGCGGGTGGACGGGCGGGCGTCGGTGCCGGAGCAGGTGCTGGGGTGGGTGTTCCCGACGTCGGTGCTGGCGGTGTTGCCGGCGGTGGCGGGGTTGCGGGATCCGACGGTGCGGCGGCGGTACGTGCGGGCGCGGGAGGTGTTGGCCGCCTCCGGGTTCGCCGACCGGTACGAGGAGCTGCTGTGGTCGCTGGACGGCGGTGGGGTGGGTCCGGGTCGGGTGCGGGAGCACTTGGCGGGGTTGGCGGTGACGTTCGACGAGGCGGCGCGGGTGGCGCGTACCCCGTTTCCGTTCCGGGCGGATCTGTCGGCGGCGGGGCGGCCGGTGGTGGTGGACGGGAGCGCGGAGCTGGTGGCGGCGGGCGCGCACCGGGAGGCGATGTTCTGGGTCGTGGTGACGTACGCGCGGTGTCACGCGGTGCTGGCGGTGGACGCGCCGGAGCGGGAGCGGGTGTTGCGGCCGGCGTTCGAGGCGGTGTTGGCGGATCTTCGGGTGGCGTCGGTGGCGGATCGGCGGCGGCGGGCGGCGGCGCTGGTGGGGTCGTTGCCGCGGTGGCAGGCGGTGGCGGATGCGGTAGTGGAGCGGGCTGTGGCAGGCTGAGGGGTGAACGCGACTGGCGGCACGGGGATGGGCAACCATCGGGGAGCTCGGCGCGGGGGTCGACCGCCTGGGCCTCCGTGGGCGGGGTGCGGCATGTCTTCTTCGGGTTCGACGACGGCGCGGTTGCTGCCGGGTGCGCCGGTGGCGGCGCAGGTGTTGGCGGAGGTCGCCGAGTCGGTGGTGGCGTTGCGCGCGGCGGGGGTGACGCCGGCGTTGGCGACGGTGCTGGTGGGCGACGACGACGCGAGCGCGGGTTACATCCGGATCAAGCAGCGGCAGGCGGCGGAGCTGGGTTTCGTGTCGCCGCACGTGCATCTGCGGGCGTCGGCGTCGCAGGCGGATCTGCATGCGGTGCTGGCGGATTTCAACGCGGACAAGGCCGTGCACGGGGTGCTGGTGCAGTATCCGATTCCGGGTCATCTGGACTATGACCGGGCTCTGGCGGAGCTGGACCCGGACAAGGACGTGGACGGGATGCATCCGGTGAACATGGGCCGGTTGGCGTTGGGGTTGCCGGGTCCGTTGCCGTGCACGCCGGCGGGGATCGAGGCGTTGCTGGCGTTCCACGGGGTGCCGGTGGCGGGCCGGGAGGTGGTGATCCTGGGTCGGGGCGCCACGTTGGGCCGGCCGTTGGCGATGTTGCTGGCGCAGAAGCGGCCGACGGCGAACGCGGCGGTGACGGTGGTGCACACGGGGGTGCCGGACTGGCCGCGGTACACGCGGCGGGCGGACATCCTGGTGGCGGCGGCCGGGGTGCCGGGGATCGTCCAGCCGGAGCATGTGCGTCCGGGTGGTGTGGTGGTCGGCGGTGGGGTGCGTTACGAGGGGCGGCGGCTGCTGCCGGACGTGGACGAGTCGTGTGCCGAGGTGGCGGGGGCGATCACGCCGCGGGTCGGCGGGGTGGGTCCGACGACGGTGGCGATGCTGTTCCGCAACGCGGTGCGCGCGGCGGAGCGGGTGTCCGGGCTGGGCTGAGCGGCGTCAGCCGAGGTCGACGATGAGCGGCCGGTGGTCGGAGATGGTGGACAGCGGGGTGTCGACGGCGGTGACCGGGGGCAGCCGGTCGAGGCCGCGCCGGTCGGCGAGGATGTGGTCGAGCTGCACCCGGGGTTGCCCGGCCGGGTAGGTGGGACGGCGGCCCAGGGGCCGCCAGCGGGTGAGCAGGGCGGCGGGTCCGGCGGGCAGGTTGAGGTCGCCGAGGAGGATCCGCGGGGCGGGCAGCGCCCGCAGGGCGCGGGCGACGCGGCGCAGTTGCAGCATGTTCCACCCGGGCACGAAGGACAGGTGGGTGGCGGCGACGGTGAGCGGCCCGTGCGGGGTGTCGAGGACGGCGGCGAGGACGACGCGGGGTTCGTCGCGGAGCAGGACGAGCCCGCCGCCGGGGCCGGGGACGTAGATCGGTGAGCGGACGGGGGCGGGTCGCAGGCGGGTGACCTGCCAGGAGCGGACGGGGTGGCGGCTGACCAGGCCGACGCCGTAGAGGGGTTCGCCGTGGCCGTCGTCGTCGTGGGTGAGGGGGCGGAACCGTTCGCCGGGTGTGCCGACGACGGCGGCGGCGAAGCGGTGTTCGGGGGCGTCGAGGGCGCGGGCGGCGATGGCGGTGAGGTCGAGGCGGCCGCTGCGGGTCTGGTCGCGGTCGACCTCCTGCAGGGCGAGGACGTCGGCGTCGAGTGCGGTGACGGCGGCGGTGAGCCGGTCGGGGTCGACGAGTCCGTCGGTGAGGGACCGGCCGTGCAGCAGGTTGAAGGTGGCCAGGCGCACCTGCACACCCTACGTCCGCGTGGCAGGCTTGCCCGGTGCTGAAGGCGTTGCTGTGTTCGATGCTGGTGTTCGTGGCGGTGGCGTCGCTGGGGTTGTGGTTGCGGCGGCTTCGGGGGCGTTGAGCTGCGGTGAGGCTGGCCACAGGGCGTCCCGCCGGGGTGGTGGGGGTGGGCAGAATGGCGGCCCGTGGATCCTCTGTCGCTGACGACCCTGTTGAGCGCGGCCGCCCTGGCGGGCTGGGTGGACGCCGTGGTGGGCGGCGGTGGCCTGTTGCTGTTGCCGGCGCTGCTGCTGGGCGCGCCGGGGGTGCCGGTGGCGACGGCGTTGGGCACGAACAAGCTGGCCGCGATCTTCGGTACGTCGACGGCGGCGGTGACGTACGCGCGGCGCACGAAGCTGGACTGGGCGGTGGCGGGGCCGGCCGCGGGCCTGGCGGTGTTGACCGCCGGGTTGGGTGCGGCGCTGGCGGGCGCGGTGCCGGCGGGGGCGTACCGGCCGGTGCTGCTCGTGGTGCTGGTGTCGGTGGCGGTGTTCGTGCTGACCCGGCCGCGGCTGGGAGTGGTGTCGTATCCGGAGCGGCGCACGCCGGTGCGGGTGGTGACGGCCGTGGCGGTGGCCGGGCTGGGCATCGCCCTGTACGACGGGTTGATCGGCCCGGGCACCGGCACGTTCCTGGTGTTGGCGTTCACCGCGCTGCTGGGGTCGGATTTCGTGCACGCGTCGGCGATGGCGAAGGTGGTCAACGCGGGCACGAACCTGGGTGCGCTGGTGGTGTTCGCGGCGACCGGGCACGTGTGGTGGCTGCTGGGCGCGGCGATGGCGGTGTGCAACGTCGCAGGGGCGGCGGTGGGCGCGCGGATGGCGTTGCGGCGCGGTTCGGGTTTCGTGCGGGTGGTGCTGCTGGTCGTGGTGCTGGCGCTGGTGGGCAAGCTGGGCTACGACCAGTGGGTGGCGGCGTGAGGCGCTGACCGCCGGCGTGTGATCATCGGCGGGTGGCTGTGCGCGCCGAACACGACCGTGCCGTCCTCGCCGAGCTGCTGGGGCGGGATCCGGTGCTGCACGCGTACCAGTTGGGCGACCTGGACGACTTCTTCTGGCCGTACACGTCGTGGTTCCGCCGGGGCGACGAGGTGGTGCTGCTCTACCACGGTGTCGAGCTGCCCACTCTGCTGGCGTTCGCGCCGCCGGAGCGCGCCGGGGACCTGGCGGCGCTGCTGGCCGAGGCGGCGCCGGTGCTGCCGGCCCGGTTGTGGGCGCACCTCTCCCCCGGCCTGGACGCCACGGTGGCCCGCTGGTACGCGGTGTCCGACGCGGCCGCGCACCACCGGATGGCGTTGACCGACCCGGCCCGGCTGGCCGCGGTGGCGCCGGCCGGTGAGCCGTTGGGCCGCGCCGACCTGCCGGAGCTGCGGGAGTTGTACGCGGCCGCGTATCCGGGCAACTGGTTCGACCCGCGGATGCTGGACACCGGCCGGTACGTCGGGGTGCGGGAGGGCGGCCGGCTGGTGGCGGTGGCCGGGGTGCACGTGTGGTCGCCGACGTGGCGGGTGGCGGCGCTGGGCAATGTGACCACCCACCCGGACGTGCGGGGGCGGGGTCTGGCCGGGGCGGCCGTGGCCGCGGTGTGCGCCGGGCTGCGGGCCACCGTCGAGCACGTGACGCTGAACGTGCAGGCGGACAACGTCCCCGCCGTGCGCCTCTACGAACGGTTGGGGTTCACCCGGGTGGCCGACTTCACCGAGTGCGCGCTGCACCGCCTTCCGTGACTGGCTGACCCGTCAGTCTGTCCTGTCCAGCCGCCACGCCGGGTCAACAACCCGACGCTGACCTGGGCTTGTGTCTGACCGGTCCGGAGCGGCCGAGCCCCTAGCGTCTCGCTTCGAGGCCGCGCCCGGGGCGGGCGCGGCGGAGCTGAAGGAGACACGATGGGTTTCACAGCAGTGCCCCAGGGGCGAAGAACGGCGGTGGGCGTGGCCGCCGCCGTGACCGCGGTGGTGACCGCGGTGGCCACGCCCGCCTGGGCGGCGCCGGGCGTCGACCCGGCCACCGTCGACCGGTCCGCGGACCCCGGCGCCACGATCGGGATCAGCAAGGTGGTCTCGACGCCGCCGATCCCGCCGAACCCGGACGTGGTGCTGCTGGTCGACACGACCGGCAGCATGGGCGCGGCGATCGCCAACGTCCGCACCAACCTGCAACAGGTGATCAACAATGTGCGCGGGGCGCAGCCCAGCGCCCAGTTCGCGGTGGCCTCCTACCGGGACGAGGGGGACGGCGCGGAGCTGTTCCGGGTCCGGCAGGACCTGACCGGCGACGCCACCGCGCTGCAGAACGCGGTCGACGGGCTGGCCGCCGGGGGCGGCGGCGACGTCCCGGAGGCGTGGGTGAACGGGCTGTTCCAGGTCTCCGACGGCGGCATCGCCTACGCTCCGGCAGCAGCCGGATCGTGGTGCTGGTCGGCGACGCGCCCAGCCACGACCCGAGCGCCGGGCACTCCCTGGCGCAGGCCACCGCCGCGCTGCAGGCCGACGACGCCCGCGTGCTCGCGGTCGACGTCACCGGCGGGGGCGGCGGCCTGAACGCGACCGGGCAGGCCACCGACGTGGCCGCCGCCACCGGCGGGCAGGTGGTCGGCAGCGCCCCGGACACCGTCACCGCGGCGATCCTGTCCGGGCTGCGGGACCTCGACGTGACCGTCACCCCGCAGGTGGTCTGCGACCCGGGCCTGTCGGTGAGCTTCGACGCGCCGTCGAAGACCCAGCAGAGCGGCACCGACGTGCCGTTCGCCGAGACCATCACGGTCGCCGGGGACGCCGCGCAGGGCGCCACCCTGCACTGCACGGTGGACTTCCTGCTCAACGGCCTCTCCGGCGGGCCGGCGTTCGTCGAGCACATCGCGGTGACGGTCAACGACGTGACCCCGCCGACCGTGGTCGTGGACGACCGGACCGTGGAGGCCACCAGCCCCGCCGGCGCGGTGATCAACTACCCGGCGAGCGCCACCGACAACGTCGACGGTCCGCTCACCCCGACCTGCGCGCCGCCGCCCGGCAGCACCTTCCCGCTGGGCGCCACCACGGTCACCTGCACCGCCACCGACGCCGCCGGCAACACCGGCAGCGACACCGCGGTGATGCGGGTGGTCGACACCACCGCGCCGATCACGCAGTGCGTGCCGACCAACAACCCGAGCGGCGGCAACATCCCCGGCTCGTACAACCCGGACGGGTTCTACCAGCTCACCGCGACCGACATCGTCGACACCGCCGTCGTCGTGTACATCGCCGACGCCGCCGACCCGTCGGTGCGGTTCGGGCCGTTCCCGGCCGGCACGAAGATCAAGCTGGTGCAGGCGCCGGGCGCGCAGTCCCGGGTCAAGGACGGCACCGGCGACATCGACTACAAGGTGACGCTGCGCGGCGACGCGATCATCACCGGCGTGGACGACTCCGGTAACACCTCGACCGCGACCTGCCTGGTGGCTCCGCCGCCGAAGTGACCCGTCGCGACTGATGTGCGGGGGTGGTCGGCGGTGCGGGCCACCCCCGCCGTCGCGGTCAGCGGCCCCGGCTGGGCGAGTCGAAGCGGCCGGCGCGGATCTCCCGCAGCGCCCGGCGGCGGGTGTCGCCGCGCAGCGTGTCCACGTACAGGCGGCCGTGCAGGTGGTCGGTCTCGTGCTGCAGGGCGCGGGCCAGGAATCCGCTGCCGGCGATGGTGAGCGGCTGGCCGTGCTGGTCGACGCCGTGCGCGGTGGCGTGCAGGGCGCGCGGCGTCGGGAAGTACAGCCCGGGGATGGACAGGCAGCCCTCGTCGTCGTCCTGGAGTTCCTCGGACAGCTCCAGGGTCGGGTTGATGAGGTGGCCGCGGTGCCCGTCGGCGTCGTAGACGAACACCTGGGCGTTCACCCCGATCTGCGGGGCGGCGACGCCGGCGCGGCCGGGTGCGCCGAGCAGCGTGTCCATGAGGTCCTGCACGAGCGCGCGCAGCTCGGCGTCGAAACTGGTCACCGGCTCGGACGGGGTGCGCAGCACGGGGTCGCCGATGATCCGGATCGTGCGCATAGTCATGCCCGGAAGGCTAGCCGCCCGTTACCCCGGCGGGTGCGGCACCCGCCCGGTCGCGGACCAGGACCTCGACGCCGTCGAGCAGGCGGGCCAGCCCGAACTCGAAGGCGCGGGCCGGGTCCCCGGCGGCCTGGTACTCCTGCCCGGCGGTGGTGCCGACCCGGGCGGCGAGGGGGAACCGGTTCGGGTCGAGGACCTTCTCCAGGTACGGGGCGTGGGCGTGCCACCACTGCTGCTCGGTCATCCCGGTGTGGCGGGTGGCCTGGGCCGCCTCGACGGCGGGGCGGGCCGCGCCGTGGACGTAGCCGGTGACCAGGGTGATGACGGCGTCCATCTCCAGGTCGGTGAGGCCGATGCCGTCGACGGCGCCCAGCTCGTACTCGTACTTGGCGATGAGGTTCGGGCCGAGCGGCGGGCGGGTGGTGGCGACCTGCAGCAGCCACGGGTGGCGCAGGTAGAGGGCGAAGTTCTCCCGGGCGATCTGGGCGAGTCGGCCCCGCCAGCCGCCCGGCACCTGCTCGGGGCGGTCGGTCTCGCCGTAGACGGTGTCGAGCATGACGTCGAGCAGTTCGCCCTTGCCGGGCACGTGCGTGTAGAGGGTCATGGTGCCCACCCCGAGCCGTTCGGCGACGCGGCGCATCGACAGCGCGCCCAGCCCGTCGGCGTCGGCGACCTCGATGGCCGCGCGCACGATCCGCTCCACGGAGAGGTCGCCGCCCTTGCGGCTGGCCTTCTCCCGGGTACGCCAGAGCAGGGCGAGGCTGCGCGCCGGGTCCCCGGTGCCGCTGTACTCGGTGGTCACCCGCCGACTGTACCGACCCCCCTTGTCGTATGGTGTACGGTACGGCGTACCGGACGAGGAGCGGAGGGGCCGATGCGACGGGACGGACCGGCGATCGAGGCGGAGGGCCTGCACAAGCGCTACGGCGACCAGGTCGCCCTGGACGGCGTCGACCTGGCGGTGCCCGCGGGTACCGTCTGCGCGGTGCTCGGCGTGAACGGGGCCGGCAAGAGCACCCTGGTGCGCATCCTGACCACCCTGCTGCGCGCCGACTCCGGGGTGGCCCGGGTGGCCGGGTTCGACGTACGGCGGCAGGCCGACCGGGCCCGCGCGCACCTGGGCCTGGTCGGCCAGCACGCGGCGGTCGACGAGATCCTCGGCGGCCGGCAGAACCTGGTGCTGTTCGGCCGGCTGCACCGCCTCTCTCCGGCCCGCGCGGCGGCCCGCGCCGACGACCTGCTGGACCGCTTCGACCTGACCGCGGCCGCCCACCGGCCGGTGGCCGGCTGGTCCGGCGGGATGCGCCGCCGGCTCGACCTGGCCGCCGCGCTGATCGTCGACCCGCCCGTGCTGTTCCTCGACGAGCCCACCACCGGCCTGGACCCGCGCGCCCGCAGCGACGTCTGGGACGCCGTACGCGCCCTGGTCGGCGCCGGGACCACCGTCCTGCTGACCACCCAGTACCTGGAGGAGGCCGACCGGCTCGCCGACGGCATGCGGGTGCTGCACCACGGGCGGGTGACCGCGGCCGGCACGCCGGAGGAGCTGAAGTCCACCCTCGGCGGCGACCGGATCGACGTGGTGCTGCACCACCCCGACGACCTGGCGGCGGCCGCCGCGGCGGTCACCGCCGCCACCGGCGCGGCGCCCACCGTCGACCGCGCCGCGCTGCGGCTCAGCGTCCCGGTCACCGACCGGGTCGCCGCGCTCGCCGCGGTGCTGCGCGCCGTCGAGGTCGCCGGCCTGCGCGCCGGCGACGTGGCGGTGCGCCGCCCCACCCTCGACGAGGTGTTCCTGCACCTCACCGACTCCCGCACGGAGGTGCCGGCGTGACCGTCCTGCCGCTGTCCCGGGCCCGCTGGGCCGCCGCCGACACCGCGATCCTGACCCGCCGGACCCTCGCCCACTGGGCGCGCCGCCCCGGCGAGGTGCTGTTCGGCCTGCTGTTTCCCGTCCTGCTGCTGCTGATGTTCGGCTACCTGTTCGGCGGCGCCATGGCACTGCCCGACGGCGCCGACTACCGGGAGTTCCTGCTGCCCGGCATGGTGGCCATGACCATGCTCTTCGGCGTGGAGACCACCTACACGGCCGTGGCCGTGGACACCGCCCGTGGCGTGACCGACCGGTTCCGGTCGTTGCCCATGAGCCGCGCCGCGGTGGTGACCGGCCGGGCCGTGGCCGACCTGCTGCACTCCGCCGTGGCCCTGGCCGTGGTGCTCGGCTGCGGCGTCCTGATCGGCTGGCAGCCGCGCCGCGGCCCCCTCGCGGCGCTGGCCGCGGTGGCGCTGCTGCTGCTCCTGCGCTTCGCGATGATCTGGCTCGGGGTGTACCTGGCGCTGCTGCTGCGCCGCCCCGAGACGGTCGCCGCGCTGCAGATCCTGGTCTGGCCGCTGGGCTTCGCCTCCAACGCGTTCGTCGCCCCGGCCACCATGCCGGGGTGGCTCGCCGCCGTCGCCGCCTGGAACCCGCTGTCGGCCACCGTCGCCGCCACCCGGGACCTGTTCGGCAACCCCGGCTGGGGCGCCGGCTCCTGGCCCGCCGAGCACGCGGTGGCCCTGGCGGTGGCCTGGCCGCTGCTGCTGGTCGCCGTGTTCCTCCCGCTGTCCGTGCGCCGCTGGCAGCGCCTGGGCCGGTGAGCCCCCCGGCCGCCGGCCCCGCTCAGGCCGGCGGTCGGGCGGGCGCCAGGCCGGTGTCGGCGATCCGGTCGCGCAGCGGGCGGCGGCGCAGCGCGGCGAGCACCGCGTACAGCTCGTCGGCCAGGGGTACGGGCAGCTCGGCGTCCAGCCGGCGCATGGCGGTGGTGGTGGCCGCCCACTCGGCCTCGATCACCGGCAGCAGGGCGCGCGCCCGGTCGGTGAGGGTGACGATCCGCTGCCGGGCGTCGGCGCCGGGAGCCAGGTCGACGAGGCCGGCGCGGGCCATCTGGGCGACGGTCTGGCTGGCCGCGGAGTGGGTGACGCCGACCCGGGCGGCCAGGTCGCGGATCGCCAGGGGTCCGTCGGCGACCAGCACCCGCACCAGCGGTGAGTAGCGCGGCCGGTAGCCGGGCAGGTCGAGGTCGGCGTAGACGGCGGCCACGTCGCCGTCGAGCAGGTCGAGGACGTGGCGCAGCAGGGTGCCGAGGGCCTCGCGGTCGGGGGTGGCGGTCACGTCCGCTAATGTAACAGCGCTGTTGCATCTGGGTCGTGGGAGGGGAAGGGCCGATGTATCCACCGATCGAGCCGTATGCGCAGGGCCAGCTCGACGTCGGCGACGGCCAGCGGATCCACTGGGAGACCTGCGGCAACCCCGACGGGCGGCCGGCCCTCGTGGTGCACGGCGGGCCCGGCTCCGGCGCGGGCGCCTCCTGGCGGCGGCTGTTCGACCCGGCCGCCTACCGGATCATCCTGTTCGACCAGCGCGGCTGCGGCCGCAGCACCCCACCCGCCAGCGACCCGGCCACCGACCTGTCGGTCAACACCACCGCCCACCTGCTGGCCGACATGGAACGGCTGCGCGCGCACCTGGGCGTCGACCGGTGGCTGCTCTGCGGCGCCTCCTGGGGCTCGTCGCTGTCCCTCGCGTACGCCCAGCGCCACCCGGAGCGGGTCACCGCGCTGGTGCTGTTCAGCGTGGTCGCCAACACCCGCCGGGAGATCGACTGGGTGACCCGGGACATGGGCCGGATCTTCCCCGAGGAGTGGGTTCGGTTCCGTGACGGCGTGCCGCCGGCCGAGCGTGACGGTGACCTGTCCGCCGCGTACGCCCGGCTGGTCAACGACCCGGACCCGCAGGTGCGCGACCGGGCCGCCCGCGACTGGTGCGCCTGGGAGGACGTGCACGTGTCCCTGGCCGGCGGGTTCTCGGCCAGCCCCCGCTACGCCGATCCGGTGTTCCGGGCCGGCTTCACCCGCCTGGTCACCCACTACTTCAGCAACCTGGGCTTCCTGCCCGACGGGCAGCTGCTGCGCGACGCCGGCACGCTCGCCGGGATTCCCGGCGTGCTGGTGCAGGGCCGCCTGGACGTCAGCGGCCCGCCGGACATCGCCTGGCAGCTCACGCAGGCGTGGCCCGACGCCCGGCTGCAGATCGTCGAGACCGGCGGCCACGGCAGCGGCCACGGGGTGGGCGAGCGCGTGGTCGCCGCCCTGGACGCCTTCGCCCACGCCTGAGCCGCACCGTCCCGGCAGGCGCTCAGCGGGTCGAGGTACGGCGCGGGTCAGGCGGCGAGCAGGGCCCGGATCGGGGCGGCCTTCGCGGCGGCCTCGGCGACCTCGGCGGCCGGGTCGCTGCCCCAGGTGATGCCGCCGCCGGCCCACAGGTGCAGGCGTTCGGCGTCCGCGGCGGCGGTGCGGATGGTCAGGCCCAGGTCGACGCGGCCGGCCCCGACCCAGCCGAGCGCGCCCATGCTCGCGCCGCGCCCGACCGGCTCCCGGGCGGCGATCTCGTCGAGCGCGGCGAGCTTCGGGGCACCGGTGACCGACCCGCCGGGGCAGACCGCGCGCAGCAGGCCGGCCAGGCCGAGGCCGTCGGCGGGCGCCGCGGACACCGTCGACTCGGCCTGCCACAGGTCACACCAGCGTCGTACGGCGAACAGCTCGTCGACCCGCACCGAGCCGGTGCGGGCCACCCGGGCCAGGTCGTTGCGTTCCAGGTCGACGATCATGACGTGCTCGGCGCGTTCCTTGGCCGAGGCGAGCAGCTCGCGGCGGCCGGCCGGGGTGGCCGGGCGGGTGCCCTTGATCGGCCGGGTGACCAGGCGGCCGTGTTCGACCGCGACGAGGGTTTCCGGGGAGGCGCAGCCGACCGCCCAGCCGAGCCCGGACAGGGTCCCGCCGTAGCGGGCGCCGGGCAGCGCGCCGAGGCGCGCGAGGGCGGGCAGCGGGTCGCCCGCGTACGCGGCGGCGGCGTGCCCGACGACGTTGACCTGGTAGACGTCGCCGCGCGCGATGGCCGCCCGGACCGCCGTCACGGCCTCGGCGTGCGCGGCGGCTGTCCAGCTGTCCCGCCACGGGCCCAGCCACCAGCCGCCGCCCGGTCCGGGGCCGGCCGGCGGGGCGGGCCGGTCGGCGTGGCCGTAGACCACCACCACCAGGTCCGGCAGCGCCGGCGCCGGCGTGGGCGCGCCCGCCGGGCCGCCGGCGGCGCGGGCGCCGGCCGCGGCGGACAGGAACAGGGCGGCGCCGCAGGGCCCGTGCGGGTCGTGGACGGCCGGCCGGGCCAGGTCGGACAGCGCCACGCCGTGCGCGGCCAGGAAGTCCTCGACCAGCGCCGCCGGGTCGCCGCCGTCGGCCAGCCACCATTCCAGCCGGGCCCGTTCCACGAGCCGGCCCCGGCACTCCGGCGGCGCCGCGGGAACGTCGATCCCCATCTTTGGGAGCGCTTCCACACCGTCCGGTTGGTTCACACTCATCCGTTCAGCCGATTTCGGGTGAACAAGCCGCATCCTTGCTCGATAGCGCGCGCTTCCACTTGGTACTGTGCGTCACTGGTCATGTGAACCATGACACAGTGCCCCCACAGTCCGGAGAACCCGATGTGCCAGCACCTACCCACCTGCCCCTCCGCTGAGGCGACCGATCGCGAAGCCGCACGCGTCATCGCCTGCTTCCGTGAGCAGGGCTGGAGCCTGCTCTGCAACGGTGTGATCGTCTTCGAGGACACCGGTGAGCTGCTCCCCGACGGCAGCACCATCGCCCCGCACCGCGGCCCCGCCCGACACGCCCTCGTCGCCTGACCGATCACGCTCCGTCAGGGAGCGTACGCGCCGACCGACCGGTCGACGCGCCGGCCGGGGCGGCGGCACTGCACCGCCCCGGCGCGCTGCGCCTCAGCTTTCGAACGCCTCCGGCGCCGGACACGAGCAGACCAAGTTCCGGTCGCCGTACGCGCCGTCGACCCGCCGCACCGGCGGCCAGTACTTCCCCGCCCGGTCCACCCCGCCGGGATAGGCGCCCACCGACCGCGGGTACGGGTGCGGCCACTCGTCACCGGACACCATGGCCGCGGTGTGCGGCGCGTTCGCCAGCGGGTTGTCCCCCGCCGGCCACTCCCCCGAGCCCACCTTGTCGATCTCCGCGCGGATCGCGATCATCGCGTCGCAGAACCGGTCCAGCTCGGCCAGGTCCTCGCTCTCGGTCGGCTCCACCATCAGCGTCCCGGCCACCGGGAACGACATCGTCGGCGCGTGGAAGCCGTAGTCGATCAACCGCTTCGCCACGTCGTCGACGCTCACCCCGGTCGCCTTCGTCAGCGGCCGCAGGTCCAGGATGCACTCGTGCGCCACGAGGCCCTTGTTGCCGGCGTACAGCACCGGGAAGTGCTGCCGCAGCCGCGCGGCCACGTAGTTCGCCGCGAGGACCGCCACACCGGTGGCCCGGGCCAGCCCCTCGGCGCCCATCATCCGCAGGTACGCCCACGGGATCGGCAGGATCCCCGCCGACCCGTGGTTCGCCGCGGAGATCGCCGGCCGCCCGTCGGTGTGCACGCCCAGCGGGTCACCGGGCAGGAACGGCGCCAGATGCGCGCGCACCGCCACCGGGCCCACACCGGGACCGCCGCCGCCGTGCGGGATGCAGAACGTCTTGTGCAGGTTCAGGTGCGACACGTCCGCCCCGAACCGGCCCGGCTTGGCGAACCCGACGAGCGCGTTGAGGTTCGCGCCGTCGACGTACACCTGGCCGCCCGCGTCGTGCACCTTCGCGCACAACTGCGCGATGCCCGTCTCGTACACGCCGTGCGTGGACGGGTAGGTCACCATGATCGCGGCGAGCGCGTCCCGGTGCTTGTCGATCTTCGTGTCGAGGTCGACCAGGTCGACGTTGCCGTCGTCGTCGCAGCCGACCACCACCACGCGCATGCCGGCCATCACCGCCGACGCGGCGTTGGTGCCGTGCGCGGAGGACGGGATGAGGCACACGTCGCGGTGCGCCTCCCCGCGCTCCCGGTGGTAGGCCCGGATGGCCAGCAGCCCGGCCAGCTCCCCCTGCGACCCGGCATTGGGCTGCACGCTGACCGCGTCGTAGCCGGTCACCTCGGCCAGCCAGCCCTCCAGCTGGGCGATCAGGTCCCGGTAGCCGGCGGTCTGCTCGGCCGGGGCGAACGGGTGCAGATGCGCGAACTCCGGCCAGGTGACCGGCTCCATCTCGGTGGTGGCGTTCAGCTTCATGGTGCACGACCCGAGCGGGATCATGCCCCGGTCCAGGGCGTAGTCGAAGTCCGACAGCCGGCGCAGGTAGCGCAGCATCGCCGTCTCCGAGTGATGGGTGCGGAACACCGGGTGGGTGAGGAAGTCGCTGCGGCGGGCCAGGCCGTCGGGCAGCGCCGCGTCCACCTCCCCGTCGACCCCGGCGACGCCGAACGCCGCCCACACCGCGGCCAGGTGCGCGGCGGTGGTGGTCTCGTCGCAGGAGACGCCGACCCGGTCGGCGTCGACCAGCCGCAGGTTCACGTTGCGCCGCGCGGCGGCGGCCACCACCTCGGCAGCCCGCCCCGGCACGGTCGCCGTGACGGTGTCGAAGAACGCGACGTCCGCGACCTGCACGCCGCCGGCGCGCAGCCCGGCCGCGAGCCGCGCCGCCGCACCGTGGGTACGCCGGGCGATGTCCCGCAGCCCGTCCGGGCCGTGGTAGACGGCGTACATGCCGGCCATCACGGCCAGGAGCACCTGCGCGGTGCAGATGTTGCTGGTCGCCTTCTCCCGGCGGATGTGCTGCTCGCGGGTCTGCAACGCCAGCCGGTACGCCGGGTTGCCGTCGGCGTCCTTGGACACCCCGACGAGGCGGCCGGGCAGCATCCGCTCCAGCCCGGAGCGGACCGCCAGGTAGCCGGCGTGCGGGCCGCCGAAGCCCATCGGCACGCCGAAGCGCTGGGTGGTGCCGGCGGCGATGTCGGCGCCGATCTCGCCGGGCGGGCGCAGCAGGGTCAGCGCCAGCAGGTCCGCGGCGACCGTGACCAGCGCGCCGGCGGCGTGCGCGGCCTCCACCAGCCGGCTGTGGTCGCGCACCGCGCCGGACGCCCCCGGGTACTGCAGGTGCAGGCCGAAGAACTCGGCGGGCAGCTCGTCGTGCTCCACGTCGAGGACCCGCACGTCGATGCCGAGCGGCTCCGCCCGGCTGGTGATCACCGCGACGGTCTGCGGCAGGGTGTCGGCGTCGACCACGTACACCGGGCTCTTCGTCTTCGACGCGCGGCGGGCCAGGGTCATGGCCTCGGCCGCAGCGGTGCCCTCGTCGAGCATGGAGGCGTTCGCGGTGGCCAGCCCGGTCAGGTCGGTGACCATCGTCTGGAAGTTCAGCAGCGCCTCCAGGCGGCCCTGGCTGATCTCCGGCTGGTACGGCGTGTACGCCGTGTACCAGGCCGGGTTCTCCAGCACGTTGCGGCGGATCACGGCCGGGGTGTGCGTGCCGTGGTAGCCCAGCCCGATCATCGACACGGCGACGGTGTTGCGGGCGGCCAGGGCGCGCAGCTCGGCGATGGCCTCCCGCTCGCTGGCCGGGGCGGGCAGGTCCAGGGCGCCGTGCCAGCGGATCACCTCGGGGATCGCGGCGTCCATCAGCTCGTCGATGGAGCTGTGACCGACGGCCTCCAGCATCCGGCGCTCGTCGTCCGGGCCGGGACCTATGTGCCGGTCGGCGAACTGCTCTGCGGTCATGCGCTGCGCTCCTTGTGGGGGCGAGGTCGACGGGTCGGCCTCCCCCTGAGTCGCGCTGACGCGCTCCACAGCGCCTGCCCACGTGGTCCTTTTGCCTGAGAGGTTCCGGGGAGAATCTGCCCCTTCGGCGCCGTCCGGGTGGTTCCCGGGCGGTCTCTCCCACGTGGGTGGTACCGGCATGGTCAACGCTACCAGCGACCATGTTTCCGGCTCATGTCCTACCCCGCCGGGGGGTCGGTCACACGGCGGCGGGCACCGGCCCGGCGGCGACCCGGTCGGCCAGGGCGGTCAGCGTCGCGCCCAGCGGCGCGTCGAGGATGAGGGTGGCGTGCCCGTCGCCGCGGGTGGCGCCCTGGTTGACGATGGCCACCGGGATGCCCAGCTTCGCCGCGCGCAGCACAAACCGGCGCCCCGACATCACGGTCAGGGAGGAGCCGAGCACCAGCAGCGCCCGGGCCCGCTCGACCAGGGCGAAACAGTCGGCGACCCGCGGCGCCGGCACGGTCTCGCCGAAGAACACCACGTCCGGTTTGAGCATGCCGGCGCCGCAGATGCCGCAGTCGACGGTGCGGAACCGGGCCACCGCCTCGTCCGGCAGGTCCACGTCGCCGTCGGGGTTGACGTGCGCGACGTGCGCGTCGAAACCCGGGTTGGCCTCGGCCAGCCGCCGGTCCAGCTCGTCGCGGGAGGTCAGATTGCCGCAGTCCAGGCAGGTCACCTCGTCGAGGCGGCCGTGCAGCTCGATCACGCCGGTGGCGCCGGCGGCCGTGTGCAGGCCGTCGACGTTCTGGGTGATGATCCCGCCGAGCAGGCCGGCGCGTTGCAGCCGGGCGACCGCCCGGTGCCCGTCGTTGGGGGCGGCCCGGGCGATCAGCCGCCACCCCAGGTGGCTGCGCGCCCAGTAGCGCCGCCGCGCGTCCGGGTCCCGGGTGAACGCCTGATAGGTCATCGGGGTGTGCCGGCGGGCCGCGCCGGAGGGCCCCCGGTAGTCCGGGATGCCCGACTCGGTGGACAGGCCGGCGCCGCTGAGCACCACCACGTCCCCGGCGCCCACCAGCCGGGTCAACGCGTCGAACGTCTCGGTCACGGCGTCCATGCTGCCTCGCCCGCCCCGCCTCCGGCGAACCCGGCCCACCGCTCACCCGGTGCGGGTGCGGTCGCGGGACTAGGTTGAGGGCATGCGCGTCGTCATCGCCGGGGGCCACGGGAAGATCGCCAAGCTGCTGGAGCGGGAACTCGCCGGCCGCGGCGACACCGCCGTCGGATTGATCCGCAACCCCGGGCACGAGGCCGCGCTGCGCGCCGCCGGCGCCGAACCGGTGGTCTGCGACCTGGAACACACCGACGTCGACACCGTCGCCGGGCACCTGGCCGGCGCCGACGCGGTGGTCTTCGCCGCCGGCGCCGGCCCCGGCAGCGGCGCGGCCCGCAAGGACACCGTCGACCGGGCCGCCGCCGTGCTGCTCGCCGACGCCGCGCAACGCGCCGGGGTCCGCCGCTACCTGCTGGTCTCCTCGATGGGCGTGGACCGGCCCCCGAGGGCCGGCACCGACGAGGTGTGGGCGGCGTACCTGCGGGCGAAGAAGGCCGCCGAGGACGACGTCACCGGCCGGGACCTCGACGTGACCGTGCTGCGCCCCGGCCGGCTCACCGACGACGCGCCGGTCGGCCGGATCACCCTGGCCCGGCACGCCGACCCCGGGCCGGTCACCCGCGCCGACACCGCCCGCGTCCTGCTCGCCCTGCTGTCCGCCCCGCACACCGTCGGGCTCACCCTGGAACTGGTCGGCGGGGAGACCCCAATCGACGAGGCGGTCCGCGCCGCCACCTGAGGTGCCGCTCACCCCCGCAGCCGCGCGTTGAGCCGCGCGGCCTGCCGGGTGAGGTGGTCGCGTTCACCGAGGCTGGGCGCCGACCGGGCCGCCTCGGCGTAGAGCCGCGCCGCGGTCACCGGGTCACCCTCGCGCTCGTGCAGGTACGCCGCCACCGCGGCGTGGCGCGGCAGCGCCGGGTCGAGCGCCGCGAGGGCCGCCAGGCCGGCGCGTGGGCCGTCGGCCTCGCCGACCGCCACGGCCCGGTTGAGGCGGGCCACCGGGCTGCCGGTGAGGCCCACCAGCTCGTCGTACCACTCGACGATCTGCACCCAGTCGGTCTCCTCGACCGTCGGCGCGTCGGCGTGCAGCGCCGCGATGGCGGCCTGGGCCTGGAACTCCCCCAGCCGGTCGCGGGCTAGCGCCGCCTGCAGCACGTCGACACCCTCGGCGATCAGCCGGGTGTCCCACCGGCCGCGGTGCTGCTCGGCGAGCGGCACGAGCCGGCCGTCCGGGCCGGTCCGCGCCGCCCGCCGCGCGTGGTGCAGCAGCATGAGCGCGAGCAGGCCGGCGACCTCCTCGTGGTCGATCCTGGCCGCCAGCTCGCGGGTGAGCCGGATCGCCTCACCGGCGAGGTCCACGTCACCGGAGTAGCCCTCGTTGAACACCAGGTAGAGCACCCGCAGCACCGTGGCGACGTCACCGGGCTGGTCGAGCCGGACACCCGAGACGGTCCGCTTGGCTCGGCTGATCCGCTGCGCCATGGTCGCCTCCGGCACCAGGTAGGCGCGCGCGATCTGACGCGTGGTCAGGCCGCCCACCGCGCGCAGCGTGAGCGCGACCGCCGACGCCGGCGTGAGGGACGGGTGCGCGCACAGGAAATACAGCTGGAGCGTGTCGTCGACCGCCTCGCCCGGGCCCGGCGGCGGCTCGCCCTCGACGCGTGCCTCCCGGTGCCGCCGGGAGGCGTCGGCGCGGACCGCGTCGAGGAACTTCCGCCACGCCGCCGTGACCAGCCAGCCCTGGGGGTCGCGCGGCGGGTCGTCCGGCCACACCCGCACGGCCTCCACCAGGGCGTCCTGGACGGCGTCCTCGGCCGCCGCGAAGTCGGCTCCGCGGCGGACGAGGATCCCGATCACGGTGGGGGTGAGAGCCCGCAGCAGAGCCTCATCCACCGTCCGTCACTCCGTGATCGTCGGGGCCTCGCCCAGGAACGGGCGCACCTCGAGCCACTCGTGGATCGGCTTCCCACCCGCACCCGGGGCCGCGGACAGCTCCCCGGCCAGCTCGATCGCCCGGTCGTAGGTGTCGACGTCGATCACCATCCAGCCGGCGATGAGGTCCTTGGTCTCCGCGAACGGCCCGTCGGTGACCGGCGGCCGCCCCTCGCCGTCGTAGCGGACGAACGTGCCCTCCGGGGACAGCGCCTGACCGTCGACGAACTCGCCGGTGCCCTCGAGCCGGGCGGCGAAGTCCTGCATGTACCGCACGTGGGCCGAGACCTCCTCCGGCGTCCACTGGTCCATCGGCACGTCGTTGACCGCCGCCGGCGCGCCCCGGTAGTGCTTGAGCAGCAGGTACTTGGCCATCATGTTCTCCTCGGTGCGGTACGGCCATTGTTGCCGTGTTCGCTTCGGGGACGGAGCCGCACCGCGGTTCTCGACATGCCACCGCCAGATTTCTGCGGGGAAATCTTCCAGGGCGCCGCGGGCCCGGCCCACCGGGGTGACCCCGGTGGGCCGGGCCGCCGCTTCAGCGCTGGTGGCGGGGCAGCGCCACCTGCTGCCCACCGGCGACGGCGGGCACCTCCCGGGCGATCCGATCCATCGTCCGCGACAGCTGCTCGCTGCCGTCGTCCAGGTGCCGGGCCGCCGCCTGCATGTGCGAGATCATCATCTCGCCGAAGATCCGCAGCGCCTCCCGGGCGGCCACCGAGTCGTCGAAGTTCACCCCGGCGCTGCTGCGATACTCCGTCACCGCCCGCTCCGCCTCCTGCTTGGCCTCCTGCGCCGCGGCCTGCATGTAGCTCTCGTACTGCATCCGGGCATACTCGGCGACCCGGCGGGCGTAGTCGTGGGCCTGCGCGATGATCTGCTCGGCCTCCCGCTGCGCCGCCGACAGCAGGTTCACCTCCTTCGCCGCGGGGGCCGCCGCCGCGTTGTCGGCGCTCGGGATCACCCCGTGCCGGTGCAGCTCCAGGTGGTCGTTGAGCCGCTCGTTCTCCGCCCGCAGATGCGCCAGCTGCGCGGCCAGCAGGTCCAGCTCGTCGGCCACCTGCATCCGGAACCGGTCCACATCGGCGTGGTCGTAGCCGCGCCGGGTGAACGACGCCGACCCGAACTCCCACCGGCGCACCCGGTCGGCGCTGAGGCGCACCTGCGCCGCGCCACCGGTCACCTGACCCTCGTACCTGCTGATCGGGGTCGCGCTCACCGGGTCACCTCCGTTCCCGACTGCGGGGCTCGCAACACCGGCTCACTCCTCGCGCTCACCGGGCTACCTCCGTTCCCGACTGCGGGGCTCGCAACACCGGCTCACTCCTCGCGCTCACCGGGCACCTCCGGAATCGTCAGGGGTCGTCGCGGTCCGGAAGGCCGGCCCGTACCAGTGCTTGCCGAAACCCTCGTGGTGCAGCTGACCCGGCTGGTAGCCGGCGCCGGTCAGCGCCGCCACCGAATGGCTCACCATCTCGTCGGAGCCGCACACGTACACGTGCCGGGACCGCCAGTCGCCGTCGGCCAGGACCTGGTCGGCCACCTGCACGAACTCGCCCGGTCGCTGCGGGTCCGAGCCCGCCACGTACGTCACCCGCAGCCACGGGTACGACGCGGCGAACTTGTCGATCGCCTCGCTGTCGTAGAACTCCAACCGGGAGCGGGCCCCCACGTACAGGTCCACCCGGCGGCCCACGCCCTCCGCGGCGACCTGCTCCAGCAGGGCCTTCACCGGCGCCCAGCCGGTGCCACCGGCCAGCAGCAGCAGATCCGACGACCCGGCCTGCCACAACGTCAACCGGTCACCGACCGGCGCCGCCAGGTGCACCTGGTCGCCCACCGCGCACCCATACACCAGCCGCGACGACACCGCGCCACCCGGCGCGGCCCGCACGTGCAGCTCCAGCGTCCCGTCCGGGCGGGGCGCGTTCGCCGGCGAGTAGTACCGCCACGAGCGCACCGCCGGGTGGGACACCCCGATCGACTGGCCCGGGGCGAACTGCAGCAGGTACTGCGGCCGCAGCGTCAGCACCGCCACGTCGAACGTGCGCCGCTCGTGCCCGAGGATCTCCGCCACCCACCACGGCGGGGACTTCGCCTCCGCCGCCTGCGCGGCGTCCATCATCACCTGCGCGACCAACCCGTACGCGGCCGCCCAGTCGGCGGCCAGCTCATCGGTCCACGCCTCGCCGGAGAAGTGCCGCAGCGTCGCCAGCAGCGCCTCACCGACCGCGGGATAGTGCTCGGCGCGCACCGCGAACTTGCGGTGATCCGCGCCGAGGTCCTGGAGGAACCCGACGAGCTGGTCCACCTGGTCCACGTGGGACACGATGTGCCCCAGCGCGTTCACCAGGCGGTCCCGCTGCCCGGCCATGTTCGTGGGGAACATCTGCCGGGTCTCCGGGTGCGCCAGGAACAGCGTCGAATAGAAGTAGAGCGGCACCTGGTCGCCGTGCGCGGCGACCAGGGACCAGCTCTGCTTGAGCCGCCCTGCGTCCACGCTCAGGCGTTCCCCGACGACACGACCTGGTCCTGGACCTGACCCAGCACGACGTGCACGTCGGCGATCACGTCGGCCGGCACCCCCAGCTCGACCAGCGTCGCGGTCAGGTGCTCGCCGACCTTCACGTAGTGCGCCACCGGGATGTTCAGCGGCTGGTGCGCCTCGGCCAGGCCCCGACCCGCGTACTCGTTCGGGCCGCCGAGCACCACGGCGAGCATCAACGCCAGGTGCCGCCGCTGCTCGGGCATGTTCACGTCGGTGAAGTAGCCGGCCAGGTCCGGGTCGGCCAGCACCTTGTCGTAGAACAGCTCCACCGCGGCCTTCACGGCGGCGGCGCCGCCGATGCGCTCGTAGTGGGAGATCGGGGTGGTCTCTTCGGTCACCGTCATGGGTGGTTCCTTCCGGGAGGGGGGCAACGCGACCAGCGCCGCGGAGGGGCAACCGGCAGCCCGCGCGCGTCGCACCGGCTCCACCGAACGGTCACGCGCAAGCGACCGTGTCGGACCATAGCGTGCCCGCCAAGACGGTTCAGCCCTGCCCTATCCGATTCCCGACAAACGTCGATCACGGACAGTCAGCGAACCCGGCGGATCGCTCGCGCGACGCGAGCACACCGACACGCTGGGTGGACGCCACCGGCGCCGGGCGCCCTCGACTGTCCCTTTCGGACAGCAGCTGGCGGCGACCCACCCGGACGGTGTTTCCGCACGTCACGTCGGCCCCACCCGGCGACGGCCGCCGGACCGGTGGGCCGGCGCCACTCCGCCGGACCCACCACACGCGCTGTGATCAAAAAAGGGGACCACGCCGTGCCCGTTTTGGGCGTGGCGCGGCCCCGAGGAACCGTGACGGGCCGCTCAGCCCGCCCGACGACGCGCACGCCGCGCCGCCAACTCGTCACCCACCGACTCGGACTCCGCCTCCACCGGCTGGGCGGCCGGCTCCGGCTGCCCACCCACCGGCTCCGCCGGCAGATGCGACAGCGAACCCTGGATCTCCTTGAACGCGCCACCGATCGCGATGCCGAACACGCCCTGGCCGCCCTGCAACAGGTCCACGACCTCCTCCGGCGACCGGCACTCGTACACCGTCGTCCCGTCCGAGATCAACGTGATGCCCGCCAGGTCCTCCACCCCACGCGACCGCAACGCGTCGATGGCCTTCCGGATGTTCTGCAACGACACCCCGGCGTCCAACAACCGCTTCACGACCTTCAACACCACAAGGTCGCGGAAGGAGTACAACCGGGACGTCCCCGACCCGGAGGCGTCCCGCACGCTCGGCACCACCAGACCCGTCCGGGCCCAGTAGTCCAACTGCCGGTAACTGATGCCCACCGCGTGACACGCGGTCACACCCCGGTAGCCCACCTCACCGTCAACGACCGGGTCGGGCTGCTGTTCCGTAGTCGGACCAGGATCTCGCGGCTCGTGCATCCGGACAACCTCCCCGCCCGTGCGGTGCCACGCCGTCTCCCCGTGCGCGCACCCCTGGATACCGCAACCCTAGCCCCGACACCGGGAGTTACCCCGCAGGAGCCACCGCGACACGCCGCACCGCCACCCAGAAGATCACTGACGGCGGCAAGCCGTCACCCACCGTGACAACCGCCGCCGCACCGACACCGGCCCACCGGCCGGCCACCTCAGCCCGCGAAATCCTCCGGACGCACCTGCTCCAGGAACTCCCGGAACTTCTCCACCTCGTCCTCCTGCTCGTCGGGGATCACGATCCCCGCCTCGGAGAGGACCTGCTCGGCACAACGAATCGGAGCGCCCACCCGCAACGCCAACGCGATGGAATCGCTCGGCCGCGCCGACACCCGAACGCCGTCACCGATCAACAGATCGGCGTAGAAGACGTTCTCCTTCAACTCAGTGATCTCCACCGCGTGCAACGGCGCCTTCAACGCCGCCAACACGTCCCGCAGCAGATCATGCGTCAACGGCCGCGCCGGCTTCACACCCTGCTGCTCGTAGGCGATCGCCGTCGCCTCGACCGCGCCGATCCAGATCGGCAGATAGCGGTCCCCCTCGACCTCCCGCAGCAGGACGATCGGCTGGTTGCTGGGCAGCTCCACCCGAACTCCGACCACGCTCAGCTCGCGCACCGCCGCCTCCGTGTCGTTGTCACCTACGCCCGCACCGCGCCCTTCCCTGCACGGTACACGGACCGCGACACGGGAGTCCCATCCGCTACGTGCACCACGCCTCGCCGCAACGGGTTACCCCGGCAAGCCTACGACACGCTTCCCGGCACCGATCTTTCCGCGCCCGCCCACGGCAGAGGCCGGGCGCCCCCACGACACCCGGCCCCACCACCTCACCGACCCAACGTCGACCGCAGCCCCACCCGCACCAACGCCGCGTGCAACTGCTGCGACAACGCCACCAACTCCCGCGCCGTCTCCGCCGCCCGCGCCCGCGCCGCCGGATCCGACTGCCGCGCCAACGGAGCCACCAACTGCGCGAACAGACCGACCTCCCGATCCGCCGCCGTCCGGTACCCCCGCAGGTGCCGCGGCTCCAACCCGTACGCCGCCAGACCCGCCACCGCCCGCGCGATGATCAACGCGTCCGCGTCGTACCAGCCCGGCGGATCCGGCACCAGCACACCGAGCCGCTCCAACTCGGCCAACGTCGACTCGTCGACCCCGCTGCGCGAAATCAGCTCCGCCCGGCCCAGCCGCACCTCCGACGACTCGGCCGGCTCCGCCACCTCCCGGCCCGGCACCTCACCACCGGGGCCCACCGCCACCAGATTCGGCCGCTGCCGCCCCGGCCCCGCACCCGACGAGTCCCACTCCGCCAACTGGTCCCGGATCACCCGCAACGGCAGGTACTGATCCCGCTGCGCGGTCAGCACGAACCGCAACCGCGCCACATCGTCCCAGCTGAACTTCCGGTAACCCGCCGGCGTCCGCTGCGGCTCCACCAGGCCCTCGGCCTCCAGGAACCGCAACTTCGAGATCGTGACGTCCGGGAACTCCACCCGCAACTGCGCCAGCACCTCGCCGATGCTCATCAGCGGCGTCGCGGACGAGCGCGGCGAACCGTCCGCCGCCCCGGGCGACGTCGAAGCCGCAGGCCCGTTCACCCCCGGCCGGCCTCCTCCTCCGGACGCGGACCGGCGATGAACACCACCCGGAACTTGCCGATCTGCACCTCGTCGCCGTTGCTCAGCGTCGCCGCCTCGACCCGCTCCCGGTTCACGTAGGTGCCGTTCAGGCTGCCCACGTCCCGCACCGTGAACGTGCCACCGTCGCGGTGGAACTCGGCGTGCCGCCGCGACACCGTCACGTCGTCGAGGAAGATGTCACTGTCCGGGTGCCGGCCGCTCGTCGTCACATCGTGGTCCAACAGGAACCGGGCGCCCGCGTTCGGACCCCGGCGAACCACCAGCAACGCCATCCCGGGCGGCAACGAACCGGACATGCGGCTCGGCACCACATCGGTGTCCGGACCCTCCAGCACTTCGTCGAGCGAACCGAGATTGAGCGTCGAAGTGACGTCGAGCGGGGGGAACTCGTCGTCTGGGCGCGTCATGGGGACCACCTCACGGATCTGTTTCGGTCGGCGTCGGGCAATGGCGGGTCTGGCCGCCGGGCAGACACACACCCGGCGGCTGGCTCCCCGGTGCCGGGAAGGCGCATTCCGCAACGCTCAAACTATTGGTTCTCGGTCAACTGGGCGAGCCTAGCCAGCGCCGAAAAACAGGGCAACCGGACGCGCGGACACGAGCCCGCCGCCCGGAACGCACGAACTCAGCTCTCGGTGAGCTCGCGGTACGCACCAGCGGTCAGCAAACCCTCGACCGCCGCCGGATCATCCGGAGTGATCTCCACCAACCACCCCGCACCGTACGGATCCGTGTTGATCACCTCAGGGGTGTCGGCCAACGCCTCGTTGCGCGCCGCCACCGTGCCGCTCAACGGCGCGTAGATCTCCGACACGCTCTTCGTCGACTCGATCTCACCCAGCGACTCACCCGCCGCCACCACCGCGCCCTCGTCCGGCAACTGGACGAACACGATGTCACCCAGGGCGTCCTGCGCGAAGTGCGTGATGCCGATCCGGACGGCGCCGCCGCCCCCACCAGCCACCCACTCGTGCTCGGCGGTGTACCGCAGATCCTCAGGAATCACCAGCTGCGTCCTTCGTCATCGGTGCACCGGGGGAAACCGGCGCGGCCGCGACCGGTCAGGAAACCGGCCGGGCGTGTTCCAGCTTGATCGGCGCGTGCAGCTGCGAAACCTCCACAGCCTCACTGTCCTCCGGCGTCACGTTACCGCCGTCCTCCTCCACCGATGCGACCACCCCGCCGGGAATGTTCAACGCCGTACGCAGCGTCGGCGGATCACCGATCACCAAGATCACGTACGGGCCGCTCAACCGCCGCCCGTCCACCACCAGGCCACCGGCCGGCCCGTCCACGAAATACGTCGACGCGATGATCCGCACCGCCGCCCCGTCCGAGCCCACGATCTGCATCGCTTCCGCGCCGGCGCCCCGCAACTCCTGCACCGCGTCCAGGATCCGCACCGCCGAGACCGCCTTGTCCGGACCCTCGAACCGCACCGACAGACCCGGCCCCACCGCCGGCAACGAGCCCGCCAGGATGCCCAGCTCGTCCGCCCGCCGCGTCGCCTCCTCCAGCGCCGCCTGCCGGCCCTGCTCACCCGACCGCAACTGCCGCTGACTCTCCTCCAGCGCCTCGATGTCCTGCCGAAGCCGCCGCTCCCGCGAATCCAGATCCGACGAGATCCGGACCAGGTCCTCCTCCCGCGTCGCCGCGAGAGTCGGATCCGTCGACGTCGTCTTCAACTGCACCACCAGCGTGAACCCCAGCAACGCCAGCAACACCGCGATCATCGCGCCCGCCGACGTCAACCGCCGCGACACCGGCACCGGCTTCGCCTCCGCCGCCCCCGGCTCCTCCGCGGCAGCCCCCGGCTCCTCCGCCGGCGACGGCACGTCCTCCTGCTCGGCCGGCTCCGCCGGCCCGGCCGGCTCCGCCGGCCCGGCCGGCGCCAACGGGCTCAACTCGTCCGGATCGGGCGCGTCCGGGCGCGGATCCGGCTCACCGGCCGGACCCGACGGCCGCGCCGGCTCCGCCGGCTGCGGCCAACCCGTGCCCGTCTCCCTGTGCTCCTCGCTCATCGCCACAAACCTACGCCCGGAACAGGTGCCGGCGGATCGCCGCCACGTTTCCGAAGATGCGCACCCCGAGCACGACCACCACACCGGTGGACAACTGACCACCCACCCCCAACTGGTCACCCAGGTAGACGATCAGACCCGCCACCAGCACGTTCGAGATGAACGACACCACGAACTGCTTGTCGTCGAAGATCCGGTCCAGCTTCGCCCGCACCCCACCGAACACCGCGTCGAGCGCCGCCACCACGGCGATCGGCAGGTACGGCTGCAACGCCGCGGGCACCGTGGGATCCAGATACACCCCGAGCACCACACCGGCGAGCAACGCCAGCACCGCGATCATCGGCCACCTCCGGAGGGGCGAGGAGAGGAACCCGAGCCGGACGGCCCGGGACTGGTCGAACCGGCGACACCCGAACCCGACGGGCTCGGACTCACCGAAGGCTCGGCGTAGCGTAGCCGCGGCTGCGGAGCCGCCGGCAGGGTGAGGTCGTCGGCGTCCTTCACCCCGAACGACAGGCCCGTCGTCCGCTGCACGTCACGCATCAGGTCCGCCGCCCGGCTGTCCTCGAACCGGTCCCGCATCGACCCCGGCCCGATCGCCGTCACCACGTACGGGCTCGTCACCGGCCGGTAATCCACCAGGATCGCCTCACCCGCCTGACGGATCGTCGACGTGGCCGTCAACCGCTGCCCGTTGATCGCCACCGCCTCCGCGCCCGCCGCCCACAGCGCGTTCGCCACCTTCTGCAGGTCGGAGTAGAGCACCTGCGACGGCCCCGCCTCCGCCCCGGTCACCGCGTCCTTGTCCCTCGGCGCGTCCACCAGGCGCACCACCACGCCGTCACCGCGCACCCGGCCCAGGCCGGTGCCCGCCTCCAGGGTGCGCAGCCGGGACGCCTGCGACCCGCTCAACGCCGCGTCCCGCTGCCGGCCGACCTCCTCGCGCAGCTGATCCGCCCGCGCGGTCAACCGGTCCGTCTCCGCCTCGCGCTGCTTGATCTCGGCGATCAGGCCGGCCCGCGCCTTCGCCCGGCCCGGCTCCTCCGCCACCGTCTCCCGGTACGCCACCGCGAACAGGAACCCGATCACCAACAGCACCACCACGCTCACCGGCCGGGCGAGCACCCGCCGCAGCCGCGACGGCGGCGCCGTGGCGCGCCGGACCGCCGCATCCCGGTAACCGGGGTCGAGCGGGTTGCGGAACAGGTCGGTGAGGAAGTCCGGCGCGTACACCCGCGCCGACGGGTCGCGGTCGCGGTCCCGGTCCCCCGGCGGCGCCGCCGTCATGCGGCCGCTCCCGAGCGGCGCGCCCGCATCGCCCGGACCAGGCGGCTGGCCTGCACCACGTACATCGCGCCGGCCACCCAGTAGAGCACCAGGCCCCACCAGGCCAGCCCCCACCCGATGGCGCCCGCCGCAACGGCGACGCTGTCGGCGGCGGAGGCCAGCAGCAGGATCGGGAACGCGGCCAGCAGGAGGAACGTGGCGGTCTTGCCCACGTAGTGCACCGGCGGTGGGCCGTAGCCGTAGCGGCGCAGCACGCCCAGCGAGCCGAGCAGCAGCAGCTCGCGGGCCAGCAGCGCCCCGGTGAACTGCCACGGCACCACCTCACGGGCGGTGAACGCCAGCAGGGTGGCCAGGATGTAGAGCCGGTCGGCGAGCGGGTCCAGCAGCTCGCCCAACCGGCTGACCTGGTGGAGGCGGCGGGCGATCCAGCCGTCCACCCAGTCGCTGGTGCCGCCGATGGCCAGCACCACGATGGCGGCCACGTCGGCCTTGACCACCAGGAACAGGTAGAGGAAGAGCGGCACACCGACGAGCCGGGCGAAGCTGATCAGGTTCGGCAGGGTGAGGACACGGTCCCCCACGACCTCCGCCGCACCGCCGGTAGCCGGGTGCTCCGATGGAGCCGGCCGACGCGACACCGAACCTCCCTTCGCAGCACGGTCCGGCGGCCGAGTGAACGGCCGCCGCGGGAACGTGCGCGTTGCCGGCCGGTCAGACGCCGGCGCCCTCTGCGATCCCGGGCTGGGACCTCCCCCTTGCGGCCCATGATCGCGTCGATCATGGGCCGTCCAGTTGCGCTGCCACTATATCGGGCTCCCCCGCCCCGCCCCGGGCCCTGCGCTGCGCCGGTGCTCAGCTTCGCGGTGTGCGCGGCGCCACACCACCGCTAAGGCATCCTAGGATACTAGCTGAATGCCGGGAGCGCGCGGCGCGAGCCGGTCGGGTCAGGCGGTGCGGGCGGTGGAGGCGGCGGAGTCGGCGGCGGCCTGCGGTGCGTTCGTCGACGCGGCCTGGCCGAACGCGACCAGCGCCAGCAGCAGCTCGTGCTGCACCCGGTGGGGCATGCGGTCCAGCACCGCCTGGACCGCCCGGTGCCGCCGGTCCGTCAGCTCGCCCAGCAGGGTCTCGGCCGCGGCGGTGGGGACCAGACGCACCTCGCGCCGGTCGCGGGGGTCGGCCACCCGGCGCAGCAGCCCGACGGCCTCCAGCCGGTCACAGAGCCGGCTCGCCGACGAGGGCACCACGTCGAGCAGCTCGGCCAGCCGGTTCACGTTGGTGCGCGGGTGCGCCATGATCAGCGACAGCACCCGCAACTGGGTCGGCGAGACGCTGACGGTGTGCCGCGAGGTGGCGGAGTCGAGCACACCGACGAGCGCCTCGGCCGCCGCATCGATGGCCGCGGCAAGATTCGGAGGTCGTTCCACCCGGTGTCCCCTGCGATCGTCGCGCTCGTGTTCGCCCCGCCGGTCCGTCACCGCACGCCGACGTCGCCGTCCGGCGGGCGGGAACCGCGCCAGTCCAGGCAGACGACGACCGCGTCGTCGCGGAGATCCGCGTCGGCGTGGTGCGCGTGCAGTTCGCGCATCACCGTACCAACTGCCTCGGTCGCCGGCTGCAACCGAGTGGACCGCATGGCGCGCGCCATGGCCCGGTCCCCGTACGGCTCCCGGCCGGCCGGCTCGGCCGCGTAGACCCCGTCGCTGACGACGAAGAGCCGGTCCCCCGGCTCCACGTCGAACTCCTGCACGTCGTAGCGGGTCTCGGCGAACATGCCCAGCGGCAGTTGCTGCTCCAGGGTGATCGGGGTGACCGTCCCGCCGCGCAGCCGCAGCACGTGCGGCGAGCCCGCGTCCACGGCCCGTACCACGCCCCGCCGGTTGTCCAGCTCCAGCAGCAGCGTGGCCACGTGCCGGCTCCCCCGGTGCTGGTAGAAGATGGTGTCCGAGGCCAGCTCGGCCTGCTCCACCAGGCTGCCGCCGGAGCGTCGCGCGTTGCGCATCGCGTTGACCGTCACCGCGGTGAGCAGCGCGGCGGCCAGCCCGTTGCCGGCGCCGTTGAGCACCGTGACGGTGAGGCGGTCGCCGTCGACCGACCAGTCGAAGTGGTCGCCGCCCACCGTGTACGCCGGTTCGAGCTGCCCGGCCAGCACGAAGTCGCCGTGGGTGACGCTGCGGCCGGGCAGCAGGTCCCACTGCATCTCGGCGGCCATGGTGAGCCGCTCCCGGCGGCGCGCGCGGCGGTAGCGGTCGGTCTCCCGGTCGGCCGCCCGCAGCGCCACCGCCAGGTCGCCCGCGGCGTCCCGGGCCGCCGCCACCGTCGCGGCGTCCGGCGCGGCCGGCAGCTCGACCATCAGCACGCCGAGCCGCTCCCCCCACGCCGACAGCGGCAGGTAGGCCCGGCACCGGCCGCTGTCGCCGGTGTCCAGCACCGGCTGCTGGCTGCTGAAGCAGCGCTGCGCGACGCCCTGGCAGTCGAGGAACCCGCCCTCGGGCAGCTCCGGGTCCAGCACGGGCCAGAGCCCGGTGAACCGGTAGTCCGCGACGAACACCTCGGTACGCGACGCGTCGAGCACCCGGCGGATCGCCGCGTCGGCGGCCTCCGCCAACTGGTCGGGGGGTGCGGCGCGCAGGGCGCGCGACACCGCTCCGGACGCGTCCGGCATGCTCACATCCTCCGATGACGACTATTGCTGTAGGGCAAGCATCATACGGAGGCCCCCCGGCATCGGTACGCCCCGCCTCCGACCTGCGCCGCGTGCCGATGGCGGGGGGACGGCGCCCGTCAGCCGGCCGGTCGGGTGGCCAGCGCGCCGTAGAAGGCGTCCGGCACCTGCTCCGGTTCGCCGGCCGGCCGCCAGCGCGCCACCGGCACGATGCCGTCCGCCGTCGGCTGCCAGCGGCCCAGCAGCGGCGCGAAGCGCGCCGGCGCCCGCATCCGGAACGCCGGGCCCATCATGGCCTGCGCCTCCGGGTACGCGGCGAGTTCCTCGCTGTCGAAGTCGATGGCCAGGAAGCTGCCCGGCGCGACCGCCTCGTACAACTCGTCGAGGGTGCGGGCGAGGGTGTCGTCGTCGAGGAACGCGGCCAGCCCGAGGAAGACCACCCCGACCGGCCTCCTCCCCCACCCCGGCACGAACCGGTGCAGCTGGGCCGGGTCGACGGTGCCGATGTCGGTGGCGTCGCCGTAGCCGTAGCCGGCGCGGTCGCTGTCGGCGAGCAGGCGCTGGCCCAGCCGGACCGTCACCGGGTCGACGTCGGTGTAGAGCACGGTGGCGTCCGGCGCCACCTCGTGCACGTTGCCCCGGGTGGGCACGCCCGCCCCGAAGACCAGGAAGTTGTCCACCCCGGCGGCGGCGATCGACCGGACCGCCCGGCCGAGGAAGTCGCGCAGCGACCGGAAGATCTCCGCGCACGGCCCGTACGCGCGCTCGAAGGCGCCGGCCGCGGCCACGTCGACCGGGTAGTGGTGCTCGCCGCCGAGCCAGTAGTCGATCATGCGGGCGGTGCTCGGCTGGTCGGGCTCGGCCATCGACGAGGCTCCCTTTCTCCGGCGACGGTCGCCAGCGTACCCACGGGTCGGCTCGCGCGGTATCGCCTCGGCGACGGCCCGGCGGCCGCGATACTGGCCGCGGGCGCCGACGGCGAGGAGGTACGGCGTGAACTCGGCGAACGGCGCGGCTGTGGTGGTCGGCGTGGACGGTTCGGAGCCGGCGCGCACCGCCGTGCGCCTGGCGGCGCGGGAGGCGGCCCGGCGACAGCGGCCGCTGCGGGTGGTGCACGGCTTCATCTGGCCGCTGCTGCGCGTACCCGTGTCGGCGCCGGCCGGGGCACCACCCGGACGCGGCCTGCGGCAGCAGGCCGAGGAGCTGGTCGCCGCCGCGGTCGCCGAGGCCGAGTCGACCGCGCCCGGGCTGCAGGTCTCCGGCGAGATCATCGACGGGGAGACCGCCGCCGTGCTGGTCGGCGAGTCCCCGACCGCCGCGATGATCGTGCTGGGCGACCGCGGCCTGGGCGGTTTCGCCGCCCTGGTGGTCGGCTCGGTCGCGATCCAGGTCGCCTCGTACGCCGACTGCCCGGTGCTGGTCGCCCGCGGCACGGCCCGGACCACCGGCCCGGTGGTGGTCGGGGTGGACGGATCCACGCTGTCCCACGCCGCCGTGGACTTCGCCGCCGAGGAGGCCGCGATCCGGGGCACCCGGCTGCACACCGTGCACGCCTACACCCACCCGGCCTCCACCGGCCCCGGCGACATGCAACCCCTGGTGTACGAGGAGAGCGACCTGCGCGACGAGGAGAACCGGGTGCTGGCCGAGTCGCTCACCGGGCTGGCCGAACGCCGGCCGGAGGTGCCGGTCACCCGGGCCGTGGTGCACGCCCGGCCGGTCGCCGCGCTCGTCGAGGCGTCCCGCGAGGCCCAGCTGGTGGTCGTGGGCCGGCGCGGCCGGGGCGAGCTGACCGGCCTGCTGCTCGGCTCGGTGAGCCAGGGGGTGCTGCACCGCGCCGACTGCCCGGTGGCCGTGGTCCGCGCCCCCGGCTGAACGGTTGGCCCCGGCCACGGCGGGTAGACCGTACGGTCAGCCACAGCGACCGGAGGAGGCAGCGATGCCAGGACCACGGCCGGGCAGCAACGCGTACGACAAGGAACGGGCGCGGCTGCGCGATCTGATCGAGCAGTCCGGGCGGGCCGCCGACCAGGAGGCGAATCAGGTCGCGAACCGGATCCTCCAGGACGACCGCGGCCAGCGGGGCGTGGTGCGGGGCGAACGGACGTTCGGGCCCAAGGGAGAGCGCGAACCGGGCGACCCGAAGTGAGGGCCGCTCCCGTGGTCGACGGCGCCATCGCGGGCGCCGTCGGCACCACCGTGTTGAACGTCGTGACCTACCTGGACATGGCGGTGCGGGGGCGCCCGGCGAGCAGCAGCCCGGAACAGACCGCCGGCAAGCTGGCCGACGCGACGCACGTGGACCTCGGGCCCGAGGCGAAGGCGCCGAACCGCCGCTCCGGCCTCGGAGCGGTGATCGGCTACGGCACCGGGGTCGCCGCCGGCGCGCTGTTCGGGCTCCTGGCCGCCCGCCGCCGGATCCCCCTGCCGGTGGCCGTCGGGCTGCTCGGCGGCGGCGTGATGGCCACCTCCGACGGCTCCATCGCGGCGCTGCGCATCAGCGACCCGCGGACCTGGGGCAGGGCCGACTGGCTGTCCGACCTGGTGCCGCACCTGGCGTACGGAGCGGCGGCCGCAGCCACCTGGCGGAGGCTGCGGCCGCCGTCGCGGCGGGGCTGACTCAGCCCCGCCGGTCGCTCTCGTCCTCGGCCACCGGCTGGGCCGCCGGGCCGTACGGCGACACCTGTCCCTTCGGGACCGGCCGTCCGACGTCCGCGTTCGAGCTGCCGCCCTTGCCGTGCGGTCCCTTGCTCCCGGCTTGGGGAATCAGTTCCCGGCTGTCCTGGCTGGTCGCGCCCTTGTCGTTGCGGCGCAGTTCCTCCTGCTGCGGCTTGACCACAGGTCTCTCCTTCCGGTGGCGGCGCACGGCGTGGGCCGCGCACCTGATCTGGGTACCCGCCGCCGGGAGGCGCATTCCGGCCCGGCCGCGGGCGTCTGGTCCGGCGCCCGGCGGGTATCACCGAGGGATGCCAGACGATCGGACCGTGGCGCGGGCACTGCTGGACCGGCAGTCCCGCACCTACGCGGAGGAGGCGGGGATCGGCCTCGCCGACCGGCCGGGCCCGCTCTACCAGCTGCTGGTGCTCACCACGCTGCTGAGCACCCGGATCCGGGCGTGCGTGGCCATCGCCGCCGCGCGGGAACTCTTCGCCGCCGGGTGGCGCACCCCCCAGGCCATGGAGGCGGCGAGCTGGCAGGACCGCGTCGACGCGCTCGGCCGGGGCCACTACCGCCGTTACGACGAGCGGACGGCCACCATGCTCGGCAGCGGAGCGCGGCTCTGCCTGGACCGGTGGCACGGGGACCTGCGCCGGATGCACAAGGAGGCCGACGGCGACCGGACCGTGCTGCGCCGGCTGCTCACCGAGTTCCCCGGCATCGGCCCGACCGGGGCGGACATCTTCCTCCGCGAGGCGCAGGCCGTCTGGCCGGACGTGCGCCCGTACGCCGACCGGCGGACCCTGGCCGGCGCCCGCCGGCTGGGCCTCCCGGCGAACCCCGGCGGCCTGGCCGGGCTGGTCGGCGAGGCCGACTTCGGGCGGCTGGCATCGGCGTTGGTGCGGGTGGCGCTCGGCGAGGAGTCGGCCGGCGAGATCAGCCGGATCGCGGCGGCCCGCTGAGCCGGCCGGGCCTCACTTGGCGGGGCCCGGCTTGGTCAGGTTCCAGGCGAGCGCCGAGGCGAGCAGGGCCAGCAGCACCACGCCGCCGGAGATGCCCCCGCCCTCCTCACCGCTGCTGCGGTGCCCGGTGGCGCCGAAATAGATCACGGCCAGCCCGGCGAGCACGGTGATGAACGTCCGCAGTCCTCGGTCCTTCACATTCCGGACGGTACGGCGGTCCGGCGCCGCGGAAGGCCCGTTTCGCGTGCTTGTCCCCCGGTCGGGTCACTCCGACCGGCAGCCGGCGGCCGGGCCGCGCAGGCGCACCCGGCGGATGGTCCGGTCGGACACCTCGACCACCTCGACGGTGAGCCCGGGCAGCCGGAACCGCTCCCCCGGACCGGCCGGCAGGTGGCCCAGGCCGGCCAGGACCAGCCCGGCGACCGTGGTGTACTCGCGGGTCAGCGGGAACGTCACCTGCACGCCGGCGTCGGGCAGGTCGTGCAGCGGGAAGTCGCCGGGGAGCAGCAGCGCGCCGTCGGGCTCCCGGACCGCCTGGTGCACGTCCCGGTCGGTCTCGTCGTAGAGTTCGCCGACCACCTCCTCGAGCAGGTCCTCCATGGTGACCAGGCCGTCGACCCCGCCGAACTCGTCGATGACCAGGGCGAGCTGCTCGTGGCGCTGGCGCAGCTGCCGCATGGCGTCGGCGACCGGCAGCGTGCTGGGCAGCAGCACCGGCGGCCGGGCCCGCTGACCGACCAGGGCGCCGTCGCCGTCGACCAGGTCGCGGATGTGCACGACCCCGCGCACGTCGTCCAGGCCGCCCGGGCCGGTCACCGGCGCCCGGGAACGGCCGGTGGCGGCCAGCCGGCGCATGGCCTCCACGGCCGTCAGCTCGGCCGGCAGCATCGTCACCTCGCGGCGCGGCACCAGGATCTCCCGCAGGGTACGGCCGGCGATGTCGAACGCCCCGGACAGGATCTCCCGCTGTTGCGCGGACAGCCCGCGCTGGCTGACCAGCATCTCCCGCAACTCCTCCTCGGTCACCTCCTGCCGGTTGGCGCGAGGATCGCCGCCGGCCAGCCGGACCAGCAGGTCGGTGGCCCGGCTGAGCAGCCACACGGCCGGGCGGGACACCCGGGCGAGCACGTCCAGCGGCGCGGCGCTGAGCAGCGCCCAGCGTTCCGCCGACTGCATGGCCAGCCGCTTCGGGGCCAGCTCGCCCACGACCAGCGTCACGAAGGTCAGCACCATCGTCACCAGCACCACGGCCACCGGGTTGGCGGCCCGGCCGAGGAAGCCCAGCGGGCCGACCAGCGGCTCCGCCAGCGACACCGCCGCGGCCGCCGAGGCGAGGAACCCGGCCAGGGTGATGCCGAGCTGGATGGTGGCCAGGTAGCGGTTCGGCTCCCGGGCCAGCCGGGTCAGCCGCGCCCCGCTGCGCCCGGTCCGGCCCAGCCGCCGCAGCTGCGCCTCGCGCAGCGTCACGATGGCCATCTCGCTGCCGGACAGCGCCGCGTTGACCAGCACCAGGACCAGCACCAGGACCAGCTGGCCGGCCATCAGTCGGTCTCCAGGTCGTCCAGGGAGATGGCGTGGGTCATCAGCCACCGGGCCAGCGCGCCCATCCCGAACAGCCACAGCGGGGCCGACTCGGTCGTGCCGTTCGTGGCGAAGATGGCGAACCGCAGGTCCGGTGCCCGGTACGCCTCGATGCGCCACCGGTGGTTCCTGTCCCGCCAGACCGCGGAGGGGTCCATGGCGTCACCGTAGGTGACCGGGCCGGGCTGCCGGTGCCGCTTGCCTCACCCGCCCGGGTGGACCACCTCGCGGGCGTCGTCGGGCAGCCGCCGGGTGGCCCCCCGCCGGTCGAGCAGTTCCAGCAGCGGCACCGCCACGCGGCGGGTGGTGTCCAGCGCCTGCCGGGCCGCGCTGAGCGTGAACGGCTGCGGCAGCCCGGCGAGCACCCGCACCGCGTCGTCCAGGGCGCCGGGCAGCAGCACCACGTTGTCGGCGAGCTTCAGCAGGGCGCCCGCACGCACGGCCGCCCCGATCTCGCGGGGGCCGAGGCCGAGGTCGGCCAGGCGGTGCGCCTCGGGGGCCTGGAACGGACGGTCGCCGTACTCGGCGCGGACCCGGGCCACCGCCCGGGCCACCGGTTCGGGCAGCGCGTCGCCGGTGGCGGCGGTGACGCGGCCGGCGCGCAACCGCAGCGGCGGGCGCAGCAGCGCCTCCACCAGCGCCCGGTCGGGCAGGTCGAGGCGGTGCCGCAGCACGTCGACCGGCACGCCGGCCGCCAGGGGTTGCTCGCGGGCGTACCGGGCGACCTCCTCGGCGAGCCGGCGGCCCAGCTCCCGCCAGTGGTCCGGGTCGGCCAGCCAGTCCCCGGCGACCGGGGCCGCGCCGGCCGGCACGCCCATCCGGGTCAGGTCACCGGCGCGGACCAGCCGCCGCCGGCGCAGCTCCCCGGCCGGGTCCGGCCGGCCGTCCAGCCCGGCCAGCACGGTGGCGCGGGCGGCGGCCGCGCCCCGGCGGCGCAGCGGCGGCGGGTCCACGTCCAGCACGGTCACCCCGCCGCTCACGTGGTGCCGGCCCGGGTCGCGCAGCAGCGCCCGGTCGCCGATCAGCAGCGGCAGCGGGCGGGCCAACCGGAGCCGGACGGTGTCCGGGCCGAGCGGGCGCACCCGAGCGGGCACCGCGGCCGAGCCGACGTGCAGGGTGAGGGTGGGCGGCAGGTCGGCGGCCGGATCACCGGTGAGGCGGACGTCGAGCAGGTCGGTGGCCCGGAACCGGCCCGGGCTGAGCAGGGCGTCGCCTCGGGCCACCCGGTCGCGGGGCAGCCCGCGCAGGTTCACCGCCACCCGGGCCACCGCGCCCACCTGGGCGTGGGCGGTGTTCAGCGCGTGCAGGCCGCGCACCCGCACCGGTTCCCCGGTGGCGGCGAGTTCGAGGGTGTCGCCGACGCGCAGCCGGCCGCCGCCGAGGGTGCCGGTGACCACCGTGCCGCTGCCCCGGACGGTGAACGAGCGGTCCACCCAGAGCCGCACCGGGGCGTCACGGGCCGGGTCGGGCAGGCGGGCGACCAGCCGGTCCAGCGCGGCCCGCAGCTCGGGCAGGCCGGCGCCGGTGACCGCGCTGACCGGCACTGCCTCCACCTCGCCGAGCGAGGTCGCGGCGATCTCCGCGCGGGCCCGGGCCAGCGCCGGGCCCGGGTCGGCCAGGTCGGCGCGGGTCACCGCCAGCAGCCCGTACGACACCCCGAGCGCGTCCAGCGCGGCCAGGTGCTCGGCGGACTGCGGCATCCAGCCCTC
The DNA here is from genome assembly GCF_040607315.1 of Micromonospora sp. NPDC005305. Lineage (NCBI taxonomy): Bacteria > Bacillati > Actinomycetota > Actinomycetes > Micromonosporales > Micromonosporaceae > Micromonospora > Micromonospora sp. NPDC005305. Next base: position 314,458 of record NZ_JBEXGL010000005.1, on the reverse strand, counting down.
GTCGGCACCGACCACGATCAGGGCGGCCGGAACCGGCCCGACGCCGGCCAGCATGTTCGGCACGAACCGCTCGTGCCCGGGCACGTCGACGAACGCGACGGTGCCGCCGGAGGGCAGGGTGGTCCAGGCGAAGCCGAGGTCGATGGTCATGCCGCGGCGGCGTTCCTCCGCCCACCGGTCGGGTTCCATCCCGGTCAGCGCCCGGATCAGCGTGGACTTGCCGTGGTCGACGTGCCCGGCGGTGGCCACCACCCACACGGTCAGGCCCCGACCCGCAGGATCGCCGCCCGCACGTCCGGGTCCGCGGCGGCGGGCACGCAGCGCAGGTCGAGCAGGAGCCGGCCGTGCAGGACCCGGCCGAGGATCGGCGGCGTGCCACCGCGCAGCGGCTCGGCGTACCGCTCGGGCAGGCTCAGCGCCCACGAGTCGAGTTCTACCCCGGGGGCGCCGCCACCGCCGACCACCGCCGCGCTGGGCACCACCTCGGCCTTGCAGCCGTCCTCGCCGAGCCGGTCGCGGAGCCGCTCGGTGCGGGCGCGCAGCGCGCCCGGCTCGGCGTGCAGGGCCTCCCGGGTCGGGTTGGTCGGCGCGTGCAGGGTGGCGGCGAGCGCGGCCAGGGTCAGCTTGTCGACCCGCAGCGCCCGGGCGAGGGGGTGCCGGCGCAGCCGCTCGACGAGGTCCGCCGCGCCGAGCAGCAGGCCGGCCTGCGGCCCGCCGAGCAGCTTGTCGCCGCTGGCGGTGACCAGGTGCGCGCCGGCGCGCAGGGTGGTCCCGGCGTCCGGTTCGTCGGGCAGCAGCGGGTCGGGGGCGAGCAGCCCGGAGCCGATGTCGGCGACCACCGGCACGCCGAGGGTGGCCAGGTCGCCGACCGGCACGGCCGAGGTGAAGCCGGTGACCCGGAAGTTCGACGGGTGCACCTTGAGCACGAAGCCGGTGCGCGGGCCGACGGCGGCGGCGTAGTCGGCGAGGGCGGTGCGGTTGGTGGTGCCCACCTCGCGCAGCCGGGCACCGGTGCTCTCCAGCAGGTCGGGCAGGCGGAACCCGTCGCCGATCTCGACGAGTTCGCCGCGGCTGACCACGATCTCCCGGTCCGCGGCGAGCGCGGTGGCGGCCAGCACCAGGGCGGCCGCGCCGTTGTTGACCACGTGCACGGCCCCGGCGTCGGGCACGGCGGCGGCGAGCGCGTCGAGCGCCTCGCGGCCGCGCCGGGCCCGCCGCCCGGTGCGCAGGTCCAGTTCCACGTCGGTGTGCCCGGCGGCGGCCACCAGGGCGTCGACGGCGGCGCCCGCCAGCGGCGCCCGGCCCAGGTTGGTGTGCAGCACGACGCCGGTGGCGTTGAGCACCGCCCGGGGTGCCGGCGCGGGCAGGTCGGCCAGCGCGGCGTCGCGTACCTGCTCGGGGGTGAGCTCGCCCGCGCGGGCCCGCCGCTGCGCCCGGACGATCGCGGCCTTGACCCGGTCGCGGCCGAGCGTGCCGGCCGCGGCGGCCAGCGCCGGGTCGGCGAGCAGCGCGTCGGTGCGCGGCACCCGCCGCCGCGGGTCGACGTCACGCATCGGGTCTCCCAGGGGACAGCTTGGCGGAGACGGACGGGAATCGAACCCGCCTGGCCCGGGTCCCGGACCACTCCGGTTTTGAAGACCGGGAGGGGCACCAGCCGCCTGAACGCCTCCACCCAGCACCTAACCACATGTGATCTCCGGCCGCCCGGCGAGGGCGGGAAGCGCACCGGATCAGGGCCCGGGCGTCTGGAAGTGGGGTCGTGGCTCGCCGGGAGTGGTGGGCAGGCGGGTGACCGGCGGAAGCACCAGCGCGACGAAGGCGAGGATGCCGATGACGGTGAAGGGCAGGGTGTAGCTCTTGCCGCTGGCGTCGTAGAGCAGCGCCGTGAGCAGCGGACCCACCACTCCCCCGATGCTCCACGCCACGATCATCGCCCCGTAGATGGCGCCGGCGTTCGGCGTGCCGAAGTAGTCGGCGGCGGTGGCCGGCATGGTGCCGAAGCCACCGCCGTAGGCCAGGTAGACCAGGGCGGCGAGGACCGCGAACAGCCAGAACGCGGAGGCGTGCGGCAGGATCAGGAAGCAGACGCCCTGCAACGCGAGCATGCCGATGAACGCCGTCATCCGGCCGATCCGGTCGGACAGCCACGCCCAGAGCACCCGCCCGCCACCGTTGAACAGGCCGAGGATGCCGACCAGGCCGGCGGCGGTCGCGGCGCCGACACCGGCCACCGCCTGCGCGGCGTCCGCGGCCTGGGAGATCAGCGCGATACCGCAGGTCACGTTGAGCGTGAGGATCAGCGTGAGCAGGTACCACTGCCGGGTGCGCAGCGCCTCGCCGAAGGTGTAGACCTTGGTGCCGGCGACGGCCCGGCCACCGACCGCCGGGGTGAAGCCCGGCACCTGGTAACCGGCCGGCGGGTCGCGGAAGAACGACGCCCCCAGCAGCACCGCGACCAGGTAGGCGATGCCCAGCGGCAGGAAGACGCTGGTCTTGTGGTCGGTCCCGGCCAGCAGCGCCTTCGCCACCGGCGCGGTGACCACCGCGCCGAAGCCGAAGCCGGCGACGGCGATCCCGGTGATCAGCCCGCGCCGGTCGGGGAACCACTTGCTGAGCATGGCGATCGGCGTGATGTACGCGGCGCCGAGCCCGATGCCGCCCAGCACGCCGTAGGTGAGCAGCAGCAGCCACAGCTGGTCGCGCGACGACACCAGCGACGCCAGCATGGTCCCGACGGCGTAGAGGATCCCGCCGCCCAGCGCCACCGCCCGGGGCCCGCGCCGGTCCTGGATGCGCCCGCCCACCAGGCTGCCGATGAAGATGGTCCCGATCGCCACCTCGAACGGCAGCACCACCTCGGCCTTGCTCCACCCGAACTCGTCCTGCAACGGCTTGTTGAACACACTCCAGGCGTAGACGGCGCCCAGCGCGAGCTGGACGAGCACGGCAGCGACGACAAGGCCCCAGCGGCCTCGCGTCGGTGCTGGATTCCCCCGCGGATTCGCGGCTGTTGTGGCCATGAGCGGTACCCCCGTATCGGCTCATGGGCCGGCGCCTGTCCTGCCTATCCCCCGTTCGGGCCGGCGCCCGGCCCGCTGACGTCTGTTCCCGGGCTGTCCCGTCGCCCGGCCCGTTCCCGCTGCGGCACCACGGTGTACTTCGGGTCCCTCGCCGAGGCGACCCCGCCGTGGAAGATCCCGAACCGGGTGCAGACGGACGCGGCGAGCAGCGCCCCGCCGGAGAGCCCGGACAGCACCCGGCTGCGGCGCCCGACCAGCGCGCCGAGCACCCCGGCGGCGGTGAGCGTCCGCCCGGCGCGCAGCAGCTTCCCGGCGGTGCCGGTCGCGTAGGGCTCGCTGAGCAGACCCATGCGGGTCTCCACCCGGTGCGCGCCCCACAGCTCCAGCGCCGCGCCGGCCACCGCGAGCCGCCGCGCCGGCCCGGCCTGCCCGGTGGGCGCGGCCAGCAGCCCGACGCCGGCCCCGCTGGCCAGCGCGCTGCCCGCGAAGATGACCGGCAGTTCCGGGTACGCCTCGTGCCAGGACGGCACCGCCGTGTCGGCGAGCAGCACCCCGGTGTACGTGGCCAGGGCCGGAGCGGTGACCGCGGCGACCAGCCCGGCGGCGTTCCCGGCCGGCGGCAGCAGCCTCCGGCCGAGCCCGAGCAACCCGCGCTCAGGTAGCCAGGGCGCGGCCTCGGCGACCGCGGCCACACCGGCGGCGGGGCCGAACGTGGTGAGGATCCAGGTGCCCACGGACATCGGCGAGGTCAGCTTCGCCACCCGCAGCATGTGGTGGAACCGGCTGGGCTTGCCCAGGTCGTTGACGAGGAAGTACGCGCTGGCGCTGACGGCCGCCAGCGAGGTGACCCGGCCGGCGCGGCGCAGCGCGGGCCGCCCGGTGAGCTGCGCGCCGGCGGCCAGCAGCGACGACCCGGCGGCGAGCCCGCCGGTGAACAGGTACGCGGCGATGTCCCACTTCCACACCGGCGCCTTGAGGATCGGCCGCCCGTAGTAGGAGGTGAACGTCGCCGGTGGCACGGTGAGCTGCTCCCCGCCCCGGCCGCCGCGCCGGCGGGGTCGCCCGGCCGGCTCGACGTCGCGCGGCGGATACGGGGCGAGGCCCGCCTCCCGGGCCTCGGCGTCGGTCCGGGCCGGGCCCGGGTCGCGCGCGGTGGCGCGGCTGCCGCGCTCCCGGCCGGCCGCTACCGGGCCGCCGTCCGCGCCCGGCCACGAGCCGCCGTTACCGCGCGCCGGGTCCGGCGTGGGCGTCACCTTCGCGCCGTGGCCGGTGTGCCCGCCCGGGCCGCCGAGGCGGTGCGGGCCCTCGACGGCCATCCGGTCGCGGAAGCGGCGGAACAGGTCGCCCACCGGGCGGGCCGGACTCACGATGAACCTCCGACGAACGCGGCGACGGCCGCCGCCGCCATGGCCAGGGCCGCCAGCCCGGCCCGCTTCCACATCTTCGGCAGGTCCCGGGTGGTGACCACCGGGTCCGGCGGCAGGCCGTAGACCTCCGGCTCGTCGAGGAGCAGGAAGAACGCGCCGTCGCCGCCGACGCCGTCGGTCGGGTCGTGCCCGTAGAGGCGGGCCTCCGGCACCCCCCGGTCGTGCAGCTGCGCCACCCGCTGGGCGGCGCGTTCCCGCAGCTCGTCCAGGGGCCCGAACTGGATCGACTCGGTCGGGCAGGCCTGCGCGCACGCCGGCGTCTTCCCGGCACCCAGCCGGTCGTAGCAGAGCGTGCACTTCCACGCCCGCCCGTCGCCCTTGCGCTGGTCGATCACCCCGTACGGGCAGGCGGAGATGCAGTAGCCGCACCCGTTGCAGATGTCCTCCTGCACCACCACCGTGCCGAACTCCGTGCGGAACAGCGACCCGGTGGGGCAGACGTCCAGGCAGGCGGCATGGGTGCAGTGCTTGCAGACGTCCGACATCATCAACCAGCGGAAGTCGGTGCGCGTGTCGGCACCGGTGGCCCGCCCGGGCGGCTGGGCGCCGGGCATGCCGAGGAACTCCGGCCCGGTGGCCATCCGCGCGGCGGCCTCCGGCTGACCGGGGGGCAGGCCGGGGACGGTACCGGTGTCCTGCGCCGTGCCGGCGGCGACCGCCGCGCTGGCCGGGCTGACCGCCTCGCCGACCGGCTCGCCCGCGAACGGCGGGGTGCGATGCCCCGCCGGTCGGGGCTGCTCGATGAAGGCGACGTGCCGCCACGAGTTGGCGGTCAACGCGCCGGTGTTGTCGTACGACATGCCGAGCAGGTCGAAGCCGGAGGCGGGAACGTCGTTCCACTCCTTGCAGGCCACCTCGCACGCCTTGCAGCCGATGCAGACGCTCGTGTCGGTGAAGAAGCCCACCCGGGGCTCGCCGTCGGTCCAGCCGGCGTCCGGCGCGGGGTCGAGCGGTCCGTAGAGGCTGTTGCCCTCCAGCAGGCTCATCCGTGGCTCCCGTCCGCGCCGGCCTCCGTGGTGATGATCGGGATGCGGTGCTCCGGGGTCAGCCCCGCGCGCCGCTGGTAGTCGGCCACCAGGTCGAGCAGGGCCGGACCGGTGGGCCGACGGCCGGGACGGACGTCGCAGGTGCCCACCTTGCTCTCCTGGATCAGCACGTTCGGATCCAGCGTGATCCCGAAGAGGTCGTTGACCGAGTCGCCGGTGACCAGGCCCTCGCGGCCGAAGTGGTACGGCAGCCACACCTGGTGGATCACCCGGCCCTCCACCCGCAGCGGGGTGAGCCGGTCGGTGACCAGCACCTTGGCCTCGATCGCCGCCCGGCCGGTGACCAGGTGCGCCCACCCGAGGTGCGCCAGCCCGACCTCGGCGGCCAGTTCCGGCGAGACCTCCACGAACATCTCCGGCTGCAACTCCGACAGCGGCCGGACGAAGCGGCTCATGCCGCCGGCGGTGTGGTGCTCGGTGAGCCGGCTGACCGTGAAGACGTACGGGAACACCTCGCTGTGCTGCTCCGGCGGGCTCGGGTTCATCCGGTTCACCGGGGTCTCGTACACCTTGCGGATCGGGTTGGCCTGCTGGCCGTACATCGGGTTGCGCAGCGGCGACTCGACGGGCTCGTAGTGCGTCGGCAGCGGCCCGTCGATGACGCCGGCCGGCGCGAACAGCCAGCCCTTCCCGTCGCCCTGCATGATGAAGGCGTCGTCGCCGGCGAGCCCCTCGGTGCCGACCGCGCCCTCGGGCGGCCGGTACGTCGGCGCCTTCGTCTTCTCGAAGTCCGGCACGTCGTAGCCGGTCCACTCGCCCTTGTCCGGGTCCCACCAGACGTACTTCTTGCGCTCGCTCCATGGCCGGCCGTCCGGGTCGGCGGAGGCGCGGTTGTAGAGGATGCGCCGGTTCGCCGGCCAGGCCCAGCCCCACTCGGCGGCCACCCAGTCCTGCTCGTGCCGTGACTTACGGCGGGCGGCCTGGTTGACGCCGTCGGCGTAGACGCCGGAGTAGATCCAGCAACCGACCGCGGTGGAGCCGTCGGCCCTGGCCTCCGGGAAGCCGCTCAGCGGTCGGCCGGTGGCCACCTCGTAGCCGTTGATCTCCTTGAGCACCGCCTCGGCGCTCGGCTCGGCCTGCGGGCCGTGCGTCGGGTAGTCCCAGGCCAGGTCGAGCAGCGCCCGGTCGCGGGGCCTGGTGGAGCCGGCCAGCTTCTCCCGCAGCACCCGGCCGAGGTGGTAGAAGAACCACAGCTCCGAGCGGCAGTCGTCCGGCGCGTCGACGGCCTTCTCCCGCCACTGGAGCAGGCGCTGGGTCTGGGTGAAGGTGCCCTCCTTCTCCACGTGGGAGGCGGCGGGCAGGAAGAACACCTCGGTGCGGCACTCCTCCGACACGATCTCGCCGGTCTCCACCTCGGGGCTGTTCCGCCAGAAGGTGGCGCTCTCGATCATGAACAGGTCGCGGACGACCAGCCAGTCCAGGTTGGCCATGCCGAGGCGTTGGGCCTTGCCGTGCGCCGAGCCGACCGCCGGGTTCTGGCCCAGCAGGAAGTAGCCCTTCACCTTGCCGTCGATCATGTTCAGCACCTGCTGGTACGTCCCGTGGTCGCCGGTCATCCGGGGCAGGTAGCCGTAGCAGAAGTCGTTCTCCGGCGTCGCCGCGTCGCCCCAGTACGCCTTGAGCAGGCTGGCCGCGAAGGCGTCGGCGTTGCCCCAGAAGCCCTTCTGGCCCGGGTGGCGGATGGCGTCCACCCAGTCGCGGTAGGTCGGGTGCTGGGCGTGGTGCGGCATCGGCAGGTAGCCCGGCAGCAGGTTGAACAGCGTGGGGATGTCGGTGGAGCCCTGGATGCTGGCGTGCCCGCGCAGCGCCAGGATGCCACCGCCCGGGCGGCCCATGTTCCCCAGCAGCAGCTGGATGATGGCCCCGGTGCGGATGTACTGCACGCCGACGCTGTGCTGGGTCCAGCCCACCGAGTAGACCAGCGCGCCGGTGCGCTCCCGGCCGGAGTTCTCCGTCCAGGCCCGGGCCAGCTCCAGGAACTTCTCCTGCGGGATCCCGCACACCCGTTCGACCATTTCCGGCGTGTAGCGGGCGAAGTGCCGCTTGAGGATCTGGTAGACGCAGCGGGGATGCTGGAGGGTCTCGTCCCGCGTGGTCTGACCGAGCACCGGCATGCCGTGCGACTCGTGCCGCAGCGCGGCCGCGGTCTCCCGCTCCATGCTGGTGTCCGCGGCCCCGCCGTGGCGCTCCTGCCCCACGTACTGCCAGCTCTTCTGGTCGTACGCCCGGGTCTCGGGATTGAAGCCGGAGAAGAGGCCGTCGAGGTCCTCGGTGTCACGGAAGTCGTCGCTGACGATCGTGGCCGCGTTGGTGTACGCCAGCACGTACTCCCGGAAGTCCAGCTCGTTCTCCAGGATGTACCGCACCACGCCGCCGAGCAGCGCGATGTCGGTGCCCGCCCGGATCGGCAGGTACGTGTCGGCGAGCGCGCTGGTCCGGGTGAACCGGGGATCCACGTGGAAGACCTTGGCGCCGCGCCTCTTGGCCTCCATCACCCACTGGAAGCCCACCGGGTGGGCCTCGGCCATGTTGGAGCCCTGGATGACGATGACGTCAGCGTGGACCAGGCCCTGCTGGAAGTCCGTCGCGCCGCCGCGACCGAAGCTGGTCCCCAGACCGGGGACGGTGGCGGAGTGTCAAATACGGGCCTGGTTCTCGATCTGGAGCGCCCCCATCGCCGTGAACAGCTTCTTGATGAGGTAGTTCTCCTCGTTGTCCAGCGTCGCCCCGCCCAGGCTGGAGATGCCCAGCGTCCGGTTGAGCGGGCGACCCTGGTCGTCGACGTCCTCCCAGGTCTCGTCGCGGGCGGCGAGGATCCGGTCTGCGATCATGTCGAGCGCCACGTCGAGGTCCAGGTCCTCCCACTCCGTGCCGTACGGCCGGCGGTAGCGGACCTTGGTCTGCCGCAGCGGGCTCGTCACCAGGCTCTTGCTGGCCGAGCCCTTCGGGCAGAGCCGGCCGCGGGAGATCGGGCTGTCCGAGTCGCCCTCGATCTGGGTGACCTGCCCGTCCTTCACGAACACCCGCTGCCCGCAACCCACCGCGCAGTAGGGGCAGACCGACCGGGCCACGCTGTCGGCGGTCTCGGTGCGCGCGGTCAGCGCCGCCGAGCGGGCCGACTGCGCGGCGGCGCCCCGGCCCAGCGGGTCGGTGCCGGTGAGCTGCCGGTAGACCGGCCAGCCCTGGATGAAGGTCTTCAGACCCATCGCGGAGCACCTCCTCCCCCGTTGGTGGAAGCTGACCTTGTCGACACTAGGCCAGCCGCCGGGACGGCGCGACTCGAGCGGCCGATCGGACCGGTTCGGGGGGGGCCGGACGGCGCCGCCTGCGTCCACGTGACGGTGGAACGTGAAATGAGGTGCGTTTCAGTCAGGCATCCGACAGCGCCCACGGGTGCCGCGGGTTGATCATCGACGGATCCGGTCCCGGGGGAGGTCGTGGTGGCAACCGAACTGATGCGCGTACGCACCGACGACGGCGAGGAGGTCTTCTTCGAGATCCGTCGCCAGGAGTCTGGATTCGGTGAGGCCGGCCTCGACGACGAGAAGATCGTCGAGGCCCGCAAGCGCTTCGAGACCGGCCTGCGGGAGATCAACGTGGCTGCGCAGAAGGCGTTGGCCACCTTTCGCAGCGCTGTGCACCGTCCGGACGACATCGAGATCGAGTTCGGCGTGAACTTCACCGCCGAGGCGGGCGCGGTCTTCGCCAAGACTGGGATGGACGCCCATCTCACGGTCAAGCTGACCTGGTCCGCCGCGTCAACTCCGAGTGAGGCCGCGGGGCGGTGAACCCCGAACCGGAATGGCACGCCAGGATCGCTGCCGCGGCCAGCGGCAGCGGTTTCCTCGTCGACGACCGGCACGTGCTGACCTGCGCGCACGTCGTCGGCGACCGACCGGACGCCACCGTGTCGTTCCTGGCCCTGGGGCGCGACCACGCCGTGCCGGGAACGGTGGTCTTCCGCGGTCCGTGGCGGCCCGGAGACGGGGAGGGCGACGTCGCGGTGATCCGACTCGACGAGGCGGTCCCGGTGGCCCCGGCTCGGCTGGCGCCACTGCACGGGGTGGACATCTTCGACGGGCACGACCTGGCCGCCTTCGGTTTCCCCAGCGGCTACACCGCGACCGGCCAGATCTCCTACTTCCACGCCGACCCGCAACCTCGTCTCGCCGGCCGGGCCTGCCAGACCCGCGCGCTCGACCGCAGGGGGTTCGTCCTGCGGGAGGGCTACAGCGGCTCGGCCGCCTACGTCACCGGCTCGTACGAGGTGATCGGCATGGTGATCTCCGCCGACCGCGCCGGGCCGAACGGTAGCGGCAGCGGGGTCATCCTGCCGGTCGACGAGCTGAACCGGCAGTGGCCGCAGCTCGCCGAGCGGATCCCGCTCGGGCCGTTCGGGGCCGGCCCGTACCGGGAACTGCGCGACATCCTCCAGGACGTCGATCTCCCCGACGCGCACACGCTGCGTCTGAGCGTCTTTTCCGGGCCCGACGCGCCACCGATCCACCGTCGCCCCCTGCCGTCGGTGCTGGCCGTGGTGGAGTCCGTGGCGGTGCTCACCACGCACAGCAAGGAGCGGGTCTCCGAGCTGGTCGTGCAGTTGCTGCGGGAGGTCGCCAAACGGGCGCCGCACCGCCGCAACGACCTGCACGACTGGACCGGCAGGCACGGCTGGGGCATCGACCCGGCCGTTACCGGCGGATCGTCCGTTGACACCGTCGCCCGGCAGGCGTGGGTGGTGGTACGGGTCGCCTCGACCGGGAAGTCCCGCCGGCTGCACACGCTGACCATCTGGACAGCGACGGGCCCCGAAGGCGAACTCGACGAACTGGTCCTCGACAGCATGGAGGTCTCCCGGGCGAAGGTCCAGAGCCTGGTACAGGAGAAGCTGCCACTGGCCTACGCGCGGATCCCCCGCTCCTGCGAAACGATCGGCGTCGAGTTCGTCCTGCCCCGTGGCCTGCTCGGCTGGGACGTGGAGAACTGGGTCGCCAAAGGTGACCCCGTACCGTTGGGGTGGAAGGGACCTGTCGTGGTGCGGGACGTGGACTGGTTCGACTCGGCCGCGCCGCACGAGATCCAGAAGCGCGCGCGAAAGCTCGGCGAACACCCCGGCACGCTGGACACCACGATGCGCTGGCTGGACTGTGCCAGCACCGAGCCCGAGCCGGACCGGTTCACGCCCTGGTTGTGGCTGGACGACGCACCGGTCGCCCTCGGCCTGGCTGGACGCTGGGCCGCTGAGCAGCACGTGCATCAGGCGGTGGCCAGCGGGGTGCCGGCGCTGCTGTGGCGCCGGACCGCGTGCGACCCGCACCCCGAGCCGACCACGACGTGCCCCGGCAGCCGATTCCATCGGGACATGGCCGAACGCCTGCGCAGCCTACCCAGCGACCAGCTGCCCGGGCAGATCCGGAAGCTCCGGGTGGAATCTGGACTGAACGACGATCCCGAACACTGTGGACGGCACGTGACACTGCTGTGGGACGAACCGCGACGACGGCCGGTCCAACTGGGCGTGGCGGAGTAAGGAGCAGACGTGTCCGAGCGACCGGGCTGGTGGATCTACCACGGGACGGGCATCCCGCACGACGGCATCGACCGGCTGCCCGAACCGCCGCCCTGGCGGCTGTTCGACGAGCACGCCACCCCGGTCGCCCCCGGGGTCGAGGAGACTCCGACCGACGTCCGACGCGGCCGGAACTACCGGCCCGACCGGGAGACCGTCGAACTGGTCAACGCGGCCATCTACCTGCGCCGCCCGCTGCTGGTCACCGGACGCCCCGGCACCGGGAAGTCCACCCTGGCCTCGGCCGTCGCGCACGAATTGCAGCTGGGCCGGCCACTGCGGTGGAACATCACCAGCCGGGTCAGCGTCAAGGACGGCCTCTACCAGTACGATCCGCTGGCCCGGCTCTACCAGGCGAAGCAGGACGGGGGCACGACCGGGGACGGCGCGACTGAGGACGTCGGTCGCTTCATCCGCCTGGGCCCTCTCGGCACCGCCCTGCTGCCGGCGGACCGCCCCCGCGTGCTCCTGATCGACGAGATCGACAAGGGCGACCTGGACCTGCCGAACGACCTGCTCACCGTCTTCGAGGACGGCTCGTACGAGATCCCGGAGCTGGTGCGGCAGGCGGACCGGTCCGCCGACGCCCGGGTGATGACCGCGGACAGCACGATCCGGGTTCCCGTACACCATGGTCAGGTACGCTGCCGGACCTTCCCGATCATCGTGATGACCAGCAACGGCGAGCGGGAGTTCCCGCCCGCGTTCCTCCGCCGCTGCATCCAGGCGACCCTGCCCGAACCCGACGCCGACAAGCTGACCCGGATCGTCGACGCCCACCTCGCCGAGCTGGCCCCGAGCAGCGGGGAGCTGATCCGGGCCTTTCTCGCCCGCCGCGACGAGGGCGGCCTCGCGACGGACCAGCTGCTCAACGCGATCTACCTGACCGATCAGGCGGGACGGTCCGCCGGGGTCGACCGGGACCAGCTCGCCGAGAAGGTCATGGCCCATCTGGCCCACCGGCCCGATGACGATTGACCGGCTCCATCGGGCGATCACCGCGGTCGGTGGGGACCCCACCGCCCGGGACCTCGCGGAGGCGCTCTGGCTGAGCCGTCACCTGGGTGCCGCGGCACCACCCGCCCCGGCGCCCCCCGACCCCACGGACGACCCGCAGGACGTGGCGCCCGCCTCGGTCGAACCCGATCCGCCGGTGACCGCCGGGCCACCGGAGCCGCCACCCCCGGACCCACCCCCGCCCCGGACCGTGTCCAACCGACTGTACGTGCCGCCGGCATCACCCGGCAGCGTACGGGCCGACGAGATCGCGGTGCCGCGGTCGGCCGCGCTGCCCGACCGCCTGGGCCTCCAGCGGGCGCTGCGCCCGCTGATGCGGCGGGTGCCGTCCCCGCGGGAGCGGGTCCTCGACGAGGAGGCGACCGTCCGCGCTGTCGCCGAGCATGTGCTGGCCGACCGGCCCTGGCCCGCGGTCATGGTCCCGGCGACCGAACGGTGGCTGGAACTGGCGGTGGTGGTGGACACCACGGCGTCGATGACCCTGTGGCGGGAGCTGGCGACCGAGGTCGTGGACACTCTCTCCGGCTCGGCGGCCTTCCGCCGAGTCGCCCGTTGGCGCCTCGACCGGGACGGCGCCGGCCGGGTGGCACTGTCGACCTGGCGCGACGAAGCGCGTCCCGGGGCCGAACTGGTGGACCCGAGCGGCCGGCGGGTTGTTCTCGTCGTCAGTGACTGCGTCGACCCGATCTGGCGCACCGGTGCCGCCGGCGCCCTGCTGCACCGCTGGGCGCGGCACGGGCCGGTGGCCATCCTCCAGCCGCTGCCCGAGAGGATGTGGTCGCGCACTGGCGCCCCGACAGTGGCGGGCCTGCTCACCGCGCCCCGACCCGGCTCGCCCAACACCGACCTCAGGTTCGACGCGTTCGACGGATCACCGGCGCCGCGGGGCACGGTGGTGCCCGTCCTCGAGATCGACTCCCAGTGGGTCGGCCGCTGGGCCCGGCTCGTGGCCGGGGCTCCGGCGGTCACCGAGGCCGTCACCGCGGTCACCGATGCGCGGCCGACCATCGCTCCCGTTCGGCGCGGCCAGTCACCCGAGCCGCCGCAGCGGGTCCGGCAGTTCCGCGCCTCGGCGTCCCCCGATGCCTTCCAGCTCGCCGCCTACGTCGCGATGAGCGAGCCGGTGCTGCCCGTCATCCGCTACATCCAGCAGGCCATGTTCCGCCGGTCCACGCCGTCCCAGCTCGCCGAGGTCGTCCTCAGCGGGCTGCTGCGGGTGGTCGACGCGCGCACCGGCCGGTACGAGTTCGTCGACGGGGTGCGGCCGCTGCTGCTGGACGCCCTGACCCGCCCGCAACTGTTTCGCGCTGGGGAACTGCTGGAACAGCTTTCCCGGACGGTCCAGGCCCGGCTGGGCATGGCCCGGGACCACTTCACCGCGCTCACACCCGGCCCCGGCCGTCCCGGCGTCGCCGCCGACAGCCGCCCCTTCGCTGTCATCAACCGCACGGGCCTGGCCCGACTCGACCGTGTGGGTGCCCTCCCGGAGGACACCTCCACCGGGCCGCCGGACGACACGCGCGCGCAGGCCGGGCCCCACGACCAGGACGGGACACCCGGCGGACCCGGCGACGACGAGACCGAGGGCCCGGTCGCGGCGCGCGCCGCTCCGGCGGACCTGCTCTCGCCGTGGCGACGGGTGGTGCGCTGCACCGGCCGCCGGCGGGAGCTGGCCGAGCTGCGACGGTGGCTGGACGCACCGGGCCCGTCGTTGCGGGTGCTGACCGGTGGGCCGGGCGTCGGCAAGACCCGGCTGGTGGCCGAACTGCTCGCCACCGAGCTCGCCGGGACCGACGAGGAGCTTCACCTCACCCTCCCGCTGGCCACGGGTGGCGAGCTGGTCGTGATCGACCGGGCCGAGACCCGCCCGGGCGCGGTGCGACGGGAGCTGGCCCGGGCCGTCCGGGGGGAGGCGGTCCGACTGCTGCTCGTCGCGCGCTCCACCGGCGACTGGTGGCAGGAACTGCGCCGCACCGGCCCGACGGACCTGGTCCACGGCGCGACGATCGACCGGCTGGCGCCACCCTGGCCGGCCGGCGAGGAACGGCAGGCCGCGCTGCGCGATGCCCTGACCGACCTCGCCGCAGCGCTGGACACGCTCGCCGGCACGCGACGCTGGCGCCCGCACGCGGACCGGATGCGGCTGCCCGACGTGGGCGACGACCGGTACGCCGCACCGATCTCGCTGCACCTGACCGCCCTGCGCATGCTCGTGCGCACCTTCCGGGGACCGGCGCCGGTGACCGCGCAACGCCTGCTGGTACGGCACCTGGCGCAGGAACGCCGGTACTGGGAGGCGACCGCGGTCGCCGCGCAGATCTCGTACGCCCGTCCGGGGGAACTCGACGAGTACGTTGCCGCCGCCACGCTCTACGGCGCCGACAACGCCCGCGACGCCCACGAGGTGATCGCCCGGCTACGGCCAGACGAGACCGCCGACCGGCAAACCCTGCACCGGGTGGCGAACTGGCTGCACGAGCTCTACCCCGACGGCGACAGCCGATACTGGGCACCGCTCAACCCGGAGGATCTCCGCTCCGAGATCGTGGTACCCGCGGTCCTGGCCCACCCCGAGCTGGTCACCGACATCCTCGCGGACCGTCCGGCCGACCAGCTGCGGCGGGCGATGAGGCTGCTCGGCCCCGGCTGCCACCGGGAGCCGCGACTGGCCGAGACGATCTGGACGGTGGTGCGGGACCGGCCGCCACTGCTGCTCGCCCTGCTAGAACAGACCCGGTCCCGCACCGCCGTGCCGCCGCCCCCGCTGGTGGAGCGGCTGCGCAGGCTGGTGACCGACCCCGGCACCCCGGAACCCGTGCTGCGCGCGGTCGCCGACGGGATGCCCGACCCGGGGGTCCTCTTCGCCGACCAGCCGGTATCCGTCTCGAAACGACTCGTCGCCGGCCTGCGCCGGCTGGCCGGACGGGACCGCTATCTGCCGGTGCTGGCGGAGGCGCTGGCCCGGCACCGGGCCCGGCTGCTGCACGACGGGATATCCGTCGACGTAACGGACGTCCTCGCCGAGGAGGTCGAGCTGCGGACGCGCATCGCGGAGCGTGCCGCGCCGCAGTCCGTCGAGCGCCTCGGGCGGCGGCTGGCCGGCACGCTGGACGCACAGGCCGAGCACCTGTCCCGGATCGGCCTCGCGGTGCAGGCGCTCAGTGCCGGCAACCGCGCGGTGGCGCAGTACCAGCGGCTGCTGCCCGGCGCCGAAGGCGACCTGCGCGCGCCGCTGTGCGCCGCCGAGATCCGCCGGGCCCGGCTGCTGGACGACCTCGGCCGCACCGACGAGGGGTTCGAGGCCGCCCACGCCGCCGTGGCGCACGGCCGTGACCTCTCGGCGACGCGAGCACCCGGCGGCGCGGCCCTGCTGAATGACGCTCTCGGCGCGCTCGCCGCGCTGCACCGGCGTCACGGTGACTCGGCCGCCGCCCTGACCGCCGAGAACCAGTGCGTCCGCCACTACCGGGATCTGCACGCCGCCGACCCGGCCCGCCACGCCGTGGCGTTGGGTCGGGCCCTGCTCCGGCAGGCCTTGGACCTCGACGACCTCGGCACCACAGAGCAGGCGCTGGCCACCTGCGAGGAGGCGCTGCATCTGGTCCGCGACGCCGCGACGGCACCCACGGTCGAACTGGCGACCGCCCACCACTGTCAGGCGTTGTTCCTGCGGGGCCTCGGCCGGCAGGACGACGCGGCGGTCGCGCTGCGCGAGGTGGTCGCCCTGCACCGCCGCCTGGCGACCGCCGCCCCTTCCCGGTACGGCGGTGACCTGGCCGAGGTGCTGCGCCAGCAGGCGCGGATGCTCGCCGAGACCGGTCCGGCGGAGGCGGCGATCGAGGCGCAGACCGAAGCCGCCGACGTGCTGACCCGGCTGTTCCGGGAGGACCCCACCGACGGTGCCCTGCGCGGCCGGCTCGTTGCCGCGCACCGAGACCTCGCCGAACTCTGGGAACGGGTCGGTGACCGGACGGCGGCCGAGCGCCACCGGGTCCGGGCCCGGCTGCTGCGCGAGGCGCCGGGCCACCGCACTGGGCGGACCTAACCGAGCATCGTCCACAGCGTCCAGCAGGTCTCCGACACCGCCGCGACCCAACGCTGCACCTCCTGCGGCAGTCCGTACCACACCGACCAGGCGGCCAGCCCGATCACCGCGGCACCGGTCAGGCTGAGCACCACCAGCCGCCACGCCCGGTAGGAGGGGGGCAGGTCAGCGGAGCGCACGGGCCACCTCCCCCCGGACGGCGGGTTCGGCGCGCAACAGCCACCGCAGCGGCTCCACCGCCGCGGGCACGTCCCGGCCGGCGAGGAAGAATCCCACCTGGGCGAAATCGCGGACAGCCGCGGTCACCAGGTGGTCCAGACCCAGCGCCTCAAGCCACCGCCGGACCTCGTCCGGTGCCGGCCCCGGCACCCCGCCCGCCGGCAGTGAGCGGAACCCGTCGGCCTTGGACACGACGACGGCCAGCCGGCACCGGCCGGTGTCCACGCCCCGGTACCGCAGGCCCACCACCACCGCCTCGTACGCCTCGAGCGGCTCGGATGCGAGCCGCACTTCGGCCGGCGTACCCGCGTCGGCCGCGTCCCCGCGGGCCCCGCCGCCGGCGGGCGGGTCAAGGACGAAGAGGAAGTGCCGCGTCTCGTGCAGGTATGCGTACGACCGGCAGACCACGGGGTCGAGCAGCCCACGGCCCGGCGCGTCGAAGATTTGGAGCCGTTGGTTCGCGCCGTGGGTCAGGACGGTCACGGTGACCACCTCCGGCCGCAGTGGATCCCGGCCGCGGCCCCGCCGGCTGATCGAGCAGCGTTCCGGCGGGAAGAGCGCAACAAGGCCGGTGACCAGAGACTCGACCAGGGTGCTCTTGCCCGCGCCGACCGCGCCGAACAGGGCGACGCGGACCTCGCTGCTCCGGCCGCTGCCGGCGGCGAGGCGCGCCCCGCACTTGGGGCAGGACGCGGCGAGTTGGCCACCGGCCGACGCCAGTCGCACCGGCAGGACACATCCGCAGCCACACCGCCGCCGCCAGAGTCCCCGCAGGCCGGGACGGAGCATCCGGTGCCGATCTGCGCCCGCCGGTGCGTCCGCCCCGTGTTCACCCGGGCACCGGTACTCGGGCAGCTCGACAAGGAAGTAGCAGTGCGGGCAGCACAGGGCCGTGCCGCGCCGGGTACGCCCCCAGTCGTCGGCCAGTCGCAACACACCGGTCCAGACGACAGCGAACAGCCAGGCCAGCGCCGCGACCGTGACGACGACCGCGCCGAGCAGGACCAGCGCGGCCACCACACCAACGGTGAGCCCGGCCAGTCCGGCGACCGGCAGCACGAGCAGCGGCCAGCCGATCAGCACCGTCCAGGTGCGGGACCGGGCGGCGTACGGGCTATCGGGGCCGACGTGCGGGTCCACGAAGCGCAGATGGTAGCGCGGCAGTCTGGGCAGCGCCCGCCAGCCGCGGGACCACAGGCCGGCTAGCCGGTCGCGGCAGCGCTCCGAGACGTGTCGCAGGTCGTAGCCGGCCTGCCGGTGGGCGTAGTGGATCCAGGCGTAGTCCTGCCGGTACGCCCCGGACCGTCCCCGCCGCGCGCCGGTGAATTCGTCACGCGGCGTCCGTACGCGGGGCACCCCGGCCAGCCCGGCGAGGACGAACGTCGCCTCGGCCAGTCCCGTCACCAGCCCGGCCAGGCAGCCGGCGAGGAGGGCGCACAGGGCCAGCGGCGCGACTGTCACTCCGGCCAGCACGTAACCGGCCAGCGCCAGCACGACGAGCAGGACCAACAGGAGCACGCCAGGGTTCACGGATCACCGTCCGTCCGGGCGCAGGCGGCGGAACATGCCCCGCCGGGTCGTCCGCACCAGCGTCTCCCAGCGCGTCGACCACATCGGTCCCACGCCCTGGACCTGCATCGTCATCTCGTCCAGTCGCTTCTGCGAGCAGCGCGCCACCACTACGCGGACCTGCCGGTCGAGATCGGCGTGCGTACCGGTCTGGATCATCGCGGCCATCTCCGCCGACTGCCGCTCGACGTTGACCAGAACGAAGGCCAGTGCCACGTGGGCCGGCCGGGAGTTGTTCCTCAGTTCGGCGCGCAGCTTGCGGGAGCACGCCTCGGTGAGCCGGGGGACGTGCGTGAGCACGGTGAAGGCGGCGGCGGCCACCGGGGCGGCGACGAGGGCGTCGCAGAGCTGTGGCAGCCGCGCGTCCACCAGCGGCGGCGGCAGCCGCACCGACGCCAGATTCAACATCCCGAGGTCGGGCCGGACGGCCCTCACCTGGTCGAGCACGGCGGCCAGCGCCAGGTGCGCGTCGACGGCCCGCCCCACCTCGGGCGGCACCATCCAGAGCCCGTGGTCCACCAGCACCCGCACCGCCTCCACAAACTCGGGATCCGAGTGGTAGGCAAGCACGGTGGCGCCGAGATCGGCGAAGATCCGCGGGTCCAGTGGGGTGCCGGGCGGCAGCGTCCGGCACAGCAGCTGGGCCTCGGCCAGACTGATCGGCCGCCCGGTCCAGATCACCGCAGCGGTGCGGTTCAACATCGCTAGCTGGTGCGGCGCCTCCAGCGCGGTGTGCAGGCACTGGTCGATGAGGTCGTACTGTTGCCGTGGCGGCAGGTGTCGCAGAGCCGCGGACACCACCGCGGCGTCCAGGGGCTCGTCCAGGCGCATCGGCTCGCGCAGCAAGACGTCCCACCACTGGTCGCCCAACGCGTCGGCGATCAACGGCTCCGCTGCCAGCCGCCGGCCCAACTCCTGCCGCAACAGCCGCAGGATCTCGTCCGCGCCAGCCCACGCCTGCGGCTGGTAGGGACGCTCGGGATGGTCGGCCCAATCCAGAACGAACTGCTGCACCGCGAGTCGCAGGTCGCCGACCGGGGGAAGCAGCCGGAACCGAGCGCACAGCCGCAGCAGCAAGTCGAACCGCGCGGGGGACGCCGTACGAAGGGCATCGGTGACCGCATCGAGCGCCCGGCTGTCGTCCTCCCCCGTCCAGCCGTCCGGCGGGGGCGGTGCCGGCTCGGGCAGCACTCGGCCCGTCGCCGTCGCCTCCCGCCGCTCCGCGTCGATGAGGGCCGCGCGGACGGCAACCGCGCGATTTGTGGACATGACCGCCCGGCTGGCCCGGTCGAGTTCCCGCAGCACGGCCACCGGCCACTGGTCGGCGGCCTCCACGAGCAGGTCCACGATGCCGCCGCCGTACCGGCGCACGAGCGACGGAGGTCCGTCGCCCAGCCAGGTGACCAGTTGTCCGGCCTCCTCCCGCCCGGGGCGGCGACGCAGGATCGCGGCCAGCGCGACGCCCGTGCCGGCCTCGCCCGGCAGCCCTGAGGCCGCCGCCACCTCCACCGCGTCGACCACGTCCAACGGGTCCTCGGTGAGGAACAGGTCAGTCCACCTCCGGGCGGCGGGGGTCTCGACGATCGGCGTCCACGCGTGCCGTACCAGGTCGACCACCACGTAGCCCTGGTCGTTGTCGAGGCTGGCCGCCGGGCCGGCCCAGTCGGGATGCACGGCGAGGATCCGCTGCGACGCGTACGCCGGGTCGAGAGTGAAGACCTTGAACCCGGTACGCAGCGCCACCCGCTGCGGCAGCAGCAGCGTCACCGCGGTCAACCAGCGCATCACCTCCGTCGGCTCCCGCGCCACGAAGAGGATCCGCCGCCCGGACTCGGCCTGGTCCAGCAGGGTCGACAGCAGGACGGTGAGCAGGGTGTCACCGTTCGGAGCCGAACGGACGAACCCCTGGGCTGCCGCCGCGCCGAAGGAGCCGGGCTGCCAGCCCGCTTCCAGCGGCGGGCAGCGGAGTCCGGCCGCCGGTTCGGTGGTCCAGAAGGGCGCCTCGAACAGCTGGGCCGGCCGTACCAGCCCGTAGGAGGTGGGGTCGCCGGTCACGATGGCGTGGGTGAGGTGGTTGCCCTCCCGCCCGCCGACGCTCTCCCGCCCCAGGTAGACGCCGGTCGCGGTGGCCAGCAGCCCGTCCCAGACGTGCGCGAAGGAGACCGGGTACGCGCTGACCGGTCGCCGCTCGCGCATCCAGCGTGGGGGCGGCTCATAGAGGAGGCTGCGTTGCACCACCGCCTCCGCGCCGTCGTCCGCCCGGGCGGAGCGGGACTGGAACTGCAGCCCGGGTGTGCCGAGCAGCCCCTGGCCCTCCCGGCAGTCGGTGTAGATGAGGGTGTCGAACCGGCCGGTCATTCAATCCTGCCGGGGTACGACGCCGAAGCGGTTGAGGCTGAGCAGCCAGAGCAATGGCTCGTCCACCCGGTACGGGCGCACGCCGCCGGGTTCGACCAGGGCGTTGTCGTAGTCGGGGGGCGCGCCCAGGGCGGAGACGCAGAAGTAGCGGAAGGTGCGGTAGTTCTGTCGCAGGTGCTGCTCGATGTCGTCGCCCCGCCAGCTGCGCAGCAACGCGGCGACCTGTTCGTGGGTGGCCCGGCCCAGTCGCTCGTCGTACCCGGGCACCGGGCGCGGCTCCTGGCGCAGCGGATGGTCGCGGCCCAGCAGGTCGAAGAAGGCGTCCATCTTCGCGAACGCGACCGCGATGGGCTTGCTGATCCGATCGCCCCCGCCCACCCCGGTGCTCGCCCGCAGGCTCTGGGTGAGCCGGTCGACCACCGCCATGGTCTCCTCGGTGGAGCGGATGGCGGACGGCGGCAACCGCAGCCGCTCCCGCGCCTCGGGGAGCATGAACGGGTCAAGCAGCAGGATCAGCCCGTCCGCGGCGCCGATGTAGGCCAGGTCGTACGCGCCGCTGAGAGTGCCGACGTCCTCCCCCGCGGTGTCGTGGAAGGACAGGTAGCTGGTGCGGTAGGAGGTACGGCGGCCCCAGCGCCGACGTTCGCCCCGCCACTCGAATACCAGCGGCTCGCCGCGACGTTCCCGGTTCGGCGGGGTGGGGTCCGGCAGCCGGTGCTCGGTGAACATCAACTCCACGTTCTGGGTGAGCCATGTCGAGGACGACTCCTGCCCACCGTGCCGGTCGCCGGTCATCCGGATGTCCGCCCCGAAGCGGCGGCGCAGTTCGGAGGAGCGCAGCTCCCGGGCGAGCACGGTCAGGTAGACCGACTTGCCGGTGCCCTTGCCGCCGAACATCGCGATCATGGGGCTGGAGGAGTGCCCGAAGTTCGGCGGCAACGGGGTGTGGCACTGCGGGCAGGCGCGGACCCCGGTACGGCCGCCGCAGTCGGGACACCAGGCGAGCCGTACCGGCCGGAGCCGTTGGTTGCGGGGTGGCGCGAAGGTGGGCAGCACCGCCGCGTTGAAGCCGGCCAGCCGCCTGCGGCGCTCGTCGACGCGCCGGCTGCATCCGTCCCGGTCGGCGTCCCCCCGGCCGAGGCACTGGAACCACAGCGCGGCGCCGTCGATGCGCTGGTAGCAGAACGGGCATGCCACCTTGGTCATTCAGGTCACCTTCATCGACTCGACGGCGGGCAGGGCGACCACGGTCGGGACCGGGCCGCGGACGAAACACCGGATCCAGTACGGGTGGCCGCGTCTCGGCAGCGCCGGCACGATCACCTCCAGGTCGTGCGGCTCACCGGCGCGCAGGTCCAGCGGGCCGCTCTCGGCCAGCACCGTGCCCTGCTCGGCGTCCTCGGGCAGGGTGGGTTCCGCGCCGAGCACCACCGTCACCGTGACGCCGGTCAGCTCGGCGTCCGCCCGGATCCGCACGGTGAGCCGCCGCCGCACGTACCACAGCGGCTGGCGGTTCAGCGTGTACGAGACGGCCACCGGCCGCGGCGGCAGCACGACCTCGCGCGCCGCCGACCGCGCCTCGTCACCGACGACGTCGGACACCACGGTCACCCGGGCGACGGTGGGCCGGGTGACGGCCGGGATCCGGAAGCCGTTCCCGCTCGCGTACGCCGACCGGCTCACCTCGTGCCGGCTGGTCGCGTCCGACGTGGCCCATTCGACGACGGCGTACCGGGCGCCGTGGGGCCAGATCCAGGTGACGACGACGTCGTCGCCTCGCCGTTCGGCCAACAGCCGGCGTACCGGCTCGGCGATGCCGAGCGCGACGAACCGGCCCATGGTGACCCGCTCGCGGTCGATCAGGAACGGCACGTAGAGGTGATAGCCGACCGGCACCTCCGCGATGAGCCGCACCTCGCCGTCACTCTCCTCCCGGCTGCCGGTCAGTTCCGCACCGAAGGCCTCCATCTCGGCGCGCGACAGCGGGGTTTTGGCCCTCCAGGGCGGCGGCGTGGCGCAGCGGCGGATCCGGACCTGCGCGGGGCCGGCATCGCGCCAGGACACCCGTACCCGACATTGGTCGCCCCGGGCTCCCAGCGCCGTCACGGTCAGTTCGGGAACGAACTCCGGAGAATCCGTCGCCCGCTGTCCGGAGGCGGCGGCGCCCGCTGTCGCGGCTGCGCCGGTGTCGCCCCCTTCCGCGCCGGCCGTCCGGACGGGTGGAGCCGATGCGGCGGCGCCGGCCGGGCCGTCCAGCCGCGCCAGGATGAACGCGCGCGCCTCGGCTCGCCACGACGGGTCCACCGGGCGCTCCCCGCCCCACACCGACGTCTGATCCGGCCCCCGTTCGGTCGGCATGGTCGTACGAGCCGCCGACACCTCGTCGCGGATCCGGTTCCGCACCTGTCGGGGCGAGGTGCCGGGGGGCGCGGCGCCGTGCTCCTGCCACCAGGCAGGGTCGTTCATGAGTTCACCGGCTGTGCGGATCAGTTCCTCGTCCGCGCGGATCAGCAGTCGGCAGATCTCGGCCCGGCTGTCCGGCCCGACTGCGCGGTCCTGCCAGAACCGGCGGACGACGGCAAGGTGCCGGACGAGGTCCTGTGCCGTCCAGCCGGGTTCCACCGCGTAGCGGGCGGCGAGGTTGCCGGGTGGGAGACGCCCGTGCTGGCCCCGCAGCGGCTTGATGACCTCGCGGTCGTAGCGCTCGGCGTCGAACGCCATCGGCTCAGCCCATGCTCGACCGGCGTGGACGGAAGCCCTCGGGTATGCGGCCACTGTCCATATCCGACCCCCCTGCCGTCCCTGTCGGCAGTGAGATCATCACATTAGCGAGGCTGATCACAAGTAAGTGTCGGCGGCTGGACAGATCCGGCGTAGAAACAGTTCCGCCCCCGGCCGAGGCCGGGGGCGGAACGAGAATCGGTGTGCAGGTCGCCTCTCGGCGAGTGGCGCGACGCGGCTCCAGCCGGACGGTATTCCGCGAAGGCAATTTAGGTGAGGCCCGGGGACACTGGACACACCGACGCTCTGCACAACGGTACTGGGTCGCCCGTTCTTCCGCGCGGTCTCGGTGATCGCGGTCACGGAGACGCCGCTGGCCGGCACCCGTGTCCGGGTGCCGGCCAGCGTGTCGGCTCAGCTGTTCCAGTGCTGGGCGACGATGTCGGCGGCCTGCTGCTCCCACTGCGCGTACGCATCCGGGTAGGCCGAGACCTGCACGGTCTGGGCAGCCTCGGTCAGCGGCATGTCCTGCCAGCCGTCGACCTGCTTCAGGCCCTTGAGAAACGCGAGGGTGGAGTACTCGGGGTCGGTGATCTGCTGCGGCGTGCCCCAACCGCTGGAGGGGCGCTGCTGGAACAGACCCAGCGAGTCGTGGTCGTTGGCGTCGCCGAGGTGGCCCAGGTTCTCCAGCTTCGACTCCTGCAGCGACGTGGCGATCGAGACCACGGCGGCGCGCTCCGGCAGACCGGCCTTCTTCGTGGCGGCGATGATCGCCTTGGCGTTGGCGGTCTGCTCGTCGCTCAGGTCGATCTTCGACTGCGCGCCCTGGACGCCGTGCGGGATCAGCTTCGCGGTGTCCGGCTTGTCGGCCTGCACCACCGCCGCCTCGGACAGCCCCGTCACCGGCGCCGCCTCGTGGTAATTCAGCGGACCGGCGGCCAGACCACCGGCGACAGCCAGACCAGCAATACCAAGCACGCTCTTGCGCAGCATCGTGTTCATGGGGGAAAGCTCCATTCGGGGGTTGGCGCACCACGCCGATGGGGGTCGGCCGTGCGCAAGCACCGTCAGGCGCTCAGGAAGTTTTCGGGGGATCATCGGCGCGGGGCCGGGGAGCCTCTTCGTCGCGCCGGACCATGTACAACGACCGGCGGGCCACCATCATTCCGGCCCGGCCACCCCGCCTGGCGGGGCGTCTTCCTCGGTCGTTCACGGGATACAACGACACCGACCCGCCGGCCATTCCGCCGCCGGAGTGCGGCCGCCGACCTCGCGAAACGGACATACAACCCAGCCGGCCCGAGGTCGGCGGAACACCCAATTGGCGGTGGGTGCCAGGTCGGGGCGATGGGAAAACGCGGGACAGGGGTTACCCTGACACCATGTCGGCCACCAGCACCGCGTACCTCGCCCGGCCCGGGCGACCCGCCGTGGTGGCGCGCACCCTCGGCGAGCTCGCCGGCCCCACCCGGGGCATCGTCGAGCTGCCGGTGCGCCTGATGTGGAGCAGCGAGCGCGCCTTCGACCTGGCCGACCCCGACGACCTGCTCTGGATGTACGAGAACGTGCTGCGCGAGACGAGCCGCGTCGAGGATCTGCGCGAGCTGATCCACGGGGGGACGCTGCGCCGGGTGTGGCCGCTGTTGAACCTGCCCCGGGGCGTCCGCCTCGCGTGGGAGAGCCGGCACCGGGGCCTGCGCGCCGCGTGACCCACCTGCACGACTTCTACCGGGAGGTGGCCCGGGTGGCCCTCGCGGCCGCCGGCCCGCACCGCTTCGTGCTGGGCGGCGGGGTGGCCTGGGCGGCGCACGGCCTGGTCACCCGCCCCACGGAGGACGTGGACCTGTTCGCCGACGTGGAGGGCGCGGCCGCCGCGGCGGCGGCCGGGGTGCGGGCGGCTCTGGAACGGGCCGGCTACCGGGTGTCCGACGCCGATCCGGGCAGCGACCTGGGCGAGCTGTTCGACGGCTACGACCGGGACCTGCGGGACTTCGTGGTGAGCCGGGACGGGCGGCAGATCCGGCTCAGCCTGGCCCGGCTCGACCGGTACCGCAGCCCGGTGGTGATGGACCTGGGCCCGGTGATGGACGTCCGGGACCTGATCGCCAACAAGACCGCCGCGCTGGTCAACCGCCGGGAGGTCCGCGACTACATCGACGTGTCGGCCGCGCTGGACCGGTACGCGGTGGCCGAGTTGCTGGAGCTGGCCCGGCAGGTGGATCCGGCGCTGGAGGACGACGACGTCCGGGAGGCCGGGCGCTACCTGGACCGGGTGCCGGACCGCCGGTTCGCCCGCTACGGCCTGGACCCCGGCCAGGTCGCCGAGGTCCGCCGCCGGATGGCCGCCTGGCCGCGCTGAGCCCCCGCGCGGCCGGGCGGCCGCGTCACCCGGTGGGCCGGCCGCCGGTCACGCCGGGGCGGAAACGGTGCCCCCGCTGTTACGCCGCAGGCAACCGCGGCGCTGGTGGTGTGAGATACCTCTGGGCGATGTGGCGTGTGTGACAGCTGGTCGTTATGGTGCGCAACGACGCCCACGAGGCGCATCCACCCCCATGGAAGGGCACCTCATGACCTCCTCCTCCGGCGCCTCGCGCCGCCAGGTGCTGGCCGTCGCGGCCGCCGCCGCGACCGCCCCCCTGATCGCCGGCGCTCCCGCCGAGGCCAAGCCGAAGCCGCCGAAGACCTGGGACCTGACCGTCCTGGGCACCTCGGACACCCACGGCAACGTCTACAACTGGGACTACTACCGGGACGCCGAGTTCGACGACAGCAAGCACAACGACGTCGGCGTCGCGAAGCTGGCCACCCTGGTCAACCAGATCCGCGCGGAGCGCAAGGGCAAGGCGACCCTGGTGCTGGACGCCGGTGACACCATCCAGGGCACCCCGCTGGCCACGTACTACGCCAAGCAGGAGCCGATCACCGAGACCGGCGCGACGCACCCGATGGCCAACGCCATGAACGTGCTGAAGTACGACGCCGTCACGCTCGGCAACCACGAGTTCAACTACGGCCTGCCGCTGCTCGCCACCTGGATCGGCCAGCTCGGCTTCCCGGCCCTGGCCGCGAACGCGATCAACGAGAAGACCGGCAAGCCGGCCTTCCTGCCGTACGTGATCAAGGAGGTCGACCTCGGCGGGCACGGCGCGCCGAAGCTGAAGGTCGGCATCCTCGGCCTCACCAACCCGGGCGTGGCCATCTGGGACAAGGCCAACGTCGAGGGCAAGCTGGTCTTCGCCGACATGGTGGCCACCGCCGCCAAGTGGGTGCCGGTGATGCGCGAACGCGGCGCCGACGTGGTCATCATCTCCGCCCACGGCGGCGACAGCGGCACCTCCAGCTACGGGCCGGAGCTGCCGAACGAGAACCCGGTGGCGCTCATCGCCGAGCAGGTGCCCGGCATCGACGCCATCCTCTTCGGCCACGCCCACAACGAGGTGCCGCAGAAGTTCGTCACCAACAAGGCCACCGGCGCGCAGGTGCTCACCTCGGAGCCGTCGAAGTGGGGCCAGCGGCTCACCCGGATGGACTTCACCCTGACCCGGGAGAAGGGCCGCTGGACGGTCGTCGGCAAGGGCTCGACCATGTTGAACACCAACAGCGTGGTCGAGGACCCGGCGGTGCTCGCGGCCGTCCGCGGCCAGCACACCAAGACCGTCGGGTACGTGAACCAGGTCGTGGCCCAGTCGGAGGTGGAGCTGTCCACCGTCGAGTCGCGGTACAAGGACACGCCGATCCTGGACTTCATCAACCACGTCCAGGCCGAGGTGGTCACCGCTGCCCTGGCCGGCACCCAGTACGCGAGCCTGCCGGTGCTGTCGCAGGCGTCGCCGTTCAGCCGGACCGCGGTCTTCCCCGCCGGGGATGTGCGGATCCGCGACGTCGCCGGGCTGTACGTCTTCGACAACACCCTGGAGGCGGTCGTCATGACCGGCGCCGAGGTGAAGGCGTACCTGGAGTACTCGGCGAAGTACTTCGTCACCGTCCCGGTGGGCGCGACCGTCAACCCGGAGACGATCAGCGACCCGGCCGTGCCGGACTACAACTACGACGTGATCTCCGGCCTCGACTACGACATCGACATCTCGAAGCCGGTCGGCCAGCGCATCACCCGCCTGGTCCTGCCGGGCACCGACACCCCGGTGGCCGCGGACGCGCAGTTCGTCGTGGCCGTCAACAACTACCGGCGCAGCGGTGGCGGCAACTTCCCGGGCATCGTGAAGACCCAGGTCTACAACCAGCAGCAGGAGATCCGCCAGCTGCTCATCGACTGGGCGCAGGCCAAGGGCGTCATCCGCCCGGCCGACTTCTCCGTGACGAACTGGAAGCTGGTCCGCGAGGGCGTGCCGGTCTTCTGATCCGTACCGGTCACGACGGGCCCCGGGTGTCGCATTCGGGGCCCGTCGCCGTCCACGGGTCGGTCAGGCGCCGCCGGCGCGCAGGTCCCACTCGTGCTGCCCGCCGGTCGGGTCGGGCCGGTCCCGGCG
This sequence comes from Micromonospora sp. NPDC005305, assembly GCF_040607315.1. Lineage (NCBI taxonomy): Bacteria > Bacillati > Actinomycetota > Actinomycetes > Micromonosporales > Micromonosporaceae > Micromonospora > Micromonospora sp. NPDC005305. The sequence continues at coordinate 286,980 of NZ_JBEXGL010000005.1, read as the reverse complement.
CGGCTCGGTCTCGCTCTCGGTCGACTCCACCCGGTCCTCGGGGCGCACCGCGGGCGGCATCTCGCCGAAGCGGACGTGCCGCAGGAACGCGTACTCCTCGTCGGTGAACGACTCGCGCGGCTCGCTCATGACCGCATTGTGCGCCCGCCCGGCCACCCGTCGCATCAACCGACCCGGCCCGGGTAAGCCGCCGCGACGACCCGTCCGGCGACGACGTGGAGGGCGACCATGCGGGCGGTACGGATGACCGCACCCGGGGTGCTGGAGCAGGTTGAGGTGCCCACCCCGACCGCCGGGCCGGGCGAGGTGCTGCTGCGCGTCGGCGCCGTCGGCGCCTGCCACTCCGACCTGCACATCCTCGACGCGCCGGCCGGGCCTTTCCCGATCCCGATGACCCTCGGCCACGAGATCGCCGGCACCGTCGACCAGCTCGGTCCCGGCGTCACCGGGTGGTCCGCCGGGGACCGGGCGGCGGTCTACGGGATCATCGGCTGCGGCCGCTGCCGGGCCTGCCTGCGGGGCGCGGAGAACCAGTGCCGGGTGGTGCCGGTGGGCGGCGTCGGGCTCAGCCGCGACGGGGGGCTCGCCGACCACGTGGTGGTGCCCGCCTCCCGGCTGCTGCCCGTCGGGGACCTGGACCTCACCCAGGCGGCACCGCTCACCGACGCCGGGCTGACCCCGTACCACGCCGTCGAGCTGGCCCGGGACCGGCTGCGTCCGGGCACCTCCTGCGTGGTGATCGGCATCGGCGGGCTGGGGCACATGGCCGTGCAGATCCTGGCCGCCACCACGGCGGTGCGGATCATCGCGGTGGACACCAGTGTGGCGGCCCTGGACCTGGCCGGACGGATGGGCGCGCACGACATGGTGCAGGCCGGACCGGACAGCGTGGACCGCATCCGGGCACTGGTGGGCCCGCCGCCGGACGGCGCGGATGTGGTGCTCGACTTCGTCGGCGCGGAGCCCACGGTCACCACGGCCCGGCAGGTGGTCGCCACCGGCGGTCAGGTGCTGCTGGTCGGCCTGGCCGGCGGCACCCTGCCGGTGCGGCCGGTCGCCGACGAGCCGCCGACCGTCCCGCTGGAGACGATGGTCGAGGTGCCGTTCTGGGGCACGCGGGCGGAGCTGCAGGAGGTGATCGCCCTGGCCCGGACGGGACAGCTGCGGGCCGACGTGCAGACGTTCCCGCTGGCGGACGCGCCGGAGGCGTACGAGCTGCTGCGCCGCGGGGAGATCCACGGCCGCGCGGTCGTCGTGCCCTGACTACCGCGCGCCCGGCTGCCGCGGCGGCAGCCGGTCCAGCAGGGCCAGGCCGGCCCGCACCGGGCGACGGGCCAGGACCCGGGCGAAGCTGGCCTGCCCCTGGCAGAACCGGACGAACATCCGCCAGCCCGGCGGGGTCGCCAGCAGGGCGTGGAACACGTCGGGCCGCCGCGTGAAGACCTCCAGCAGCCGGTGCCCCGCCCGCATCTCCGGCACCAGCCGGAGGCGGACCTCCCGCTCGTAGGCGTCGAGGTCGCCGGCGGCGACCGCCTCGCTGGCCAGCCGGCCCGACCGCAGCGCGAAGCTGATGCCCTCCCGGCTCCACGGCTCCAGCAGTCCCGCCGCGTCGCCGGCGACCAGGACCCGGCCCCGGCGCAGCGGCGAGTCCTCCGACCGGCACCGGGTCAGGTGCCCCGAGTCGTGCTCGGGGGTGATTCCGGACAGGCCCAGGCGGGCCACGAAGTCGCGCAGGTAGGCGCGGGTCCGGTCGCCCTCGCCCCGGCCGGCGATGACGCCGACGGTGAGCCGGTCACCCTTCGGGAAGACCCAGGCGTACGAGCCGGGCACCGGCCCCCAGTCGATGAGCACCCGGCCGCGCCAGCGGTCCTGCTCGGCGGGTGGGACCGGCAGCTCCAGCTCCAGCCCCAGGTCGACCTGCCGCCACGTCACCCCCACGTGCCGGGCGGTCACGCCCGACGAGCCGTCGGCCCCGATCACCGCCCGGGCGCGGACCGTGTCGCCGTCGGCCAGCCGCAGGCGTACCTCGTCGGGGTCCTGCTCGACCGCGCGGACCGCGACGCCCTCGCGGACCTCGGCCCCGCCGGCGATGGCGGCGGCGCGCAGCCGGTCGTCGAACTCCTCCCGACGGACCATGGCCACCAGCGGCGCGGAGTGCCGGCGGGTGAAGGCGCGTCGCCCGTCCCGGGTGAACGTGATCCGGTCGACCCGGTCGTGCGCGGGCACCTCGATGCGGTCGGTGATCTCGGTCAGGGACGTGCCGATCAGGCCGCCACCGCAGGTCTTGTACCGGGGATGGGTGGCCCGCTCGACCACCAGGGTGCGGACACCGGCCCGGGCCGCCGCGTGCGCGGCGGAGAGGCCGGCGGGGCCGCCACCGACGACGACGAGGTCCCAGATGATCACGAGAGCAGCCTAGGCCACGGCGCGGACGGCCCGCCCGGCACGCGCCGGCCGCGACCCCCCGATCGGGTGGGCATCATCGGACGCCGGGCGGGTAACCGCCGGGCGCAGACCGCCCGCCGACCGGGCGGTCCACGCCGAGGAGGGAAGCGATGCGGCAGGTACAGCTGTCTGCGATCGAGGAACGGGTGTACCAGGCGGTGTCCGCGCTCGAGGTGCGGGGGCACGTCCCCTACCCGGACACGATCGCCCAGGAGGCCGGAATGACCGAGGAGGAGCTCCGCGAGCCGCTGCACCTGCTCACCGAGCGGGGGCTGCTGCACCGGGAGGACTCCCCGATGGCCGGCCTGGACTTCGGACCGCGGTGGTGCGCGCGTCAGCCGACGTGACACCGTCGTTTGCCCCACCGGGGGCCGGGTAGCGATCGGGGACGCGTGATCGACGGTCCACGGGAGGCGCGATGAGCACGGACCGGTCGTCGGCGCCGGTGGACACCGGCGGATCCGACGACCGGCGCCGCTGGAAGGCCCTCAGCGTCGGCCTGGTCGCGGCGTTCATGACCCTGCTGGACGTCAGCATCGTGAACGTCGCCGTGCCGTCGATCGACCGCGCGCTGCACGCCACGCCCAGCGACCTGCAGTGGGTGCTGTCCGGCTACGCCCTGACGTTCGGCCTGGTGCTGGTGCCGGCCGGGCGTTTCGGCGACGCCCGCGGCCGGCGTACCGCGTTCGTGGTCGGGGTGGCGCTGTTCACCGTGACCAGCGCGGTGGCCGGCCTCGCCACCTCGCCGGAGTGGCTGGTCGTCGCCCGGCTGGTCCAGGGCGCCGCCGCCGGGGTGGTCAACCCCCAGGTGAGCGGCATGATCCAGCAGTTGTTCCGGGGCGCCGAGCGGGGTCGGGCGTTCGGCCTGCTCGGCGCCACCATCGGCATCTCCACCGCCATCGGCCCGCTGCTCGGCGGGCTGCTCATCCAGCTCGGCGGGGAGGAGCACGGCTGGCGCTGGGTCTTCTTCGTGAACATCCCGGTCGGCATCCTCGCCGTGGTGCTCGGCTGGCGTCTCATCCCGGCTCGCCCGGCCGGCCAGCCGGACCGGCACCGCCTGGACCCGGTCGGCGTGCTGCTGCTCGGCGTCGGGGTGACCCTGGTGCTGCTGCCGCTCGTGCAGCGGGAGCAGTGGCGCGGCGCCGGCAAGTGGGCGCTCATCCCCGTCGGCCTGCTCTTCCTGGCCGGCTTCGCCTTGTGGGAGCGGTGGTACGGCCGCCACCGGCCGCCCCTGTTCGACCTGCGGCTGTTCCGGCTGCGCTCGTACACCCTGGGTTCGCTGATCGGCCTGGTCTACTTCGCCGGGTTCACCGCCATCTTCTTCATCTTCACGCTCTACCTCCAGGTCGGGCTCGGCTACAGCGCGCTCGCCGCCGGCCTGGCCATCACCCCGTTCGCGCTCGGCGCGGCGGCCGCCTCCGCGGTGGGCGGTCGGGTCGTCACCCGGTACGGCCGCCCGCTGGTCGCCGCCGGCCTGCTCGTGGTGGTCCTCGGCTTGCTCGCCACCGTGTGGGTGCTCCGGGACGAGCCGCGGCACTCGGTGCCGCTGCTCCTCGTCGTGCCGTTCCTGCTCGCCGGGCTCGGCAGCGGGCTGGTCATCGCGCCGAACCAGACCCTGACCCTCTCCGAGGTGCCGGTGCCCCAGGCCGGCAGCGGCGCCGGCATGCTCCAGACCGGGCAGCGCATCGGGTCGGCGGCCGGCATCGCCGGGGTCGGCGCGCTGTTCTTCTCCACGCTGGCCGACAGCCGGGGCGACTTCACCGTCGCCTACCGGCACTCCCTGCTGCTGGCCGTCGCGATCATCGCGCTGGCACTGGTGGCCGCGCTGGTCGACGTCGTCGCCGGGCGCCGCCGCTCCGGCGACTCCTCCTGACCCGGTCGCCGCCGAAGCTCGAATTGAGAACCGGCGCAGAACAGCTTGCGAATTCACCGTCCAAAGGGGTGCGTCGGAGACGTAGACGGCGGTAGATACATAGGTCATGACGAACACCCTCGACCGTCGTACCCTCCTGCGTCTCGCCGGTGCCTCCGCCGGCACCGCCGTCCTGGCCGGCACCACCCTCGCCGGCCCCTCCCCCGCGGGCGCGGCCACCGCCGCGTTCCAGCACGGCGTCGCCTCCGGCGACCCGCTGCCGGACGGGATCCTCCTCTGGACCCGGGTCACCCCGACCCCCGACGCCCTCCCCGGCTCCGGAGCCGGCCCGGACGTGGACGTGAGCTGGCAGGTCGCCACCGACCCCGACTTCCGGTCTCCGGTCGCCACCGGCACGCTCACCACCGGTCCGGCCCGGGACCACACGGTGAAGGTCGCCGTCTCCGGCCTCGCCGCCGCCACCACCTACTGGTACCGCTTCGGCCACGCCGGCGCCTGGTCGCCGGCCGGTCGCACCATGACCGCCCCGCCCGTGGACGCCGCCGTCGACCGGCTGCGGGTGGGCGTGGTGTCCTGCGCGAACTGGGAGGCCGGCTACTTCGCCGCCTACCGGCGGCTGGCCGACCGGGGCGACCTCAACCTCGTCGTCCACCTCGGCGACTACATCTACGAGTACGGGACCGGCGAGTTCGCCGCCGCCGGCCGGGTGGTCCGGCCGACCCAGCCGGCGCACGAGGTGCTCACCCTGGCCGACTATCGGATCCGGCACGCCCTCTACAAGACCGACCCCGACCTGCAGGCGCTGCACGCCGCCGTGCCCTGGGTGATCACCTGGGACGACCACGAGGTGGCCAACGACGAGTGGTCCGGCGGCGCCGAGAACCACACCCCGGGCACCGAGGGCCCGTTCGCCGAGCGGCTGGCCGCCGCCCGACAGGCGTACTGGGAGTGGATGCCCGTGCGGACCGGCGCGGACGGGGCGATCTACCGGCGGTTCCGGTTCGGCCGGCTGGCGGAGCTGTCCATGCTGGACCTCCGCTCGTACCGGTCGGCGCAGGCCTCCGGCGCCGACGTCGACGACCCCGATCGGACGATCACCGGTGACGCGCAGATGGCCTGGCTGAAGGCGGGGCTGTCCGGCTCCGCCGCCCGGTGGAAGCTGGTCGGCAACCCGGTGATGATGGCCCGGCTGGACGTGGGGGCGCTGCCGTCCTGGCTGCTCGGCCCGCTCGGGAAGCTGCTCGGCATCCCGGAGAACGGTGCGGTGCTCAACGCCGACCAGTGGGACGGCTACAACGCCGACCGCACCGAACTGGTCAACCACCTCCGGTCCACCGGCACCCGGGACGTGGTCTTCCTGACCGGGGACATCCACACCTCGTGGGCCAACGAGGTGACCACCCGGACGACGCTGTTCGAGCCGGCTGCCGCGGAGTTCGTCGTACCGTCGGTGACCAGCGACAACGTCAACGACTTCCTCCGGCTGCCGGCCGGCAACCCGCTGAGCCAGCTCGGCGCGGGGCTGCTCCGCTCCACGAACCCGCACGTGCGCTGGGCGGAACTGGACGGACACGGGTACGGGGTGCTCGACGTGACCCCGCAACGCTGCCGGATGGACTGGTACCACCTCACCGACCGGACCAGCAGCACCAGCGGCAGCCGGTGGGTGGCGGGCTGGTCGGTGGGGACGGGCTCCTCCCGCCTGCGGGCGGAGAGCGCCCCGGTGTGAAGACGCCGCTGGCCGGCACCCCGTGTTGGGGGTGCCGGCCAGCTTGTTTGGGTCAGCTGTTCCAGTGCTGGGCGATGATGTCGGTGGCCTGCTGCTCCCACTGGGCGTAGGCGTCCGGGTAGGCCGAGACCTGCACGGTCTGCGCGGCGTCGGTCAGCGGCATGCTCTGCCAGCCGTCGACCTGCTTCAGGCCCTTGAGGAAGGCGAGGGTGGAGTACTCGGGGTTGGTGATCTGCTCCGGGGTGCCCCAACCGCTGGTCGGGCGCTGCTGGAACAGGCCCAGCGAGTCGTGGTCGTTGGCGTCACCGAGGTGGCCCAGGTTCTCCAGCTTCGACTCCTGCAGGCTCGTGGCGATGGAGATGACCGCGGCCCGCTCGGGCAGGCCGGCCTTCTTCGTCGCCGCGATGATCGCCTTGGCGTTGGCGGTCTGCTCGTCGTTCAGGTCGATGTGCGACTGGGCGCCCTGCACACTCACCGCCACCGGCTTGGTGTCCACCGGCTCAGCAGCGTGGGCGGCGATCGGACCGGCGAAGACACCACCGGTGAAAGCCAGACCAGCAATACCCAGCACACTCTTACGCAGCATCGTGTTCATTACGGATGGCTCCATTCGGGGGTTGGCGCACACGACCGACGGGGGTCGGCGGTGTATCGGTGTGCGCAAGCACCGTCAGGCGCTCTAGAAAGTCTTGGGGGGATCAGTCGGCGCGCGGGGCGAAGCCTCTACGTCGCGCCGGGACCATGTACAACGACCGACCGGCCACCGTCATTCCCGGCCAGGCAGTCCCGCCTCGGCGGGCGGTCGCTCTCGGCGGGGCACCCCGGGGGGCGGGGCGTGGTCCTCGGCCGTTCACCCGGATACAACGAGACCGGCCCGCCGGCCATTCCACCGCCGGGATGCCGCCGGTCACCCCTCCGAACCGGACACCCCGCCCAAGGCGGGACGCTCGGTGGAACGCTATGGACGTATCCGGACCCGGGAGACACACATAGCGTTCCACTCATCGCCCCGGGCAGAGCGGGAGGCGGACATTTCGCCCGAGGGCCCAGTGACGGGCGAGCGCCCGCGAAACGGACACCGACTCCGGACTCGACGTGGCGCCGGGACGCCTGCGGGCCGACTGGGCCGACGGACCGCGGGAGACCCGAACAGACGGAAGCGGCCGACCCCGTGTCCGGGGCCGGCCGCTTCGCTACGCGTTCTGTCACCAGAGCTGCTGGACGATGTCCGCCGCCTGCTCCTCCCACTGCGCGTACGCGTACGGGAAGGCGGACACCTGGACCGTCTGGGCCGCGGCGGTCAGCGGCAGTTCGTGCCAGCCGCCGACGTTCTTCAGCGCGTTGAAGAACGCCTTGCTGGCGTAGTCCGGGTCGGTGACCTGGTCGGGCGTACCCCAACCGGACGACGGGCGCTGCTGGAACAGGCCCTCCGAGTCGTGGTCGTTGTACGTGCCGAGGTGACCGAGGTTGTACAGCTTCGACTCCTGCAGGGAGGTGGCGACACCGATAACGGCGCCCCGCTCCCCCACACCGGTCTCCTTGGCCGCCTTGACGATGGCCTTGGCGTTGTCGAGCTGCGCGTCGTCGAGCGGAATGCGGGACTGGGCGCCCTCGACACCGTGCGGGATGAGCTGCTCCCGGTCGGGCCGGTCGGCCTTGGTCGGGACCTTGTCACTGCCGGTGGTCAGGCCCGACTTCACCGTCTCGGTGCCGGTCTTCTTGCCGGTAGCCAGGTCGATGGCGGCCAGGGCCCCGGCGTGCGGGCCGCTGGTCACCGGGGCGGCGACGGCGGTGGGGCCGAATGCCAGCCCGCCCAGGCAGGCCACGCCCGCGACGGTCAGCGCGGTGCGGCGGTTGGGGCTGGTGGCGATGGCGGTACTCGCGGCGGCGGTCCTCGCGGCGGCGGTCCTGGCGATGGCGGTCGTCGCCACGGCGGTCTTCGCCATGGCGGGGAGCCATCGAGTGAAGTGCTGCTTCACGATGGTTGCCCTTTCGATCGTCACGACGCGCTCCGGGGTGAGCGCCCCTCGGGGGAACTACTCGCCGGTACGGGTTTGTGTTCCGGCGGTACGGGGGACACAACCAGCTCGACCTGTCGGGCATTCCGGAAATGCCGGGGCCCGCCCAGGCTGCGGCCCAGGTCACCCGGCGTCTCGGACGGCCGTGACGATGGGACGGAAACGGCCTAGACGGCCGCGGGTACGCCGAACCGGACCAGGACGTGCCAGAGCTGCTTGAGGTGCTGCAGCGTCACCTCGGTCGGCCCGCGATCGGCCCAGCGGTGTGGCTCGCGTACCACCGAGGCGGCGGCCCGGCCGATCAGCGCGGCGTGCACCGGCTCTCCCGGGCGGGCGAACTCGGCGTGCACGCGGGCGGCGAGCGGCGGGATGGCGGGACCCCGGAACTCGGCGTCGACGCCGTCGACCGGCAGTTCGAAGCCGGTGTGCCAGCACAGCGCGAACCCGTGCCGCCGGGCGATCCCGGCGAGGAGCCGCCCTTCCTCCGTGCCCCGGAACGACGGGTCCACCACCACGGCCTCGACGTCGCGGGCGAGGCTCAGCTCACCGTGCACCTGCGCCTCGATGTAGTCGTCCAGTGCCCGGCCGGCCGCGTCGGACGCCCTCTCGCGGCGGCGCAGCAACGTCTGCAGGAGGGTGCCGGTGTCCATGCCGGCCACGCCGAGGCTGATCCCGGTCGTGGCGGTGGCCGCCAGCAGCGCGGCGAGCACGGGCTCGAACACCGTCACGGTTCCGAGGTCCTTCGGCTCGATGTGGCTGTCCCCGAAGCTGAAGGTGGCGCGGGCGAGCGCCGCGGGCCGCAGCCGCAGGTGGCAGGAGCCGAACCGGGGGCAGGCGCCGTCCGGATGGTCGAGCAGGTTGAGGCCGCCGTACTTCGGACGCTCCGCCGGGGACACATCCGGCCGGTGGTACGCCCCGCCGAACAGCCGCTCCTCCCAGCGGTCCCGGTCGCCGCCGGGGAACGCGGTCAGCCCGCCGTTGGAGACGCCCGTCTCGAACTGGCTGCGGTAGAGGCCCTCCTGGTCGAGCGCCTCGGCCACCGTCCGGCCGTCGCGCAGCACCCGGTCGGGGTGGAAGTTGAGAGTCAGCCGGCCGTGCGCGGCCACCGCGGCGACGATCTCCTCCGCGCGGTACGCGGCGCCGGAGCCGGCGAGGTGCCGGGCGATGACGGCGAGCGCCGCCGGACGGTCGCGGAGGGCGAGCTCGCGGACGTGCTGGAGGGCGGCGGCCTGCGCGGGGGTCAACGTCACGTCGGGCACGGGCACGAGTATCGCCGCGCACACCGGCGGTGCGCCACGCGGATTCTCAGCCGTCGGTGCCGAAGCCGTCCAGGGTCTCCCGCTCCGCCGGGCTCCGCAGCTCCTGGAAGACGGTGAGGTGCAGGCCCGCCGGGCCGTCGAGGCGGGCGTTGAGCGACTGCCACGGGGTGACCGTCGGCGGGGCGACCTCGGTGGCGCCCGCCGCGACCAGGCGCTCGGTGGCCGCACGGCTGTCGTCCACCTCGAACGCCACCCGCAGGCGGGGCGCGACCTGGCGGCCGACCTCGACCTCGTCGATCATCTGCTTCTGCGCGGGGTTCGCCAGCTCCAGGGTGGCCCGGCCCGCCTCCAGGATCACCACCCGGGCGCCGTCGCCACCCGAGTACGCGGCCTGCTCCGGCAGGCCCAGCGCGTCGCGGAAGAAGGCGACCGCGGCGTCGTAGTCCTCGGCCTCGACGACCAGGCGCAACTGGCGTACGGTCGGCGGCCCGTCGGCCCGGGGAGCGTCCATGACCGCAGATCCTAGCCGCGGGTCGCGGCGCCGAGGCGGGCCAGGAAGTGGGCGTTGCCGCCGGTGGCGGCGAGCTGGCGGAGCAGCTGGTCCAGCGCCGCCTGGCGGTCCAGCGTGGACAGCGCCGAACGCAGGGCCCGCAGGCGGTCCCGCTCGACGTCGGTGAGCAGCAGTTCCTCCCGGCGGGTGCCGGAGGCGCGCACGTCGACGGCGGGGAAGGTACGCCGGTCGGCCAGCCCCCGGTCCAGCCTCAGCTCGGCGTTGCCGGTGCTCTTGAACTCCTCGAAGATGAGGCTGTCCGCCGCGGACCCGGTCTCGACCAGGGCGGTGGCGATGACGGTCAACGAACCGCCCTCCTCGACCGTCCGGGCGGCGGCGAGCAGTTGCTTGGGTGGGGTGAGGGCGGCCACGTCGATGCCGCCGGAGAGGGTGCGGCCGGCCGAGCGGACGGTCAGGTTGTAGGCGCGACCCAGCCGGGTCATCGAGTCGAGCAGCACGACCACGTCGTGGCCCAGCTCGACCAGGCGCTTCGCCCGCTCGATCGCCAGCTCCGCCACCGTGGTGTGGTCCTGCGGCGGACGGTCGAACGTGGCCGCGATGACCTCGCCCTTCACCGACCGCTGCATGTCGGTGACCTCTTCCGGCCGCTCGTCGACCAGCACCACCATGAGGTGGCACTCCGGGTTGTTGCGGGTGATCGCGTCCGCGATCGCCTGCAGCACCATCGTCTTACCCGCCTTCGGCGGCGAGACGATCAGCGCCCGCTGGCCCTTGCCGATCGGCATGACCAGGTCGATGACCCGGGTGGTCAGGATGTGCGGCTCGGTCTCCAGCCGCAACCGCTGGTGCGGGTGGACCGGCGTGAGGCGGTGGAAGTCGGGGCGGCGGCGCGCCTGGTCCGGGGCCGTCCCGTTGACGGTGTCGACCCGGATCAGCGGGGCGTGCCGGCCCCGGGGAGGCGTGGCGGCGACCGCACCGGTGACGAGGTCACCGCGGCGCAGGCCGTACCGGCGCAGTTGGCCGGTGGTGAGGTGGGCGTCCGCGGTGGAGGGCAGGTAGCCGTCCACCCGGAGCAGTGCGTGGTCGTCGACCGTGTCGACGATGCCGCTCACCGGGAGCGGCGCGGAGGTGTCGGTCATGGAGTGCCTTTCGAGAAGTGGCCGTCCCGATCGGGACGGCGGTGGGGCGGCGAACCCTCGGCTCGCCGCGTGGTGGGATCGAGGTGCGGACACGCGAGCCGTGCACCGGCCGGAACGGCGCCGCACGGCGGGCACGCGACCTGCGAACGGGTAGGAGCCACGCCCCGCGCCGGCAGGTGACCGTGCGCAGGGCCCGCGCCGGTTCTCCGACGTCAGGCTCGGAATGCCGCGAGCGGGCAGGCCGTCGGGAGGGAACAGCGGGCCGCGTTCACTCCCGCGAAGGCCCGGGTCGGGTGATGATCGAGCCAGGACGGCGGCGGACCGGTGACGTGTGCCGGATGAGTTGCCGCGTCAGGAAGCGTGGACTCCGGGCGGCGTGATGCGCCGGCATCCGGGTCCATCCGCAGGTTACCCCGGGACGCCGCCGCCGACAAGCGGATCGCGGCCGGCTCGGTCGCGGCCCGGGCCGGGGCTACAGTGAGGGCGCGCCGACCGGGAAGGCCCGCACCGTGACTGCTACGACGGTGGTCGACCAGGTCCACCTGGGTGACCACGTCTGTTGGAGGCACGACGACGAGAGCGTCGCTCTCGACGTCGTCGGCCGCTTCGCCGCCACCGGCCTGCGTCTCGGTCACAAGGTCGTCTGCTTCACCGAGACCACGCCTCCGCAGGCGGTGCGCGCCCGCGTCGACGCCGTCGGCGTGCCGACCGAAGCCGCCGTGGCGGCCGGCCAGTTGCGCATCGTGCCGGCGGCGGACGCCTACCCGACCCGCGCGCGGCCGACCCCGGAGACGATGGTCGCCGTGGTGGTCGGCGAGGTCGACCGCGCGCGGCACGAGGGCTATCCGGGAATCCGGCTGGCCGGCGACATGGCGTGGGTGCTGCGCAGCGGCACCACGCTCGACGACCTGCGCCGGTACGAGACCGCGCTCAACCCGCTCTTCCTGGACACCCGGGTCGCCGGCCTGTGCCTGTACGACCGGCGGCTCTTCCCGGCCGACGGGATGCGCGCCCTGGCCGCCGCCCATCCGGGCACGGCCGGGCCGCAGGCGGCGCGCACCTGGACGCCGCAGCTGCGGGCGTACCGGACGACCGACCCGTCGGGGTTGCGGCTGGTGGGGCAGGTGGACCTGAGCAACCGGGAGGCGTTCACCGCGGTGCTGGACGAGGTGACGGCCGACGAGCGGGCGGCGGGAGCCCCACCGGTGCTGGACGTCTCCGACCTGAGCTTCGCCGACGTGGGCGCCGCCACCGCCATCGTGCGGGCGGACCGGGCGAGCGCCACCGGCGTCCGGCTGGCGGGGTGCCGGCCGGCGCTGCACCGGCTGCTGCATCTGCTCGGTGACCTGTCCACACCGGAGCTCCCCGCGTGAGGGCGCCCGCCGGCCTGGCGCCGGCCGGCTTCCGTCACGAACTGGCCTTCTACACCGACGCCGCGAGCCTGCTGGCGGTCACCGTGCCATTCGTCCGGGAGGGACTCGCCGCGGGCGACCCGGTGCTGGTGGCGACGCCCGGCCCGCAGCTGGCGCTGATCCGCGCGGCGCTCGGCGCGACCGGCGACGCCGTCGGCTGGGCCGACATGACCGAGGCCGGGCGCAACCCGGGCCGGATCCTCCCGTGCGTGCTCCAGGCGTTCGCCGACCGGCATGCCGACCGACGGGTCCGGATCATCGGCGAGCCGGTCTGGGCGGGGCGCACCGTCGAGGAGTACCGGGCCTGCGCCCAGCACGAGGCCGCGATCAACTGGGCCTTCGCGGGCCGGGCGGCGAGCATCCTCTGCCCCTACGACGCGGGCCGGCTCGGGCCCGGCGTGCTCGCCGAGGCCCGCTGCACCCACCCGCTGCTGGTCGACGGTGGCGGGTGCCGCCGCATCGCCGGCTACGCGCCGGCGGCGGTGACCGAGCGGCACAACAAACCGCTGCCGGCCCCCGCCGAGCAGGTCGCGGTGCTGCGCTACGACCTGGCGACGCTGCCGCAGGTGCGGCGGTTCGTCGCCGAACACGGGCTCTCCGCCGGGCTGGCCGCCGACCGGGTGGCCGACCTGCAGATCGCGGTCACCGAGTTGGCCACGAACAGCGTGGCGCACGCGGGCGGCGCGGGCACCCTCCAGGCGTGGCGCACCGACCGGCACCTGGTGTGCGAGATCCACGACGACGGCTGGCTGGCCGATCCGCTCGCCGGCCGGCTCGCACCGGCGCACGACGGCATCGGCGGGCGGGGGCTGGTCATCGTGCACGCCCTGTGCGACCTGGTGCTGCTGCACACCACCGCGGCCGGCACCACGGTCCGGCTGCACATGCTCCGGGAGGCCCCGTGACGGGAACGGAACAGACGCTGCGTGCGGTCGGCCGGGTCGAGTCGCCCCTGACCGATCCGGCGGCGGCGCCGAAGCAGGGCGACGAGGGCGCCCCGGAGGCGTGGCTGGTCTTCGACGAGGCGTACGCGCCGGCGCTGGACGGGTTGCGGGCCGGCGCGGACGTGCTGGTGCTGACCTGGTTGGACCGGGCGCGGCGGGACGTCCTCGCCGTGCACCCGCGGGGGGACGTGTCCCGGCCGGAGAAGGGGGTGTTCGCCACCCGCTCGCCGCACCGGCCGAACCCGATCGGGCTGCACCGGGTGCGGGTGCTCGCGGTGGACGGCGTCCGGCTGCGGGTGGCCGACCTGGAGGCGGTCGACGGCACGCCCGTACTCGATGTCAAGCCGGTCCTCGACGGCGAGCGCTGAGGCCCCCGACGCCCGGCCGGGCCGCGACCCGGCCGGGCGGCCCGGTCAGTGCCCGCGGGCGATCCACTCGTCGAGGTGGGGCGCCTCGGCGGCGATGCTGGTGTCGTCGCCGTGTCCGGTGTGGACCACGGTCTGCGGCGGCAGGGTGAGCAGGCGGGTGCGGATCGACTCGACGATGGTGCCGAAGTCGCTGTAGGAGCGGCCGGTGGCGCCCGGACCGCCGGCGAAGAGCGTGTCCCCGGTGAAGACCGCGCCGAGGTCGGGTGCGTAGAGGCTGCACGCGCCCGGGCTGTGGCCGGGGGTGTGCAGCACCCGGAGGGTGGTGCCGCCGACCTCGACGGTCTGCCCGTCGGTGAGGTCGCCGTCGGGCGGGCTGTCCGGGTGGACCAGGTCCCAGAGCACCCGGTCGGCGGGGTGCAGCAGCACCGGCGCGCCGGTGGCCCGGGCCAGCTCGGGCGCGACCCGGACGTGGTCGTCGTGCGCGTGGGTGGCCAGGACGGCGACCACCCGGCGGCCCCCGATGACCGCGCGGATGGCGGCCACGTCGTGCGGGGCGTCGACGACCACGCACTCGGCGTCGTCGCCGATCACCCAGACGTTGTTGTCGACGTCGAAGGTCTGCCCGTCGAGGGAGAATGTGCCGGAGGTGACGGTGTGGTCGACGCGGGCGGTCACGGGAAGACCACCACCGACCGGAGCACGTCGCCGTGGTGCATCCGGGTGAACGCCTCCTCGACCTGGTCGAGGGCGATCTCCTCGGTGACGAAGGCGTCCAGGTCGAGGCGGCCCTGCCGGTACAGCTCGGTGAGCATCGGGAAGTCGCGGCTGGGCAGGCAGTCGCCGTACCAGCTGGACTTGAGGGCGCCGCCGCGGCCGAAGACGTCCAGCAGCGGCAGCTCGACGGTCATCTCCGGGGTGGGTACGCCGACCAGCACGACGGTGCCGGCCAGGTCGCGGGCGTAGAAGGCCTGCTTCCAGGTCTCCGGGCGGCCCACCGCGTCGATGACCACGTCGGCGCCGAACCCGCCGGTCGCGGCGCGGATGGCCTCGACCGGGTCCTCCTCGGAGGCGTTGACCGTGTGCGTGGCGCCGAACTTCCGCGCCCAGTCGAGCTTCCGCGAGTCGGTGTCCACGGCGATGACGGTGGTCGCGCCGGCCAGGGTCGCGCCGGCCACCGCTGCGTCACCGACCCCGCCGCAGCCGATCACCGCCACCGAGTCGCCCCGGGTCACGGCGCCGGTGTTCATGGCCGCGCCGAGGCCGGCCATGACGCCGCAGCCGAGCAGACCGACGGCGGCGGGCCGGGCGGACGGGTCGACCTTGGTGCACTGGCCGGCGTGCACCAGGGTCTTCTCGGCGAACGCGCCGATGCCCAGCGCGGGCGCCAGCTCGGTGCCGTCGGTGAGCGTCATCTTCTGCGCGGCGTTGTGGGTGTTGAAGCAGTACCAGGGGCGGCCCCGCCGGCAGGCGCGGCACTGCCCGCAGACCGCCCGCCAGTTGAGCACCACGAAGTCGCCGGGGGCCACCTCGGTGACCCCCTCCCCCACCTGCTCCACGATGCCGGCGGCCTCGTGGCCGAGCAGGAACGGGTAGTCGTCGTTGATGCCGCCCTCGCGGTAGTGCAGGTCGGTGTGGCAGACCCCGCAGGACTGGACGCGCACCACGGCCTCGCCCGGCCCCGGGTCGGGTACCACGATGGTGGTGACCTCCACGGGCGCGCCCTTGCGCCGCGACACGACTCCCCGGACTTCCTGGCTCACGGTTCCTCCTTCGTCCGCGACCGCTCGCCGGCCGCTCACGATGCCCCGGCGCTCGCTGTGGGTCGAACCTACCGCTGATCATCGTCGGCGACCCACCGCCGTCCGCCGGGTTATCCCGCGCGTCGCGGGGTACGCGGGGGCCCGGTTGTCCGGCACCGACGGGAGTGATCATGAAGTTGACCCATGCGCCGCTCCGGCTCAGCATCGGCGCGTTCATCCTGAATTCCGGGCTGTCCAAGCGCTCCCTGGAGGGCGAGGCCGCCGCCGGCATGCACGGGATGGCGGTGGGGGCGATCCCGCAGCTGCGGCAGTTCCCGCCGGACCAGTTCGCGAAGCTGCTCTCCCGTGCCGAGATCGCGCTCGGCGCCGCGCTGCTCATCCCGTTCGTGCCGTCGCTGCTGGCCGGCGCCGGGCTGACCGCCTTCGGGGCCGGCCTGGTGCAGCTCTACCTCAAGACGCCCGGAATGCGGGAGGGGAACAGCCTCAAGCCGTCGCAGGCCGGCATCGGGCTGGCCAAGGACAGCTGGCTGGTCGCCGCCGGGCTGACGCTGATGCTGGACTCGCTGGCCCACAAGCGCCGCTTCACGTGACCGGACCCGCCACGGCGGCGGCGGGCACGGGCACGGGCACGGCGTCGGCGGCGTACCGGCGGCGGGCGGCGTTGCGGTAGCGCAGCACCTGCACCGCGCCCAGCGCCCAGAGCAGGTACTGCACGGCGAACGCCCAGCGGAACGCCGACAGCGGCGGCGTGCTCCGGCCGGCCGGGGTGGCCAGGTCGAGCACCACGCCGACCGCCAGGATCAGCACGATCGAGGCGACGAACCCGCCGACGTTGACGATGCCGGTGGCGCTGCCGATCCGGTACACCGGGTTGAAGGTGCGCGCGTAGTCGAAGCCGATCACCGAGCCGGGGCCGTTGACGGCGAGGACGACCACGAGGGCCACGAGCAGCCCGTGCGGGGCGCGGCCGGGCCAGGCCAGCACCACCGCCCAGACGGCGGCCGTGCCGGCGGTGATCGCGAAGACGACGGCCGAGCGGTGGAACGGGTGCCGGGCGCACAGGTGCGCGATCACCGGGCCGCAGACCAGGGTCACCACGGTCATCAGGGTGAGCAGGCCGGCCGCCGCGGTGGGCGAGAAGCCCTGGCCCTGCACGAGGAACGGGTAGCCCCAGAGCAGGGCGAACACCGAGCCGGAGAACTGCGTGACGAAGTGCGTCCACAGGCCCAGCCGGGTGCCGGGCTGGGCCCAGGCGTCGGCGAGCTGCCGGCGCACGGTGGTCAGGTCGGGGGCCAGCGCGGTGGTGTGCTCGGCGTGCGGGGTGTCCCGGACCGCCACGAGCACCACCAGCAGCACGGTCACGCCGAGCGCCGCCGCGGTCAGGAACGCGGGCGTCCAGCCGGCGTGGTGCAGCAACGCCACCAGGGGTACGGCGCCGAGCACCGCGCCGAGCTGCCCGATCGTGCCGGTGAGCTGCACCAGCAGCGGGTTGCGCCGGCCCGGGAACCAGAACGCCACGATCCGCAGCACGCTGATGAAGGTCATGGCGTCGCCCAGGCCGACCAGCACCCGGGCGGCGACGGCGAGTCGGACGTCGGTGGCCACGGCGAAGCAGAGCTGCCCGGCCACCATGAGCGCGCCGCCGGCCACCAGCAGCCGGCGCGAGCCGAACCGGTCGAGCAGCACCCCGACCGGCACCTGCATGGCCGCGTAGACGGCGAGCTGCGCGACGCTGAAGGTGGCCAGGGCGGCGGCGTTGATGTGGAAGCGGTCCGCCGCGTCGACCCCGGTGACGCCGAGCGAGCTGCGGTGGAAGACCGCGGCCACGTACGCGGTGACGGCCACCGTGAAGACCAGGGCGGCGGACCGGCGCGGCGCGACCGTGCGGGCGGCGGCGGTCACCGCAGCGTCCGCAGCACGGTCGCGGCGTTGTCGATGTGGGCGCCGATCGCGTCGAGCCACGCCTGCGGGTCTTCGCCGTCGAGGGCGGCGAGCTGGCCGGCGTGCTCGGTGAGGGCCACCTCGGCCCAGCCCGGCGAGAGCCGGAAGCTGGCCTCGCCCATCCGCAGTTGCCGGTCGCGCAGCCGGTGGTACAGCTCGGCGAGGATCTCGTTGCCGGCCGCCTCCACGACGGTGGCGTGGAAGGCCCGGTCGGCGGCCATCAGCGCGGTGACGTCGCCGGTGGCGTGCGCCCGGCGCATCTCGTCGAGCCAGCGGGCCAGGTCGTCGCGGATGGCGGCCCGGCGCGGCCAGACCTGCTCGGCGGCGTGCAGCTCGACCAGGCGGCGGGCCTCGATCACGTCGGCGATCTCCCGGGCGGAGACCGGCCGGATCAGTGCCCCCCGCTTGGGGTAGAGCTTCACGAGGCCCTCGGCCTCCAGGCGCAGCAGCGCCTCCCGGACCGGCGTCCGGGACACCCCGGTCGCCTCGGCGATCTCACCCTCGCTGATCAGCAGCCCGCCCGGGTAGACCTGCTCCAGGACGGCCCGCTTGAGGTGCCGGTACGCCCGCTCGGCGGCGGACGGCCCGGCCGACCGCGCCCCGGGCACGGGGGTGGGATGCGTCATGTATCTATGATGCGACCGCGCCGGCCCGGCACCGCCGCTGACCGGCCCGAACGTGGCCGACGCCACGTCACCGGATCGTCAGCACCCCGTCTGGCGCAAGGGTGACGCGGGTGCCGGAGGGCCGGCCGAGCGTGTCGAGGAGGTCGGCGAGCCAGCCGGCCTCCTCGGCCGTGGCCGGTCGCAGGCGCATCCGGCGCATCCGGAGCGGGACCAAACGCAGCCCCCGCAGCTCGCCGGTGACGGCGTCGAGAGTGGCCAGGTACAGCAGCCGCAGCTCCGGCCGGTACGCCTCCTGCCCGCCGATCCCCTCATAGTCGTCGATCAGGTCGCCGCAGCCGTAGAGGACCAGCCGGCCCCGGTAGCGCTCGACCGCGCGGGGATGGTGGGACGAGTGGCCGTGCACCACGTGCACCCCGGCGTCGATCAGGGCGTGCGCGAACTCCACGTGCTCGTCCGGCACCTCGTGGCCCCAGTTGCTCCCCCAGTGCACCGACACGACCACGAGGTCGGCCGGCCGCGCGGTCCGGGCGATCCGCTCGGCGAGCGTGCCGGCCGTCGCCACGGGCACCTCCGGCAGGTACGCCACACCCGGCCGGCCGGCCCCCGCGGCCCACTGCGGGAACACCCCGCTGGACACCGCGCCCAGCGACCAGACCAGCAGCCGGCGGTCACCGGCCAGCGGCACCGCCGCCGGTCGCCACGCCTCCTCGGCGTCCCGGCCGGCGCCGGCGGTCCGGATCCCCGCGCCGCGCAGCGCGTCCACGGTGTCGACCAGGCCGGTCGGACCGAAGTCCAGCACGTGGTTGTTGCCCAGGGCGCAGACGTCCAGCCGGGCGGCGGTGAGGCAGGGCAGGTTCGCCGGGTGCATCCGGTAGTGGATGCCCTTGCCGGGGTGGTGCTCGCCGCGCGCCGTCACCGCCGTCTCCAGGTTGACGATCCGCGCGTCCGGACGTTCCGCGTCGAGCAGCCGCAGCGCGTCGCCCCACGGCCACGCGGGCGGGGCGGGGCGCGGCACCGGCCCGGCGACGGATTCGGCCAGCGCGACGTACCGGCGGGCGTCGGTGACCAGTTCCTCCCGCAGCTCCGGCGGCCCCGGGTGCGGCAGGATCTGGTCCACGCCCCGCCCGGTCATCACGTCACCGGCGAGGAAGAGCGTCACCTCGGCCATGCCGGGGTGTTCCCGCCGTGCGCCGCGCCACGCGTGAGCCCGGCCGGCCGGGGTACCAGGGCCGCCATGACGACGGACGTGACGATCGTGGTGGCCACCCGCAACCGGCGGGACCAGCTCCTGACCCTGCTGCCCCGGCACACCGCCCCGGTGATCCTGGTGGACAACGGCTCCGACGACGGCACGCCGGCCGCCGTGGCCCGGGAGTTTCCCGCGGTCCGGGTGGTGGAGCTGGGCCGCAACGCGGGCGCGGGGGCGGCCCGCAACGTCGGGGTGGGGTTGGCCGCGCTCGTCACGCTGTCCAGCGCCGACGCCGCGCCGCCCCTTTCCGCCGGAGTTCCCCAACCGGCCAGGTCCGCGGCGGCCTAGCTGGTTATCGTGTGGGCGCAGCTGACCGGCCGCCGGCGAGGAGCACCGGGTGAAGAGCAGCGCGTCGGTTCGCGCCTGGTACCGGCCCATGCGGGCGCGCCGGCGCGACGAGGAGCACCGCTCGGCCACCCCGCTGGAGCTCTTCTTCGACCTGTGTTTCGTGGTCGCGGTGGCGCTGGCGTCGGAGGGCCTGCACCACGACGTCGCGGACGGGCACGTCGCGCGCGGCGTGGTCATGTACCTCAGCGTGTTCTTCGCGATCTGGTGGGCCTGGGTGAACTTCACCTGGTTCGCCTCCGCCTACGACACCGACGACGACGTCTACCGGCTGACCGTGCTGGTGCAGATCGCCGGGGCGCTGGTCCTCGCCTCCGGCGTGCCGCGCGCCTTCGGCGACGCGGACTTCACCACGATCACCTACGGGTACGTCGTGATGCGGCTGGCCTCCACGGTGAACTGGCTGCGGGCGGCCGCCGGCGACCCGGCGCACCGGGCCACCGCCCTGACGTTCGCGATCGGCGTGAGCGTGGTGCAGGTCGGCTGGCTGCTCCGGCTCCTCCTGCCGCACGTCTGGATGGCGCCCGCGTTCGCGCTGCTGGTGCTCGCGGACCTGCTGGTCCCGGTGCTGGGCGAGCGGCGCCGACAGACCACCTGGCACCCGCACCACATCGCCGAGCGGTACCAGCTGTTCACCCTCATCGTGCTCGGTGAGGTGGTGCTCTCCACGTCGGTGGCGATCCAGCGCGGGGTGGACGCGGGCAACGGGCAGCTGTGGTCGCTGGCCGCCGCCGGCACCCTGATCGTCTTCGCGATCTGGTGGCTCTACTTCGACCGGCCCGACCCGCTGCCGCCGGCGTCGGTGCGCGGCGCGCTGTTCTGGGGCTACGGCCACTACTTCGCGTTCAGCTCGATCGCCGCGGTCGGCGCCGGGCTGGCCGTGGCCGTCGACCACGACCTGCACGCCGGGCACGTCTCCGGCCGGGTGGCCGGCTACGCGGTCGCCGTGCCGGTGGCGGTCTTCCTGCTGGCTCTCTGGGCGCTGCACCTGCCCGCCAAGCACGGCGCCGGGCTGGTGCTGTTCCCCGGCGCGGCGGCGCTCGTGCTGGTGACGCCGTGGCTGTTCGGGCCGGTCGACCTGATCGCCGGGGTGCTGGTCGTCCTCGTGGCCGTCACGCTGGTCGTGCGGCACCGGACGGCGACCAGAATCCCCTGACCAGGGCCTCGAACTCCGCGGCCCGCTCGATCTGCGGCATGTGGCCGGTGTCGCGGAACAGGTGGCCCCGCGCCCCGGGCAGCCGGGACCGCGCGAAGGAGAAGTGCGCGGCGGGCAGGATGAGGTCCCGGTCGCCCCAGACGACCAGGGCGGGCAGGCCGAGTGCGGCCACCGCGTCGAGCAGTTCGGCCCGCCACTCCGGCCGTACGCCGCGGAAGGTGCCGAGGCTGCGGACCACCTCCAGCAGCACCCGGGCGGCGTGCGGCTGCCGGGCCGCCGCGAGGGCGGTGGTGATCCGGGCCTCGGTGACGTACGCCGGGTCGTGGAAGATGGCCCGCTCGGTGCGGCGGGCGACCGCCGGGTGGGGGCGCAGCAGCAGCCGGGCGAGCGGCCGCAGCGCGAGCAACCGCAGCGCGAAGGTCACCTCCCGGCCGAAACCGGCGCTGTTGACCAGCACCAGGCTGGCCGCCCGGTGCGGCGCGTCGGCGGCGAGCCGCATGGCCACGGCCCCGCCCAGGGAGTTGCCGACCAGATGCGCCGGGCCGGCGACCCCAGCGGCGTCGAGGAAGTCGGCGACCGCCGCGGCCAGGGTCGGCAGGCTGTGCCGCTCATCCAGCGGCGCGGAGCCGCCGTGGCCGGGCAGGTCCATGGCGAGCACCCGGTGGTCGCGGGCCAGCCCCGCGTGCACGTCGGCGAAGTCCTCCATGGTGCGGCCGATGCCGTGCAGCAGGACGACCGGCGGTCCGTCCCCGGTGATCCGGCAGCGCACCCGCCGCCCGGCGACGCGCAGCTCGTCGGCCGGCGGCAGCGCGAGGGTCACGCCGGCCGTCCCGGGTCCGACGGGACCGGTTCGGCGGGCGGTCGCGGGGCGGGCACCCGGGCCGGGCGCGGCCGCATCCCCAGGGCCAGCACCTTCCCGTACCCGGCGGGGGCGAACCGGGCGAGCAGGTCGGGCAGCTTCGCCGACCAGCCGATCAGCACCCGGCCGCGGCGGCGCTCGACCCCGCGCAGGATCACCTCGGCGGCCTTCGCCGGGTCGATGGAGAGCAGCTTCTCGAACTGCTTGCGGCCGGCCTCGTACTCCTCGAGCGGGACGCCGCTGCCCACCCGGGCGCTGGCCGCGATGCGGGTGCGGATGCCGCCCGGGTGCACCGAGGTGACGCCGACGCGATCGTCGGCCAGCTCGTGCCGCAGCGCCTCGGTGAAGCCGCGCACCGCGAACTTGCTGGCCGAGTAGGCGGCCTGCCCGGCGGGCGCGATCAGCCCGAAGAGGCTGGAGACGTTGACCAGGTGGGCGCCGGGCTCGGCCTTGAGCGCGGGCAGCAGCGCGTGGGTCAGCCGCACCACGGCCCGGAAGTTGATGTCGATGACCCAGAGGAACTCGTCCAGGGTGACCTGGTCGAACCGGCCGCCCAGCGCCACGCCGGCGTTGTTGACCAGCAGCCGGACCCGGGGGTGCGCGCGGTGGATCTCGGCGGCCACCCGGTCGGTGGCGTCGGCGTCGGCGAGGTCGACCAGGTGGGTCTCGATCCGCCGGTCGGGGTGGGCGGCGCGGATCGCGGCGACCACGGCGTCCAGCCGCTCGGCGTCCCGGTCGAGCAGGACCAGGTCGGCGCCGCGGCGGGCCAGCCCGTGCGCCAGGGCCTCGCCGATGCCGCTGGCCGCGCCGGTCAGCACCGCGGTGCCGCCGGGGAAGACGAAGTCACGCATGACGCTCCTCGGGGGTCAGGCGACGGGCGCGGGCCGGTCGGCGACGGTGGCGGGCGTGCCCGCGCGGGTGAACCGCACACCGGAGTCGGTGAGCCGGCCGTGCCGCATCAGCAGCACGTCGCGGGGATAGTTCTGGTGCAGCCGCCAGGGCGCCGCGGGGCCCTGCTTGGGCAGCTGGTCGACGGCGCGCAGCACGTAACCGGACTGGAGGTCGATGATCGGCACGAGGTCGTCCGAGTCCGGGGCGAGCGGGGTGACGACCTGCTGGCCGGTGTCGTCGAGGTGGCGCAGCAGCCGGCAGACGTACGTGGCGACCAGGTCGGCCTTCAGGGTCCAGGAGGCGTTGGTGTAGCCGATGGTCAGGGCGAAGTTCGGCACGCCGGAGAGCATCATGCCCTTGTAGGCGACCGTCGAGGCCAGGTCGACCTCGGCGCCGTCCACGGCCAGGGTCATCCCGCCGAGGGCGAGCAGGTTGAGACCGGTGGCGGTGACCACGATGTCGGCGGGCAGTTCCTCGCCGGAGGTGAGCCGGATGCCCCGCTCGGTGAAGGTGTCGATGGTGTCGGTGACCACCGAGGCCGTCCCGGCGCCGAGCGCGGCGAACAGGTCCCCGTCGGGCACCACGCAGAGCCGCTGGTCCCACGGGTTGTAGCGGGGCGAGAAGTGCCGGTCGAGGTCGTAGCCGACCGGGAGCTTGCCCCGTGCGGCCCGGCGGAGGAACGTCTTCACCAGGCCGGGCGCGCGCCGGCTGAGCTGGAAGTTGGCCACCCCGAGGGCGACGTTCTTCCAGCGCGTCACCGCGTACGCGGCCTTCGCCGGGAGCCAGCGCCGCGCCGCGTCGGCGAGCGGGTCGCGCGAGGGCAGCGAGATGACGTACGTGGGTGAGCGCTGGAGCATGGTGACGTGGCCGGCCCGCTCCGCCATGGCCGGGACCAGGGTGACCGCCGTGGCGCCGCTGCCGATCACCACCACCCGCTTGCCGGCGTAGTCCAGGTCCTCGGGCCAGTGCTGCGGGTGCACGAGCCGGCCGGCGTACCGCTCGACGCCCGGGAAGTCGGGCGTGTAGCCCTCGTCGTAGCGGTAGTAGCCCGAGTTGGTGAAGAGGAACCCGCAGGTCAGGACCACGTCCTCGCCGGTGTCGTCGCGGTGGGCGCGCACCGTCCAGCGGGCCGTGGCGCTGTCCCACTCGGCCCGCAGCACCCGGTGGTGGAAGCGGATGTGCTGCTGCACCCCGTGCTCGCGGGCGGTCTCCCGGACGTAGGACCGGATGGCGTCGCCGTCGGCGATCGCCTTGGGGTTCGTCCACGGCTTGAACGAGTAGCCGAGGGTGAACATGTCGGAGTCGGAGCGGATGCCCGGGTAGCGGAACAGGTCCCAGGTGCCGCCCACGGCGCCCCGGGCCTCCAGCACCGCGTACGTCTTGCCGGGGCACTGGCGTTGCAGGTGGACGGCGGCGCCGACGCCGGAGAGCCCGGCGCCGACGATGAGGACGTCGACGTGGTCGGAGGCCATGACATCTCCCGTTCGGCCGGCAGTGGACCGGACACTATCCACCCCCGTCGACACCAGTCAACACCCTGTCGAGTGGAACCGACACGGTGTCGAACGGGTGTAACATCGGCCGACATGACACCCGCCCGTACGCCGACCGGCGCCGCGCCGACGCGCGGGCGGCGACCCGGCCGCTCCACCGGCGACGACCGCGAGGTGGCCATCCTCGCCACCGCCGAACGGCTGCTGCGGCAGCGACCCTTCGGCGACATCTCCATCGACGACCTGGCCCGGGGCGCCGGCATCTCCCGGCCCACCTTCTACTTCTACTTCCCGTCCAAGGGCGCCGTGCTGCTCACCCTGCTCGACCGGGTGACCGAGGAGGCGGACGCGGCCGCGGGCGACGCACTGGTCCGGCTCGCCGAGGACCCGCGGGCCCGCTGGCGGGAGCTGATCGCCCGGTTCCACGCCACCTTCGGGGGCCACCGGGACGTGGTGCTGGCCTGCGCCCAGGTGCGCGGCACCAACGCCGAGGTGCGCCGGCTCTGGGCCGAGGTCCTGGAGCGCTGGGTCGGCGCCGTCGAGGCGGCCATCGAGGGGGAACGCGCGCGCGGCGCGGCCCCGGACGGGCTGCCCGCCCGGGACCTCGCCATCGCGTTGAACTCCATGAACGAACGGGTCTGGTACGCGACCTTCGCCGGCGACGGGCCGGCCGTGGCCGAGCGGGACGTGGTCGACGTGCTGCTCGACGTCTGGTTGACCGCGATCTACCGCACCACCACACCGCCACCGGCCTGAGCGGCGGCATGCGCCTCGCGCAGCCGCCGTATCACCAGGTCGAACTCGGCGGCGGGCAGCGCCGGGCCGGTGAGGCTCTCCAGCTGGCGCATCAGCACCGGGCCGCGCGACTGCACGGGCGTCTCCACTGCCCCGTCCCGGGTCAGCACGCACAGGGTCCACTGCCGGCCTTCGAGGCCGGGGTCGGAGAGGACGGTCGGGCCCGGGTAGAAGCCGGTCACCTCCCGCCAGGGCAGGAGCCGGGAGAAGAGCACGTTGCGGATCAGCAGCCCAGGCTCGCCGTGGTAGACGCCGACCAGGTGGAACCGGACCGCGACGAGCAGGACCCCGACGATCACCGCGATGGCGACGGCCATCGACCCGGCCTGGTCGAGGGTGAGCCGACCGGCGACCAGCTCGGTCACCATCCCGGCCGACAGGACGAGCAGCGCCAGGCTGCCGTACAGGATGGCCACCCCGGCGAGGACCTGCCGCCGTATCGTCCAGGGATCAGCCCGTCTCCATCGCCGCACCCCGGTCACCCTAGCCGGTACGGGCAAACTCCATGATCCAGTTGGTCTCCCAGGTGCGCTCGCCGTCGGTGGAGAACGCCTGCTCCCAGCGGCAGGAGTCGGGCGTGCTCCGCGACCAGATGAACCGGCAGCGGATGGGCCGCCCCTCGTCGGTGTCGTCGGCGTAGAAGGTGCCCACGCCGTCGACGAACCGGCCGACCATCGGCGGGAGTTCCAGCACCCCACGCTTGCTGTTCATCCAGTAGATCGACCACAGCCCGGTGGCCGGGTCGAGGATGCGGACCGTCGAGCCGGAGAAGCCGCGGGTCGGGCAGCGCATCTCGTCGAAGCTGCCGGCGCCGTCGAAGAACGTGCGGGCCACCGAGGTGCCGGGGAACTCATCCCAGTCGTCGCTGCCGACGTGCCGCTCGCGCAGCCGCCGGTTCGTCACGTCCCAGGTGCCCACGAGGAAGTCGAAGTCGCCCATCAGATGCCCACCGGCCCCTCGGCGCGGCTGTCGGCCAGGTAGCCGGCCAGGTCGGGC
The DNA here is from genome assembly GCF_040607315.1 of Micromonospora sp. NPDC005305. Classification (NCBI taxonomy): domain Bacteria; kingdom Bacillati; phylum Actinomycetota; class Actinomycetes; order Micromonosporales; family Micromonosporaceae; genus Micromonospora; species Micromonospora sp. NPDC005305. The sequence goes on along the minus strand of NZ_JBEXGL010000005.1, from coordinate 261,171 downwards.
CGGTCGGGGGCGAGGACGTGCCGGACCCAGGCGGCCCGCTCGTGCTCCAGCACGCCCAGCTCCCAGACGCAGCCGACGCCGGGGCGCTCCAGCGGGACGAAGTGCGCCGGGTCGTCGTCCGGGCAGTCCAGCGCGGGCTGGCCGGCGATCGCGATCCGGCACTCCACCACGTTGTCGAAGAACCAGCTGTACGCCAGCAGGTACGCGCCGGTGTCCGCGCCCCGGTGCAGCACCACCCAGCTCGCCGGCGGGGTGTCGCCGTCCGGACCGGGGAGCAGCTTCGGCAGGTACGCGTAGGCGGCGTCGACGACCTCCGGTTCGAGGCGGCGGTCCGGCTGGTCGATGTGGTAGCGCTTGACGTGCCGGCCGGCGACCTCGACGGTGCCCGGCACGGTCAGTTCCTTGTTCTGGAATGCCATGCCGGGACGGTAGGCCCACTCCCCTGACAGCTAGTGTCAGTGGAATGCGGGCCAGTCGTCTCCTGTCCATCCTGCTGCTGCTCCAGGCCCACGGCCGGCTCACCGCCGCCGAGCTGGCCCGCCGGCTGGAGGTGTCGGTCCGCACCGTCTACCGGGACGTCGAGTCGCTGCACGCCGCCGGCATCCCGCTCTACGGCGAGGCCGGGCACGCCGGCGGCTACCGGCTCGTGGACGGCTGGCGGACCCGGCTGACCGGGCTCACCGCCGAGGAGGCCGACCGGCTGCTCTTCGCCGGGCTGCCCGGACCGGCCGCCGAGCTGGGCTACGAGTCGGTGGTCGCCACCCTGCAACTCAAGCTACGCGCCGCGCTGCCGCCGCCGCTCGCCGACCGTGCCGCCCGGCTCGAGCAACGGTTCCACCTGGACACCCCCGGCTGGTACTCCGACGGCGACCCGTCGCCGTACCTGGCCGCCGCGGCCGAGGCGGTGTGGCGGGAGCACCGGATCCGGGTCCGCTACCGGAGCTGGAGCGGCGAGGTGAGCCGGGTCCTCGAACCGTACGGGCTGGTGCTCAAGGGCGGCCGCTGGTACGTGGTAGCGGGCCGCCCGGACCGGGCCGAGGCGGCGACCTACCGGGTGAACCAGATCCTCGACCTGACCCCGCTGGACGAGCCGTTCGACCGGCCCGAGTTCGACCTGCCGGCCTGGTGGCGGGCGCACGTGGTCGCCTTCCGGGCCCGGCTGCACCGCGACGAGGCGACCATCCGGCTCTCGCCGGCCGGCCGGGAGCGGCTGCGCGAGGTCGCCAGCGACGCGGTGGTCGGGGCGGTGGACGCCAGCGCCGGCCCGCCCGACGCGGCCGGTTGGGTGCGGGCCGTCGTACCCATCGAGTCGCTCACCCACGCGCACGGCGACCTGCTGCGGCTCGGCGCCGAGGTGGAGGTCCTCTCCCCCGCCGCGCTGCGCGACCGCCTGGCCGAGACGGCCACCGCCCTCGCCGCCCTCTACCACCCGCCCGCGTCAGCGCAGGTCGCGGAGGGCGGCGCCTAGGGTGGCCAGGGCGCGGTCGAGGTCCGACGGCGGGTTGGCGGCGTAGCCGAGGACCAGGCCGGGCGGTTGCGGGAGCTGGGCGTGCCAGGAGAGGGGTTGCACCTTGACGCCCTGGCGCAGCGCCGCCGCGGCCAGCGCGGTGTCGTCGACCTCGTCGGGCAGGGTGACCAGCAGGTGCAGGCCGGCCGCGGCGCCGTGCACCACAGCACCGGGCAGGTGCTCGCGGATCGCCCGGATCATCGCGTCCCGGCGCCGGACGTGCCGGCGGCGCAGCAGCCGCAGGTGGCGTTCCAGCGCGCCGGAGTCCATCAGCTCGGCCAGCACGAGCTGCGGCAGGGCGGCGTTGCCGAGGTCGGCCATCCGCTTGGCGGCCACCAGGTCGTCGTGCCACCGGGCCGGCACCAGCACCCAGCCGATCCGCAGCGCCGGTGCGAGCAGCTTGGACACGCTGCCGGTGTAGCAGACCCGGTCCGGCAGCATCCCGCGCAGCGCCGACACCGGCGGGCGGTCGTAGCGGTGCTCGGCGTCGTAGTCGTCCTCGATGACCAGTCCGCCGCTCCGGGCCCAGCGCAGCAGCCGGCGGCGCCGGTCGCCGTCGAGCACCACCCCCGTCGGGAACTGGTGCGCCGGCGTGAGCATCACGGCCGGGGCCCCGCTGGCCTCCAGCCGGTCGACCCGCAGGCCGTCGGTGTCGACCGGCACCGGCGGGGTGTCCAGCCGCCAGTTGTTCAGGTGCTGGCGTACGCCGAGCGAGCCGGGATCCTCCACGGCCACCGTGTGCACCCCGTCGGCGTGCAGCACCTGGGCGAGCAGGCCGAGCGCCTGGGACACCCCCGCCACGACCACCACCTCGGCCGGGTCCACCCGGATGCCGCGGTTGCGGGCCAGCCAGGTGGCGATCGCGAGCCGCAGCGCGGGAGTGCCGGTCGGGTCGCCGTATCCGAAGGCGGCGGGCGCCAGGCGGTGCAGCACGGCGCGTTCGGCGCGCAGCCAGGCCGCGCGGGGAAAGGCCGCCAGGTCGGGTACGCCGGGCGTCAGGTCCAGCTCCGCCGGAGCGTGGCGCAGCGCGTCGAAGACGGCGGTGTCCGGCCGCGCGGCGAACACCTCCGGTGGGCGGCGGGGCGCCGGCGCCCGGGTGACCACGGCGGCCGGGGTGGCCACCACGACCGTGCCGGCCCGGCCCCGCCCGGCCACGTGCCCGTCCTCGGTCAGCCGCTGGTACGCCTCGGTCACCACGCCCCGGGACACGCCCAGCTCGGCGGCGAGCACCCGGCTGGCCGGCAGCCGGGCGCCCACCGGCACCCGGCCGTCGGCGATCGCGGCCCGCAGCCGGGCGGCCAGCCAGTCGGCGCGCCCGCCGGGCGGGGCCTCCCCGACGTCGAGCTGGAGGAAATCGGCACCGGCCGTTATGGACCCCTCTGTCGTCACCGGTTTGGCCCTGTCCATCGGACCATTATGATCGCAGGCTGGACCGGTGACTATCGCCTTCCTGCTGACCACGCTCGTCGTGGTGATCACCCCGGGCACCGGGGTGGTCTACACCCTCGCCACCGGCCTCTCCGCCGGGCGGCGGGCCGGCCTGGTCGCCGCCGCCGGCTGCACCCTGGCCCTCGTCCCGCATCTGGTCGCCGCGGTGACCGGGCTGGCGGCCCTGCTCCGCGCCGGGACCCCGGCGTTCCGCGTGGTCACCTGGCTGGGCGTGGCGTACCTGCTCTGGATGGCGTGGGCGGCGCTGCGCGACCGCGGTCCGCTGCCGGTGGACGAGCACCGCACGCCCCGACCGGCCGGCCGGCTGTTCCGCGACGGGGTGCTGATGAACCTGCTCAACCCCAAGGTCACCGTCTTCTTCGTCGCGTTCCTGCCGCAGTTCGTCCCGCCGGACGCGCCGGACGCGCCGGCCCGGATGCTGCTCTGCGGCGTGGTGTTCATGCTGGCCACCCTCGTGGTCTTCGCCGGGTACGCGCTGCTGGCCGGCGCGCTGCGCCGCCGGGTGCTGGCCCGGCCCCGGCTGACCGCGCTGCTGCGGCACGGCTTCGCCGGCAGCTTCCTCGCCCTGGGCATCGGCCTGGCCCTCACCGCCCGATAGGAGTCACCCGTGCGCTTCCGGCGCTCCCCGCAGGTCTGGTCGACCTTTCCCGAGCTGACCTGCGGCGTCCTGCACGCCACCGGCATCACCCCCGGCGTCGACGTCACCCCACGGCTCGCCCGGTACGCCGACACCGCCCGTGCCCGCCTCGCCGGCGGGCCGGAGGGCGGCTTCCCGGAGATCCAGGCCTGGCGGCGGACCTTCGCCCGGATGGGTTCGCCGCCGACCCGCTACCGGTGCGCCGCCGAGTCGCTGCTGCGCCGCTTCCGCCGCGACGGCGCGCTGCCCCGGCTGCACCCGCTGGTCGACCTGGGCAACGCCCTGTCCCTCGGGTACGCCGTGCCGGTGGCCGTGCTGGACCCCGCGCGGATCGCCGGGGACCTGACGGTGCGCCCGGCCACCGGCGCGGAGATCTACCTGACCCTCGGCGGGGACGAGGAGCACCCCGAGCCGGGTGAGCTGGTCTTCGCCGACGCGGCCGGCCGGGCCCACTCCCGGCGCTGGACGCACCGGCAGAGCGGCGCGTCGGCGGTGCGCGCGGAGACCGCCGAGGTGCTGGTGGTGATCGAGGCGATGCACGAGGACGGACCGGTGGCCGTGCCCCGGATGCTCGCGGAGCTGGCCGCCGCGCTGGCCGGGGAATGGACCGCGCCGACCCGGACGGCGGTGCTCACCGCCGCGGCGCCCGACTTCGTGGTGTCCGAGCGAACCGGCGCAGCCGCCACCGGCCCCGGACCGGGGACGGCATGATCGGGGCATGGAGCGACGACCGGCCCGCGGGCACCGGAACATCCCGCACACCGCCGACGTCCGCATCGAGGCCTGGGCGCCGGACCGGGAGGGCTGCGTGGCCGAGGCGGTCACCGCGCTGGTCGACACCTTCGTGGACACCACGGGAGCGGTCGCCGACGGGGAGACCGCGTTCCGGGTGCCACCGGGCGCCGACGCGGACCTGCTGGTCGGCGTCCTCGACGAGGTGATCTTCCGGCTGGAGACGGAGGCCGCGCTGCCGCTGGAGACCGAGGTGCGGGCGGCCGGCGACGGCGGCCTGGCGGTGCGCTGGCGGACCGCCGGCACCGACGCGGTCGAGCTGGTCGGCGCGGTCCCCAAGGCGGTGTCCCTGCACGAGCTGCGCTTCGCCGCCGAGCCCGACGGCTGGCGCTGCGCGGTGACGTTGGACGTGTGAGCGGCTCAGCCCTTGACCACGCCGAGCGGCACGAGCCGGGCCACCTTCCGGCACAGGCCGGCCCCCTCGGCCGCCGCCACCACGGCCGTGACGTCCTTGTACGCGGCTGGCATCTCCTCGGCCAGCCCGCGCCGGCTCGCGCCCCGCACCGCGATGTCCTGCGCCTCCAGCTCGCGGCGCGGGTCGTGCCCACGCTCCGCCTTCGTGGCCTGCTTGCGGCTCTGCACCCGGCCCGCTCCATGGCAGGTGGACGCCCAGGCCGGTGAGCCGGCCACGCCGGTGAGCACGTACGAACCGGTGCCCATGGAGCCGGGGATGAGGACCGGCTGCCCGGCCGGGCGCAGGTCGTCGGGCAGCTCGGGGTGCCCCGGCGGGAGGGCCCGGGTGGCGCCCTTGCGGTGTACGCAGAGCGGGCGCGGTGACCCGTCGACCTCGTGCGTCTCGATCTTGGCGAGGTTGTGCGAGATGTCGTACACGAGGTCGAGGTCGCATCCGGTGACCCGGGCGAAGACCTGGCGGGCGGCGTGGGCGAGCAGCTGCCGGTTGGCCCGGGCGTAGTTGGCCGCGGCGGCCATCGCCCCCAGGTAGGCCCGGCCCTCGTGGGACGAGACGGGCGCGCAGGCCAGCTGCCGGTCGGGCACGTGGATGCCGTGCCGGGGCATCACCTTCTCCATCTCCCGGACGTAGTCCGTGCAGATCTGGTGACCCAGCCCCCGCGAACCGCAGTGGATCATGACGCAGACCTGGCCGGCGCGCAGCCCGAAGGCCCCCGCCACCGCCTCGTCGTAGACCTCCTCCACCGCCTGCACCTCCAGGAAGTGGTTGCCGGAACCGAGGCTGCCCACCTGGCGGGCGCCGCGCTCCACGGCCCGCTCGCTCACCTGCGCCGGGTTCGCGTCGTCCACCGCGCCCCGGTCCTCGCAGCGGTCCAGGTCCCGCTGGACGCCGAAGCCCCGCTCGACGGCGTACCGGGAGCCTCCGCGGAGCACCGCGTCGAGCTCGGCCCGGTCGGTCAGGTGCCACACGGCGCCCTTGCCCATGCCGCGCGGGGTGGACTCGCTCAGGCCGTCCATGACGGCGTCCAGCCGTGGCCGCAGCCCGGCCCGGTCCAGGTCGGCGGTGAGCAGCCGCACCCCGCAGGAGATGTCGAAGCCGACCCCGCCGGGCGAGACCACTCCCCCGTCCTCGACGGCCGTGGCGGCGACCCCGCCGATCGGGAAGCCGTAGCCCCAGTGCACGTCCGGCATGGCGTAGGAGGCGCCGACGATGCCGGGCAGGGTGGCCACGTTCGCCACCTGCTCCAGCGACTTGTCCGCCCCGGCGTCCGGAAGCAGCGCGCGGGAGGCGAAGACCACGCCCGGCACCCGCATCGGCTCGTGCCGGTCGATCCGGAACCGGTACGGCGACTCCTCGACCAGGTCCATCCGGCCCGGCTACCCCGGCCGGGACCGGTTACACCCCGTCTGGTTCGGCCCGCCCGATCCGGGTAGTGCGCCACCATGCCCCAGCGATACGAGGATTACGACAGGATCGCCGTCGTCACCGGCGCGGACTCCGGCATCGGCAAGGCGTGCGCCGTGGCGCTCGCCGAGGCCGGCTTCGACATCGGCATCACCTGGTACGGCGACCCGGACGGCGCCGAGCGCACCGCCGGCGAGGTACGCGCCACCGGCCGCCGCTGCGAGGTGGCCGAGATGGACCTGACCCGGCTGCCCGAGGGCGCCGCCGTCGTCGACGACCTGGCCGACCGGCTCGGCGGCCTCGGCGTGCTGGTCAACAACGCCGGCACCGGGCTGGCCACGCCCTTCGTCGACGTGGCCTGGGAGAAGTGGCGGGAGGTGCTCGCCGTGGACCTGGACGGGCCGTTCCTCTGCTCCCAGCGGGCCGCCCGGCGGATGCGGGCAGCCGGCCGGGGCGGCCGGATCATCAGCATCACGAGCGTCCACGAGCACGCCCCGCGGGTCGGCTCGTCGGCGTACTGCGCGGCGAAGGGTGGACTGGGCCTGCTCACCAAGGTGATGGCGCAGGAACTGGCGGCCGACGGGATCACCGTCAACGCGGTCGCCCCCGGCGAGATCGCCACCCCGATGACCGGGCAGGAGGACGTCGACCCGTTCACCCAGGAGCGCCCGGGCGTGCCGGTGGGACGGCCCGGGGACGCCCGGGAGGTGGCCGCGGTGGTGGCGCTGCTCGCCTCGCCGGCCGCCGCGTACGTGACGGGCGCGTCCTGGCCGGTGGACGGCGGGATGCTCATGATGGGTCCCCAGGCGTCGTCCCTGCCCGACGACGGGTGGCGGTCGGTGTGAGGGTGCCTGTCACACCCGCCGGCCGCCGGGGCGAACCGGTGTAACACTTCGTGACGCTGTGCGTTCACACCGTCCACTTAGGGTTCTGGTCGGTCCGGTCGCACGACGGCCGGGCCGACGCCCGGCCCCCACCCCGGGGCCCCGACGGAAGGACGACACATGCCCTTCGCCCGACGCACCGCCGCGCTGGCCCTGGCCGCCGCGCTCGGCGGCCTCGCCGTGACCGCCGCCCCCACGGCGGCCGGCGCGGCGCCCCGACCCGGCCCCGACACCCCGTCGGCGCTGCTGCTCACCGTCGACACCGGCGGCGACGTCCGCGCCACCGTGCTGACCTGCGGCCCCGAGGGCGGGCTGCACCCCGACCCGGCGACCGCGTGCCGGCTCGTCGCCCGGGTCGACGGCCACCTCGACGCGCTCGAGGTGCAGCCCGGCCCGTGCACCCGGGAGTACGCCCCGGTCACCGCCCGCGCCGTGGGCTTCTGGCAGGACCGGCCGGTCGCGTACACCCGGACCTTCGACAACCGGTGCCACCTGCTGCGCGGCACGGACGTGCTGTTCGACTTCTGAGCCGGAGGGCCGGCGCCCGCCCCGCGCGGGCGCCGCGCCCCGGGCCCGTCACACCGCCGTGCCCCGCCGGCCGGTCCGGGCGGACCCGGGCGGAGAATGGTGGGGGGCGCGAGGGGCGTGCCCGACGGTGGCGGGAGGCCGGCGGTGTCCGAGGCGGTGGACCAGCGGGTGGCGGGCGGCGCCCGCGAGCTGCGCGCCGACTGCGCGCGCTGCTTCGGGATCTGCTGCGTCGCGCCGGCGTTCGCCGCCTCCGCCGACTTCGCGATCGACAAGCCCGCCGGGCAGCCCTGCCCGAACCTGGGCGCTGACTCCCGCTGCGGCATCCACCGGGACCTGCGGCAGCGCGGCTTTCCCGGCTGCACGGTCTTCGACTGCTTCGGCGCCGGCCAGCACGTCGCCCAGGGCACCTTCGGCGGGCGGGACTGGCGCGGCGACCCGGCGGCCGCGCGGCGGATGTTCGACACCTTCGCGGTGATGCGGCCGCTGCACGAGCTGCTCTGGTATCTGACCGAGGCCGTGGCGCTGACCCCGGCGGGGCCGCTGCGCGACGAGCTGACCGCCGCCCTCGCGGAGACGGAACGACTCACCGACGGCACCCCGGAGGACCTGCTCGCCGTCGACGTCGACGCCCAGCGGGAGCGGGTCAACCGGCTGCTCTCCCGGGCCGGCGAGCAGGCCCGGTCCGGCCGGGCGGGCGTGGACCGGCGGGGCGCCGTGCTGATCGGGGTGGACCTGCGGCGGGCGGGGCTGGCCGGGGCGAACCTGCGCGGGGCCTGCCTCATCGGTGCGGACCTGCGCGGGGCCGACCTCGGCGCGGCCGACCTCACGGGGGCCGACCTGCGCGGGGCGGACCTGCGCGGCGCCGACCTGGGCGACTGCCTGTTCGTGCACCAGTCCCAGCTCGACGCGGCCCGCGGCGACCACCGCACGGTCCTGCCGCGCGGCCTGCGCCGACCGGCGCACTGGTCGCTGACCGTCACCCCGGCCGGGTCGCCCGGGGCCACGCGACCGTCCGGCGGGCGGTCGGGAGGTGGGCGCCCGACGGGCGGCCGCTCCGCGGGCCGGCGCCGCCGCTGACGACACCGCGGGCGGCGGAAGAGGACGGCCGGGTTTCGCGGCGACCGCCCCGGGTAGGCGGCGTCACCGCGCGACGGACGGGAGGCGGACCGGTGAAGCACGAGACACGGCCGGTGAAATACGAGACACGGCAGGGCAGGCAGCCGGTCGATCCGGCGCACGCCGAGGACGAGGTCGGCCAGGCCCGGCTGGTCCAGGTGGAGGCGGACACCGACGTGCCCGCGCCGGAGCCGGGCGCGCCGAAACCGGACGAGGTGACCGAGGACGACGGTTCCGGCGTTGCCGGTGGGGCGTCGGGCAGCAGCTCCGGCGGCTCCTCGATGCCGACCCACCCGGATGCGGCCCGCTGAGCGTTTGTCCCCGCCCCCGATGGGCAGGAGTGCCACATGACGAGTGAAGAGTCCTTCGGCCGCGCCCCCACCGACGAGCCCGACGGCGCGACCGCGTACGAGGCGTCGCTGCGCCCGCCGGGCGAGTCCCTGCACAGCACCGACGACACCGGCGACGACTTCGCCGACCTGCCGGCCGAGGATCGTCGCTCCGCCCGGGAGGTCAGCCGCGCCGGTTACGACGTGGCCGACGTCTCCGGCACCGCCGACCCGGCGAACGAGCCGGAGGAGATCGAGGAGGGCCGCCCGGAGCGGTGAGCGGGCCGGCGCCTCACGGTGTCGAGGAGTGCTCCGGCACCGGCCGGGGCGCCACGCTGATCGCCCAGGCCGGGCAGAGCTCCACGGCGAGGCGCACCCGGTCGGCCGCGTCGGCGGGCGGTTCGGCCCGGCGTAGCAGCACGAGGCCGTCCGCGTCATCCTGGTCGAACACCTCCGGCGCGGTCACCACGCAGTTGCCGGACCCGCAGCACCGGTCCCGGTCCACCCGGACCCGCACGGCCCCGCTCACCAGGTCACCGGCAGCGCGTCGAGGCCGTAGACGATCGAGCTGTCCCGGGTCGGCAGCCGCCCGGCGGTGGCGGCTGGCCGCAGCCGCGGGAACCGGCGAGCCAGCTCCACGAGCGCGATCCGCAGCTCCGCGCGGGCGAGGGGCTGGCCGATGCACTGGTGCACCCCGAAGCCGAACGCGACGTGCTGCTGCGCCGCCCGGTAGGGGTCGAACTCGTCCGGCCGGTCGAAGGCGGTCCGATCCCGGTTGGCCAGGGACAGCACCGCGATCGCGCCCTCCCCGGCCCGGATCAGCCGCCCGCCGATCTCGACGTCCTCGGTGGCCAGGCGGGGCAGGCCGGTGCGCACGATGCTGAGGTAACGCAGCAGCTCGTCGACCAGCCCCTCGGCGTGCCCGGTGTCGTCCCGCAGCGCGGCGTACCGGGCGGGGTGGCGCAGCAGCAGCAGGGTGCTCAGGCCGATCATGTTGGCGGTCGTCTCGTGGCCGGCGATGAGCAGCAGCACCGCCATGCCGACCAGTTCCTCGACGGCCAGCTCCCCGGTGTCGACCCGGTCCCGGGCCAGCCGGCTGAGCAGGTCGTCGGCGCGCTCCCCGGTGGCCACCTTCGCCTCGACCAGCCGGTGCAGGTAGTCGCGCAGCTCCCGCACGTGTCGCTGGACCCGTTCCGGCGGGGCGTCCCGGTCGATGAGCGTCCGGCTGCGCTCCTGGAAGAAGTCGTGGTCGGCGTAGGGGATGCCGAGCAGGTGGCAGATGACCATCGACGGCACCGGCAGGGCGACGTGCGTGACCAGATCGGCGGGCGGGCCGGCGGCGTGCAGGTCGTCCAGCGCCCGGTCGACGGTCTGCCGGATCAGCGGCTCGATCCGCCGCACGTTCCTGATCATGAATTCGGCGGTGAGCATCCGGCGCAGCCGGGTGTGCTCGACGCCGTCCATCCGGATGAACCCGCCCCGGCGGTCGCCGAACGCGCCGGGCGGGATCCGGCGCAGCAGCGGGAAGCCGGGCCGGGTCAGGTCCGCGCTGAAGCCGGGGTGGCGCAGCATCTGCCTGACGTCGGCGTGCCGGGTCACCAGCCAGGCCGTGGCGTCGGTGGGAAGCCGGACCCGGGTGACCGGACCGGCGAACCGTCGCCGCTCCCCCGCGTCCAGCGGGACGAGCGGATCACGGTCGAGGTTGATCGGTGGCCAGAGCGGCAGGTCGGTGAGGGCGGCAACGGTCACGCGGACACCTCCGGGAGGGCGACTGTCCGTGACGGCATCGATCCGCTACGTTACCCATCGACCGGGGTCGACACAACCCGCCCGGGTCAGCGGGCGGCCACCCCCCTGGCCCGCGCCTCGGTCATCCCCCGGTTGGCCAGCGCGTCGGCACGCTCGTTCTCCGGGTGCCCGTTGTGGCCCTTCACCCAGAGCCAGGTCACGTCGTGCCGGGCGCAGGCCGCCTCCAGGCGCTGCCACAGGTCGGCGTTCTTCACCGGTTGCTTCGCGGCGGTCAGCCAGCCGTTGCGCTTCCAGGAGGCCAGCCAGCTCGTGATGCCGTTGCGCACGTACGTGCTGTCGGTGTGCAGGCGCACGGTGACCGGGCGGGTGAGGCTCTCCAGCGCCTGGATCGCGGCCGTCAGCTCCATCCGGTTGTTGGTGGTCGGGGTGGCCTCGCCGCCGCACAGCTCGCGCTCGTGCCCGCCCCAGCGCAGCAGCACGCCCCACCCGCCGGGGCCCGGGTTGCCGCTGCACGCGCCGTCGGTCCAGATCTCCACGACCCCGCCGGTCGCCGCCTCCACCATGCCGGCAACCTACCCGGTACGCCCCGGCGCGGGACCACCCGACCCGCCGGCCGCCGCCGACCGGCGGCGGAAAACCGCACGACACCCGCGCGGCGGTCTGGCAGGGTCGCTGATCATGGACGGGCGCTGGGACGGCCTGCGGGCCGAGGTACGCGAGGCAGTCGACGACCTGGTCACCTCCGGGCGGGAGGCGGGCGTGCAGGTGGCCGCGTACCTGGCCGGCGCGCCGATCGTCGAGGAGCAGGCCGGGCTGGCCGACACCACCACCGGCCGGCCGCTGACCGCCGACACCCCGGTGCACGCCGTGTCCACCGGCAAGGGGCTCACCGCCACCGTCGTGCACGTGCTCGCCGAGCGGGGACTGCTCGACTACGACCTGCGCATCGCCGAGGTGTGGCCGGAGTTCGCCCGGCACGGCAAGGACGGCATCACGCTGCGGCACGCCCTCACCCACACCGCCGGGCTGCCCACCCTTCCCCCCGACATCACCCCGGCGGACTTCACCGACTGGGACCGGATGTGCGGGCTGCTCGCCGACGCGCAGCCCCGGTGGGCGCCCGGCGAGCGGCTGGCGTACCACGCCTGGACGTGGGGCTGGCTGGTCGGCGAGGTGGTCCGGCGGGTCACCGGCACGCCGGTCTCGCAGGTGCTGGCCGAGGAGGTGGCCCGGCCGCTCGGGGTGACCGGCGAGCTGTTCCTCGGCGTGCCGGAGGCCGACCTGCCCCGGCTGGCCCGGCTGGAGGACGCCGGCCTGGCCGCCCTCATGACCTGGGCGGGCGCCAACCTGCCCCATTTCGACGCGGTGGCCCCACCGCACGTCCGCCCGGACGCCACGACCGGCAGCCGCCCCGACGTACTGCGCGCCGACGTGCCCGCGGTCGGCACGATGTCGGCCCGCGCGGTCGCCCGGATGTACGCGGCGCTGCTCGGCCCGGTCGACGGGGTGCGGCTCATCGCACCGGAACGCCTCCGGGAGGTCTCCGCCGTGGCGGTCCGCGCCGAGGAGTGGGTCTTCGGGCAGGAGACGACGTTCGGCCTCGGCTACGCGGTCGACGCCGACGGGTCGTTCGGCACGGCCGGCAGCGGCGGCAGCCTGGCGTTCGCGTACCCGGAGCTGGGGTTGACCGTGGCGGCGGTGCGCAACCGGCTCGGCGCCGGCGACGGCGACCCCATGGAGCGGCTGCGGGTGCTGGTCCGCGACCGGGTCGCCGCGGAACTCCGCCGCTGACCGCTGTCGAGATCGGCGGTCGCCGTTCGTGTGAAGGGGTGAGGGGCCGGCAGCGGGCCGGCCCCGCCCGAGGGAGCGGCATGCGCAAGATCATCGTCACCGAGAACGTCAGCCTGGACGGGGTGATGCAGGCCCCCGGACGTCCCGACGAGGACACCCGGGGCGGCTTCAGCCGGGGCGGCTGGGCGATCCCCTACAACGACCCGGTCCTGGGCCGGAAGATGGGCGAGGGCATGGCCTCGACCGGCGCCCTGCTGCTCGGCCGCCGCACCTGGGCCGACTTCGCCGGCTACTGGCCCCGGCAGACCGGCAACCCGTTCACCCCGATGCTCGACGCGCTGCCCAAGTACGTCGCCTCGACCACGCTGGACGAGCCGCTGCCCTGGGTGAACTCGCACCTGTTGAAGGGCGACGTGATCGAGGCGGTGCGGGAGCTGAGGGCGCAGCCCGGGCCGGACATCGCCGTGCTGGGCAGCGGCGCGCTGGTCCGGTCGCTGCGCCGGCACGACCTCGTCGACGCGTACGTGCTGCTGGTCCACCCGCTGGTGCTGGGCGGTGGGCGGCGGCTGTTCGACCCCGGCGACGAGCCGGGCGCGCTGCGGCTGACCGACAGCGTCACCACCGCCACCGGGGTGGTGATCGCCCGCTACGAGCCGGCCTGACCGGCGCCCCGCGGTCCGGCCTCCGGCACGGGGGTGGCGGCCGGGCCGCGGCCCCAGCGGGCGCGCAGCCGGCCGGCCGCGTCGCCGAGCACCGCGCCGGTCATCGGCAGCAGCGGGCTGGACCGCATCACCGCCAGATCCTCGGCCGGCGAGGTGACCCCGTCGAGGAAACGCAGCACCCGCTCCGGCGGGTTTCGGTCGAAGAGCCGCTCGAAGAACGCCACCCCGCCGACGTGCCCCCGGTCCAGGGCGCGCAGCGCCACCGCGTCCATCCACCGGTGCCGCCCGGGGTAGGCGGGCGCGGGCACCGGCGGCCGGCCCGCCGCCAGGGCCCCGGCCACCTGCTCGGCCTGCCGGAGCATCGCGGAGAACGTGAACCCCGTGGACGGGCGGGTGGCGCCGCCCGCGGTGCCGAGCCGGACCACCCGCGGCGAGGGGCGGGGCACGAACGGGCCGTCCGTCATTGGGATCACCCCGTTCTCCACCTCCCGCACCCGCAGCCCGGACAGGTCCAGGCCGAGCAGGCCGGCGTACCCGCGCAGCGCCGTGTCGTAGCCCGCGTCGGTGAGCACGGCCCGGCCGAACTCGGTGTACTCGACTAGGGCGTACCGGTCGTCGACCGGCAGCACGTAGCCGAAGGAGACGCCGCGGGCGGGCTGCGGGGTGCGGAAGTCCATGAGCACCGCCCGGCCCGGGTCGAAGGTGGGCCGGTCGGCCGCCAGCCACCACCCGCGGAAGTGCTGCAACCAGCTCGTCCGACCGGGCCGGGCCGGCGGGCGGGGCCGGGAGTCGAGCACCCAACCGGCCCGGACCAGCGGCCGCCCCTCCGGATCGTGGACGGTCACCCGGTGACCGTCGTCGGCCAGCGCCCCGGCCGGCGCGCCGATCCGCACGGCGCCCAGCCGCCGCTCGGCCTCGGCAGCCCGGTCGTAGACCGGGGCGGAGCGGAGCATGGCGTACCTCAGCGGGGTGAGCGGCAGGACCCGGCGGCCGGCGGGCGTGACCACGTCGACCCGCGACCAGCTCGCGCTCAGCAGCGGGTCCAGGTCGCTGCCCGGGGCGCCCCAGAACGCCCAGGTGCGGTCCTGGCCGCGCTTGCGCACCGGATCGACCACGGCGACCCGCAGGCCGGTCACGTCGTGGCGGGCCAGGGCGGCCAGCACCAGGGAGGCGGCGCCGCCGCCGCCGACCAGCGCGACGTCGACCTCGACCGGCGTTGGGTGCACCCGCCCACGCTGCCACACCCGCAGGTGGGCCGCCGCCCGGGACCCGCCGTCCCGGGCCGGACGCGGCGCGTAGATTCGCAGGGGATCATCGAGGACGGGGGACGGCATGGCGCAGGCGCCGCTGCGGGTGGGGTTGCTGGGGTACGGGATCGCCGGGCGGGTGTTCCACGCCCCGCTGGTCGCCGCCACGCCCGGCCTACGGCTGGAAGCCGTGATGACGCGGGACCCGGAGCGCCGGGCGCAGGTCCACGCCGAGCACCCGGACGCCCGGGTCCTCGACGACGCCGACCAGCTCTGGCAGGCCGCCGACACGGTCGACCTCGTGGTGGTGGCCACACCGAACCGGCAGCACGTGCCGATGGCCCGGGCCGCCGTGGCGGCCGGGCTGCCGGTGGTGGTGGACAAGCCGCTCGCGCCGACCGCCGCCGAGGGGCGGGCGCTGGTCGCGGAGGCGGCCGCCGCCGGGGTGCCGCTGACCGCATTCCAGAACCGCCGCTGGGACGGTGACTTCCTGACCGTGCGCCGGCTCGTCGAGGCCGGCGAGCTGGGCCGGGTGACCCGCTTCGAGTCCCGGTTCGAGCGGTGGCGGCCGGCCATCAAGCCCGGCTGGCGGGAGAGCGCCGCGCCCGGCGAGGCCGGTGGCGCCCTGTTCGACCTCGGCGCCCACCTGGTCGACCAGGCGGTGCAGCTGTTCGGCCCGGTGCGTCGGGTCTACGCCGAGGTGGACCGGCGCCGGCCGGGCGCCGAGGTGGACGACGACGCGTTCGTCGCGCTCACCCACACCAACGGCGTCCACTCCCACCTGTGGATGAGCGCGCTGACCGCCCAGCTCGGCCCGCGCTTCCGGGTGCTCGGCGACCGCGCCGCGTACACCACGTACGGGCTGGACCCGCAGGAGGCGGCGCTGCGCGACGGCGGCCGGCCCGGCACGCCGGGCTGGGGCGAGGTCGGCCCCGAGGCGTACGGCCGGCTCGGCGCCGACGGCGACCTGCGCGCGGTGCCCACCGAGGCGGGCCGCTACCAGGACTTCTACACGCAGCTGGTGGCGGCGCTGCGGGACGGCGCGCCGCTGCCGGTGGATCCGGCGGACTCGGTCGGGGTGGTGGAGCTGATCGAGCTGGCGCACCAGGCGGCGGCGCAGGGCGTCACGCTTCCGGTGCCGCCGCTGCCCTGAGCGCGGACCCTCACGCGACGGTCGCCGGGGTGTCCCGGCCCTCCGGGGCCGGGTCGGCGTAGGCGGCGGCCACCGTGGCCCGGTCGAACACCCGCCAGGTCGCGGCGATCACCCCGACGGCCACCACGAGCCCCACCCAGTAGGGCGCCGTGATCCCGTACCGGTCGGCGACCACCCCGCCGAGCAACGCGCCGACGCAGTTGCCGCCCGCCGCGATGAACAGCGTGGTGCTGCCCACCCGGCCCATCAGCGCGGGCGGGGTGAGCCGCTGGCGCAGCGAGTTGGCCACGATGTTCCACAGCGCGCCGTGCACCCCGAAGGCGAACAGCGCCACCCCGACCACCACGGCGCTGCGCGAGGCCGCCAGGGCCAGGTGCAGGCCCGCCTCGATCAGCAGGCCCACCCGGACGGTCCAGGTGGCCGTGATGGCGGCGACCAGCCGGTCGCCGACCGCCGAGCCGAGCAGCCCGCCCACCGCCATGCAGGTGAACAGCGCGCCGTAGCCGACCGAGCCGAGGCCGAGCCGGTCGGTGGCGAGCAGCACGAGGACCGCGAGGGCGGCGGTCAGAGTGACGTTGAGCAGCCCGATGAGCAGGGTCATGGTGCGCAGCAGGCGGTGGGACAGCAACCAGCGGAAGCCCTCGGCGACCTCCGCGCGGACCGAGCGGCGCCCGCCCGCCCCCGGCGAGCCCCGGTACGACCCGGCGAGCAGGCCGACGAGGACGGCGCTGAGCGCGTACGTGCCGGCGTTCACGGCGAACGGGATGGCCGCGGCCACCACGAAGAGGAAGCCGCCGAGCGGCCCGGCGACCATGTTCTGCATGATCTGGGTGCCCCCGCCCAGCCAGCCGTTGGCCCGCTCCAGGCGGGACCGGGGCACCACCGCCGGCACGACCGCCTGGGCGGCGGTGCGGAACACCACCTCACCGGTGTTGACCACGAACAGCACCGCGTAGAGCAGCGGCACCCCGGCCCGGTCGGTGACCAGCGCGGCGGCCAGCACGGCCAGCACGGCGACGCGCACCCAGTCGATGACCACCATGAGCCGGCGCCGGTCCACCCGGTCGACCAGCACCCCGCCCGGCAGCGCGAACAGCAGCCACGGCAGCCAGGCCACCGCGGCGCCGGCCGAGACGGTCAGCGGATCGTCGGTCTGCGAGGCCACGTAGAGCGGGGCGGCCACCGTGGCCATGCCGCTGCCCAGCGCCGACATGGTGCTGGCCGTCCAGAGCCGGGCGAACCGCCCGTCCAGCCGATCCCCCGCGATGCCCGTCACGGCGAGCGAACCTACCAGCCCCCGGAGCGTCACCCCGACCGGATTTTCCCGGTCGTGGTCGGGATGAAAAGATCAACCATGCCCGTCACGAACCCCTGGCTCGCCGGCCCCTCCCCCACCGCCCGCCTCAACCGCGACCGCCTCCAGGAACGCATCCTCCACCTGTTCTCCACGCAGAACATGTGCGTGCTGGCCACCGCCGGCCCGAACGGCCCGCTGGCCACCCCCGTGCGCTACTTCCACCTGGACTTCACCCTGATGTTCACGGCCGTCGCCGACTCGCCGAAGATGCGCAACCTCGCCGCCGACCCGCGCGTCTCGGTCGGGATCTTCGCGCCCCTGGTCGGCCAGGCCAGCAGCCGCGGCGCGCAGGTCTTCGGCCGGGCCCGGGTGCTGCACCCCGGCGACCCGGATTTCGACCACCACTGGCCGGCGTACCGGTGGCAGTCCGACCACGTGGAGCGGTCCCGATCGCTGGACGAACCGCCGGCCGGGCCGCTCGTGGTGGTGCCGGCGGAGCGGATCGTCTACACCGAACACTGGCTGCGCCGCGAGGGCTTCGCGCCCGCCAGTTCTGGCGGGCGTGACCCGCTCCTGCCGAGCGCTGGCGGCGGGCGGCCACCGCCCCGTGGCGGATCTCCCGTTTCCCGTACGCCCCGCAACCGGATGGATCACAGTGGGGGCGTGGTGGAGGAGGTGACATGACGGGACTGCGTACCGACCTGTACGAGCTGCGGATGGCGGCCAGCTACCTGCGCCGGGACATGACGGAGCACGCCACGTTCAGCCTCTTCGTCCGCCGGCTGCCGCACCGGCGCGGCTTCCTGGTCGCCGCCGGGCTGGCCGAGGCACTGGCGTTCCTGGAGAGCTTCGCCTTCGACGACGCCGAGCTGGGCTACCTGCGCGACGTCGTCGGGTTCGACGAGCCGGCCCTCACGGCGCTGGCCGGGCTGCGGTTCACCGGGGACGTGTGGGCCGTGCCGGAGGGTCGCGTCGTCTTCGCCGACGAGCCGCTGCTGGAGGTCACCGCGCCCATCGCGGAGGCGCAGCTGGTGGAGACCGGCGTGCTGAACCTGATCACCTTCCACACCACGGTGGCCACCAAGGCGGCCCGCTGCCGGCTCGCCGCCGCCGGCGCGCAGCTGATCGACTTCGCGTTCCGCCGCACCCACGGCATCGAGGCCGGCGCAGGGGTGGCACGGGCGTCGGCCATCGCCGGCTTCGCCGCGACCAGCGACGTCGAGGCCGCCATGCGGTACGGGATCCCCCCGTCCGGGACGATGGCCCACTCGTACGTGGAGGCGTTCCCGGACGAACGGGCGGCGTTCCGCGCGTTCGCCGCCGACTTCCCCACGAACCCGATCTTCCTGGTGGACACCTACGACACGCCGGCGGGAGTCCGGGCCGCCGTCGACGTCGTCACCGAACTCGGGTTGACCGGCCCGGTCGGCGTACGGCTCGACTCCGGCGACCTCGGGGCGCTGGCCCGGCAGACCCGGGCGATCCTGGACGACGCCGGGCTGCGGCAGGCCACGATCATCGCCAGCGGCAGCCTCGACGAGAACGTCATCGCGGGGCTCGTGGCGCAGGGCGCACCGATCGACGGGTACGGCGTGGGCACCAGGATGGGCGTCTCGTACGACGCGCCGTCGCTGGACAGCGCCTACAAGCTGGTCGCCTACGGCGACCGGCCGGTGCTGAAGCTGTCCCCGGGAAAGGCCACGCTGCCCGCCGCCAAGCAGGTCTTCCGTGATCCCACCGGCGCGGCCGGGGATGTGGTGGGGTTGCGCGACGAGCCACCACCGGATGGCCGGGAGCCGCTGCTGGTGCCGGTCATGCGCGGTGGCCACCGGTTCGACCCCGCCGACCCGGCCGAGGCGGTTCGCGCCGCCCGTGGCCGCTTCGACGCCGACCTCGCCTGGCTACCGGAGCCGGCCCGCCGGCTGGCCGACCCGACGCCGCTGACCGCGACGGTCAGCCCGGCGCTGGCGGCACTGCACGAGCGGGTGGCCGCGCGGCTCGGGCGCGGCTAGGGGGAACGACCGTCAGGGTGGCGGACGCCGGTCACGGTGACGGCCATCCGGTCGCCGCCGGTCCGGACCGCCGCGCCGGCCCCCTCCGGGGCCTGTCCGGTGAGGACCAGCGCGAGGTCGCGCCCGACCGGGATGATCCAGTGCGCCTGCCACCAGGCGGCGCCGTCGTGCGTACGCGAGTTCCACCACGTCGATGTCGTCCTCCAGCACCCGCCGGTGGACGACCCGCTGCCCCGGGGCAACCAGGGCATCCGGCCCGGCCAGTCGGGCCAGCGGCACCGGCCCCTGCGGGAAGATCATCGCCTGGTCCGGGCCGAGCAGGTAGCACGGCGTCCCGTCCCCTGGTTCGGTGGGCGACTCCACGGCGAAGCCCGCCGGCCACCAGAGGCTGAACGGCCCCATCTCCAGCCGCCAGTCCCCGTCCGGGCCGGCGTCGACGTCCACCACGCCGGGCACCGACGCGGCGCCGGGCGCGACGACCGCCCGCCGCTCACCTCCGTCGCCGACGACGGTGACCTGGACCGTCGACGACCCGGCGGACCCGGTGAACCGGTACGGCCAGTACGGGACCAGCCGGGTGCCATGCCCGGCCAGCCTGACGAACACGTGCCCCACGCCGACCTCCCCGAAGAAGATCGCTCAGGATAAGCCTCAGGATCAGGGCCGCACCGGGAGTGACGGTCAGGCGGGGCCCGCGTGGCGCAGCTCGACCTTGCGCACCTTGCCGCTGACCGTCATGGGGAAGGCGTCCATCACCCGCACGTGCCGCGGGATCTTGTAGTGCGCCAGCCGGTCCCGGCAGAACTCGGCCACCTCCTCGACGGTGAGCGTGTCGTGCCCGTCGCGCAGGATCACGCAGGCCAGGATCTCCTCCCCGTAGCGCTCGTCGGGGACGCCGACCACCTGCACGTCGGAGATCTTCGGATGCCGGTAGAGGAACTCCTCGATCTCACGCGGGTAGATGTTCTCCCCACCCCGGATGATCATGTCCTTGATCCGGCCCACGATGGTCAGGTAGCCGTCGTCGCGCATCACCGCCAGGTCGCCGGTGTGCATCCAGCGCGCCGGGTCGATGGCCTCGGCGGTCTTCTCCGGCTCGTCCCAGTAGCCGAGCATCACCGAGTAGCCCCGGGTGCACAGCTCCCCCGGCTCGCCGCGCGGCACGGTCACCCCGGTCGCCGGGTCGACCACCTTCACCTCGACGTGCGGCAGCACCCGCCCCACCGTGGCGGTCCGCCGGTCCAGGTCGTCGTCTCCCCGGGTCTGGGTGGACACCGGCGACGTCTCGGTCATGCCGTAGCAGATCGCCACCTCGGCCATATGCATCCCGTCGATGACCCGCTTCATCACCTCGACCGGACACGGTGAGCCGGCCATGATGCCGGTACGCAGGCTGGACAGGTCGTAGTCCGCGAAGTCGGGCAGGGCCAGCTCGGCGATGAACATGGTCGGCACCCCGTAGAGCGCGGTGGCCCGCTCGGCGGCGACCGCGCGCAGCGTCGCGGCCGGGTCGAAGGTCGGCGCCGGGATGATCACGCAGGCGCCGTGGCTGGCGGCCGCCAGGTTGCCCATCACCATGCCGAAGCAGTGGTAGAACGGCACCGGCAGGCAGATCCGGTCCCGCTCGGTGTAGCGGACCAGCTCGCCCACGAAGTAGCCGTTGTTGAGGATGTTGTGGTGCGACAGCGTCGCGCCCTTCGGGAACCCCGTGGTCCCCGACGTGTACTGGATGTTGATCGGGTCGTCGCAGCTCAGCTCCGCCGCGCGCGCGGCCAGCCGCTCGACCGGCACCGCCGCCCCGCCGGCCACCAGGTCGTCCCAGCTCGACTCGCCGAGAAAGACCACCCTGCCCAGCGCCGGGCAGGCGCCGCGGACATCGGCGACCATCCCCCGGTAGTCGCTGCTCCGGTAGCCGGGCGAGGAGACCAGCAGGCTCACCCCCGACTGGTTCAGCACGTACTCCAGCTCGTGCCGCCGGTAGGCCGGGTTGATGTTCACCATGATCGCGCCGATCGCGGCGGTGGCGTACTGCACGCGGACCCACTCCGCGCAGTTCGGCGCCCAGATGCCGACCCGGTCCCCCTTGGCCACCCCCGCCGCCAGCAGGCCGCGCGCCAGGTCACCCACCGCGCGACCGAGTTCGGCGTATGTCCAGCGCCGGCCGCTCGGGCAGTCGACCAGGGCCTCCCGGTCCGGGTACGCCTCCACGGCGCGGGCCAGGTTCGCGCCGATGGTGTCGCCGAGCAGCGGCGCGTCGGAGATCCCGCTCGCGTAGGACGGCAGGCTCATCGGAAGTCCTCCTCCCGGTACTCGCCTTCCGGCCGCGCCTCCGCGTCACCGTGCTTGTCCCGCTCGGCGGCCCGCAGCTCGGTCCGGCGGATCTTGCCGGAGATGGTCTTCGGCAGGTCGGCGAACTCCAACCGCCGCACCCGCAGGTAGGGGGCCAGCCGGTCCCGCGAGTGCGCGAACAGCGCCGCCGCGGTCTCCGGCCCCGGCGCCCAGCCGGGCGCGAGCACCACGTACGCCTTCGGCACGGCCAGCCGCACCGGGTCCGGCGACGGCACCACGGCCGCCTCGGCCACCGCCTCGTGCTCCAGCAGCACGCTCTCCAGCTCGAACGGCGACACCCGGTAGTCCGACGCCTTGAACACGTCGTCGGTGCGCCCCACGTAGGTGAGGTAGCCGTCGGCGTCCCGGGAGGCGATGTCACCGGTGTGGTACCAGCCGTCGCGCATCGCGTCGGCGGTCAACTCCTCGTCGCCGTGGTAGCCGACCATGAGCGCGGTCGGCCGGTGCGCCAGGTCCAGGCAGACCTCCCCGTCGTCGCCCACCTCCCCGGTGACCGGGTCGACCAGACGCACCACGTAGCCGGGCAGCGGACGCCCCATCGAGCCCGGCTTCACCGGCGCGCCGGGCGGGTTGCCGATCTGCGCGGTGGTCTCGGTCTGCCCGTACCCGTCTCGGACGGTGACCCCCCAGGCCGCCTGGACCTGCTCGATCACCTCGGGGTTCAGCGGCTCCCCCGCGCCGACCACGCTGCGCGGCGGGCGGGCGAGCTGGGTCAGGTCGGCCTGGATCAGCATCCGCCACACCGTCGGCGGCGCGCAGAAGCTGGTCACCCCGCACCGGTCCATGGCGGCCATCAGCCCGGCCGGGTCGAAGCGCGCGGAGTTGTAGACGAACACCGTGGCGCCGGCGTTCCACGGCGCGAACACATTGCTCCACGCGTGCTTCGCCCAGCCGGGCGAGGAGATGTTGAGGTGCACGTCGCCGGGGCGCAGCCCGATCCAGTACATGGTGGACAGGTGCCCCACCGGGTACGAGGCGTGGGTGTGCTCCACCAGCTTCGGCCGGGCCGTGGTGCCGGAGGTGAAGTAGAGCAGCAGCGGGTCGCAGGCCCGGGTCGGCCCGTCCGGGGTGAACACCTCGTCCGCGCCGTACGCGTCGGCGTAGTCGTGCCAGCCGTCGACCGGGGCGCCGACCCCGATCCGGGTGTAGTCGCCGGCCACCTCGGCGAACTTGCCGGCGTGCTCCGCCCCGACCACCACGTGCCGGGCCGCGCCGCGCGCCAGGCGGTCGGCGAGGTCGGCCGGACCGAGCAGCGGCGTGGCGGGGATGATCACCGCGCGCAGCTTGATCGCGGCGAGGATGGTCTCCCAGAGTTCGAGTTGGTTGCCGAGCATGAGGATGAGCCGGTCCCCGGCCCGTACGCCGCGGGCGCGCAGCCAGTTCGCCACCCGGTTCGAGCGGCGGGACAGCTCGGCGTACGACCAGCTTCCCTCGCCGCCGCCCGCCTCGACGATCCGCAGCGCGGTGTCGTCGTTGCCCTCGGCGAGCACGTCGAACCAGTCCAGCGCCCAGTTGAACTCGTCCAGCCGGGGCCAGCGGAACTTCTCGTACGCAATCTCGTGGTCCGTCCGGTGCGCGAGCAGGAAGTCGCGCGCCTCGCGGAAGGCCTGGGTGCCGGCGGTGGCCATGGGGGTGTCCTTCCTGTCCCGGGCGCGCGGCCGGGAGGGGGACGGCGCCGCGCGCAGTACGCTGATCCTCGATCGGGTGACGCAGGTCTCACCACCCCCGGACGGGGGTGGTCGGCGATGAGGTGGCCAGGTGGTGACGCTCTACCCGCGCGACGACGCCGACGAGGTCCGGCGCGGCCTGCTGACCCTGCGCCGCCGCACCGACCTGCCGGTCGCCTTCGGCGGGCTGGTCGCGCCGGGCGGCCCGCCCCGGATGACCATTACCGAGCTGACCGGCACCAGCACGACCGCGCTGCGCGGCCTCGCCATCCACGCCGGTGCCGGCCTCGGCGGCAAGGCGCTCGCCCTCGGGCTGCCGCTGCGGGTCGACGACTACCCGGCGGCCCGCTCGATCAGCCACGAGTACGACGCCCCCGTCTCGGTCGAGGGGCTGCGCTCGGTGCTCGCCGTGCCGGTGGTGGTGCGCCGCGAGGTCCGCGCGGTCCTCTACGGCGCGGTACGCCAGCGCCTGCCCCTCGGCGACCGCCTGGTCTCCGCCGCCGTCGACGCCGGGCGGGACCTGGAACACCGCCTCGCGGACCGGGACGCCGCCCGGACGGCGCTGGCCGCCCTGCCGACCGTGCCGCCCCACCCGGACCCGATCGGGCCGGAGTGGGAGCAGGTCCGCCAGGCGCACGCCGAGCTGCGCGGCCTGCTGACCCGGATCGCCGACCCCGAGCTGCGCGACCGCCTCGACGCCGTCGCCGACCGGCTCGCCGGCGCGGCGCGCCGCCCCGGACCGCCGGCCGCCGTGGCCCTGTCGCCCCGGGAGACCGACGTCCTGGCCTGCATCGCCCTGGGCTGCACGAACGCGGACGTGGCCGGGCAGCTCGGGCTGCGCCCCGAGACGGTGAAGAGCTACCTGCGCTCGGCCATGCGCAAGCTCGGCGCGCACACCCGGCTGGAGGTCGTGGTGGCCGCCCGCCGCGCCGGCCTCCTCCCCTAGCGCCACCCGTTCCGCTCCACCCGCGTGGGCTTTCTCCGTCGTGCCGACCCGCACACCGCCTAGACCATCCTAGGAGGCTAGCTTCGCGGGAACCGGCATGGGCTGGACAGGCAACCGCGCGGCTGCTTATCCTTGGAACAGGCAGCCGCGGGGTTGCCTGTTCCGGACGGAGGACGAGTGGACGAGGTGTTCCGGGCACTGGCCGACGCCAGCCGCCGCCGGCTGCTCGACCGTCTCAACGTCCGCAACGGACAGAGCCTGCGCGAGCTGAGCGCCGGGCTCGAGATGACCCGACAGTCGGTGAGCAAGCACCTCGCGGTGCTGGAGGCGGCCGGCCTCGTCACCACCACGCGACGCGGGCGGGAGAAGCTGCACCACCTCAACACCGCCCCGATCAACGCCGTCGCCGACCGGTGGATCGGCCGGTACGACCGGGCCCGGGCACAGGCCCTCGCCGACCTGCAGAGAGCATTGGAGGGGCAGCCCATGGCAGGCCCGACGTTCGTCTACACCACCTACATCCGCACCACACCGGAGCGGCTCTGGACGGCGCTCACCGCGCCCGAGTTCACCCGCCGCTACTGGGGCGGCGTCACCCTGGTCTCCGACTGGCGGCCAGGCTCGCCCCTGCTCTGGCAGGACGCCCCCGACGCCGAGCCGAAGGACCTCGGGCAGCGGGTGCTGGAGGCCGAGCCCCACCGGCGGCTCGCGTACACCTGGCACGGCTTCCAGCCCGAGCACGCCGCGCACTTCGGCTGGTCCGACGAGGAGTTGGCCGTCCGGCTCGGCGAGCGCCGCTCGACGGTCACCTTCGACCTCACCCCGCACGGCGAGACGGTGCGGCTGACGGTGACCCATGACGACTTCTCGCCGGACAGCGAGATGCACCGGGCCATCAGCGGCCAGCTCGACGGCAGCGGCGGCTGGCCGGAGCTGCTGGCCAGCCTCAAGAGCCTGCTGGAGACCGGCGAGCCGCTGCCGGAGCCGGTCCCGGCCGGCTGAGCCCGCCCGGTCCGTCCGTCCGACCAGCCCGCCCGGTCCGTCCGACCAGCCGGCCCGGGCATCGGCCGGGCCCGCCGAGCCGCTGGACGGGGGAAGGCCGGGTCGGAGCTGCCCACCCCCGTCGCGACAGCCCCGACCGGCGCCGTCACCCGCGGGCTGTGCGCGGCAGCAGCGGGACGAGCACGGCGGCGGCCACCAGGTGCAGGGCGACCAGGGTCAGCGTCGCCCCGGTGCCCACTCCCCCGCCCACCGGGCCGAGGAGCGACAGCAGCAGCACCAGCACCGCCGCGCCCGTCCAGACGGCCCGTGCCCGGGCGGCGAACTTCTCCAGCAGGGCCAGCAGCGCCCACCCCGCCAGGCCGGCGAGCAGGGTGCTGACCCCGACCGCCCCGGCGGTCACCGGCTGCTCGGTCCCGCCGTTGCGCACCACCAGGTCCATCCCGGCCCCGGGGACGGCGGCGGCCCACACCGCCAGGGTCGCGGCGGGGGCGGCGAGCACCGCCAGGGCGCGGTCGCGGCGGCGCGCCGGACGGGCGACGGTGACGGCGGGGGTGGTCGTGGTGTCCATCGGTGCGTACCTCCATCAGCGGGATCGGTCACCAGGGACGCTAGGCCCGCACCGGCTTCCGGCGGATCGCGCCGCGGACCGGTTCGCCCCTCCCTCCGGAGGACCAGATCCGGCCCGGATCTCCGTCTGGCGACCGATGAATCCGGGTGGGTGGGCGGCCTAGCATCCGGGACGTGACCTGCCGGCCCCACTCCCGTTTCCTGCTGCTGCTCGACGGCGGCATCGCCACCGTGATGCTCGCCGTCGCCCTGACCGTCGTGCTCGCCCCGGGCACCCCGCCGGACTCGCCGGCCGGGACCGCCGCCGCGGTCGGCCTCGCCGCCGTGCAGGCCAGCTGTCTGCTGTGGATCCGCCGGCGACCGGGGTACGCGCTCGCGGTGGCCGCTCTCGCCGGCGTCGGGTTGGAGGTGCTCTGCCCTCCGCTCGGCTGGCTCGGCCTGGTCACCGTGCCGATGGCGTACGTCGCCCGGCTCCGCCCGCCCCGCTTCTCGCTGGTCGCGCTGGGGCTGCTGCTCCTCCCGACGCCGTGGGAGCTGGTCACCGGGGGCTGGCGGGACCTGCTGTTCGCGGTGACCGCGCTGGGTCTCGGCTGGGCCCTCGGCGAGCTGCAGCGGGGGCACTTCCACCGCCGCCGCGACCGGCAGCGGGAGGTGCTCACCCGGGAGCGGGAACGGATCTCCCGCGAGCTGCACGACGTGGTGGCCCACCACGTGGCGGTCATCGCCGTGCAGGCCGCCGCCGCCGAGGACGTCTTCGACGCGCAACCGGAGCGGGCCCGCGCCGCGCTCGGCGCCATCAACACGGCGGCCCGGTCCGCGCTCACCGAGTTGCGGGCGATGCTGCACGCGCTGGCCGCCGACGACGGCGCGGATCCGGACCGGCCGCAGCCGGGGCTGGCGCAGCTCGACGCCCTCGCCGACGCCGTCCGGGCGGTGGGCCTGGACGTGACGATGGACCGGGACGCCGGCGCCGAGGACCTGCCCGGTGGGGTGCAGCTGTCGGCGTACCGGATCGTGCAGGAGTCGCTGACCAACGCGCTGCGGCACAGCCACGCCACCCGGGCCGACGTCAGCGTCCGCTACGGCGACGGGGTGCTGAGCCTGGCGGTCGTCGACGACGGCACGGCGCCGCCGCGCCGCCCGGGCGCGGGCGGGGGCCGGGGCATCGTCGGCATGCGCGAGCGGGCCCGGCTGCTGGGCGGCACGCTGGAGGCCGGCCCGCTGCCCGCCGGAGGGTTCCGCGTGGCGGCCCGGCTCCCGGTGGCGGTGAGCCGGTGAACGTCCGCGTGGTGGTCGCCGACGACCAGGACCTGATCCGCGCCGGGCTCACCATGGTCCTCGACGCCCGGCCCGACCTGACCGTCGTCGGCGAGGCCGCCGACGGGGTCGAGGCCGTGGCGGTGGCGAACCGGACCCGGCCCGACGTGGTGCTCATGGACGTGCGGATGCCGCGGCAGGACGGCATCGCCGCCACCCGGGAACTCGTGTCCGGCGGCAACCCGGCGCGGGTGGTCATGCTCACCACCTTCGACCTCGACGAGCACGTGTACGCCGCGCTGCGCGCCGGCGCGAGCGCCTTCCTGCTCAAGGACACCCGCCCGGCCGACCTGGCCGAGGCGGTGCGGGTGGTGGCCCGGGGTGAGGCGCTGCTGGCGCCCACGGTGACCCGCCGTCTGCTCGACCGGTTCGCCGACCGGCTGCCCGGCGCGCCCGCCGACCGGGGGCGGCTCGCCGCGCTCACCGCCCGCGAGGTGGAGGTGCTGACGCTCGCCGCGCGCGCACTGTCCAATGCGGAGATCGCCGAACGGTTGTTCCTGAGCACCGCCACCGTGAAGACGCACGTCTCCGCCATCCTCACCAAACTCGGCCTGCGCGACCGGATCCAGGCGGTGGTCTTCGCCTACGACGTGGGCCTGGTCCGCCCCGAACCACCGTCCCGCTGAGGGCACCCCAGGCGGGGCCGAGCGGCGCGGGCGGGGCCGAACCGGACAGACGCGCCGGGACCGTCGGGACGGGACGTCGCACGCAGGCCGGGACGAGCCGCGCCGCCCGGTTGCCCGTGCTGGGCGGGCATGTCCGTCGCACCCGGGAGCGACCGGGAACACGTGACGGCAGCGAAGATTTCTCAATTACGCCAAGTGACCGCCGCAACCCTCCTAGTGTTGGCCACACCGGTGCTAGTCACGGAGTTGGCCACCCGAACGACGTCCCACGCAGACAGCGGACGAAAAGTGAGGGAAGACGCGGATGAAGGCAAAGACAGTTCTCGGATCGGCGGCGGTCGGCGTGGGCCTCGGCACACTGCTGCTCCCGGCCGCCGCCCTCGCGGACACCACCGTCTCACCGGCCACCACCCCGGTCGGCGGGACCGTCGTGCTCACCACGACGTGCAACCCGAAGGCGGGTGACGCGCTCTTCCGCGTCACCGGTCCGAACCGGGACCAGAACGTCAGATCCACCACCGCCGCGGCGGGCGGCGGGCTGAGCGCCGAACTGTTCACCGCCGGCTTCACGCTCGGCACGTACACGGTCACCGCCACCTGCGGCGACGGCAGCAACGGCGGCACCGCCAGCTTCACCGTCACCCCGATCGGCGGCGCGCAGGCCGGCGCCGGCGGCGGGGACGGCGACACCGGCGTGCTGGTCGCGGGCGGCGCCCTGGCCGCCGCGGCGGTCGCCGGCGGGACGTACGTGCTGGTGCGCCGCCGCCGGCGCGCGAACGCCGTCGCCTGACGGCCCGCCACACCATCCCTGAGCGGGTGCCCGCGCCGGTCCGACCGGCGCGGGCACCGCGTCCACGACGGACGGAGGTGGACCCTGTCGTCGCCGCGCCACCCCGCGGGCGGGCCGTCGAGAGCCCGCACCGCCGTCATCGTCGCCGCGGTCACCCTCGCCGGCGCCACCGGCGCCGGGCTGGTCGCCGCCGGCCTCGGCACCACCTCGCACCCGCCGCCCCAGCCGGGCGCCTCGGCCGCGCCGACCGCCGAGCGCTCCGGCCCGGTCGGCCCGGTGCTCCCCCGCTCGGAGCCGCTCCGCGTCGCCATTCCCCGCATCGGCGTCGACGCCGACATCGTCCCGGTCGCCACGGACACCAACGGCGCGCTGGAGGTGCCGCCGCTGGACCATCCGGAGATCGCCGGCTGGTACCGCCGCGGCCCCACCCCCGGCGAGGCCGGCAACGCCGTGCTGGTCGGGCACGTCGACTCACTGCGCGGCCCGGCGGTCTTCTTCGACCTCGGCCGGCTGCGCGCCGGCGACACCGTCGAGGTCACCCGGGCCGACGGTCGGGTCGCGGTGTTCACCGTGGACGGCGTCGGGGCGTATCCGAAGGAGCGCTTCCCCACCGAGCGGGTGTACGGCGGCGGCGCCGAAGCCCGGCTGCGGCTGATCACCTGCGGCGGCCGGTTCGACCCGCGCACCGGCAGCTACCCGGACAACATCGTGGTCTTCGCCACCGCCGCCCGCTGACGCGGGCCGGACACCGCCGCGGGGCCGGCAAGCCGTACGGTAGGCCGTCAGTTCCTCGGCGGGCGGAGGTGCGCGGTGGGCCGGTCGGCGACACGGACCCGGTGGGGCGGGCGGCTGCTGCCCGGCCTCCTGACCCGCCTGCTCGGCCGCGCCGACGAGGCGGCCGGGCCGGCGCCGCGCCGCGCCAACCCGGACGCGGTGGTGGACTGCGCGATCTACGTGGCCGGCCGGCGGGAGCCGGGCCGGCCGCACTACGCCGACGCGTACGACCGGGCCCGCGGCACCCGGCGGGCGTTCGTCTGGCTGGGGCTGCACGAGCCGGGCGCGGCCGTGATGGCCGCGGTCGGGCGGACCTTCGGGCTGGACGAACTGGCCGTGGCGCAGGCGCTCGCCGACGGGCACCGGCCCACCGTCCAGCGGCACGGCGACGTGACGCTGCTGGTGCTGCGCACGGCCGGCTATGTGGAGCACGCCGAGCTGACCGCCACCTCCGAGGTGATCGACACCGGCGACGTGATGGTGTTCCTCGGCGACCGGTTCGCGCTCACCGTCCGGCACGGCGCGACGGGCGCGCTGACCCCGGTGCGGGAGGACGTGCAGCGCCGGCCGGGGCTGCTCGCCGAGGGACCGTGGGCGGTGGCCTACGCGGTCTGCGCCCGGATGGTCGACCTCTACCTGGAGGTCGCCGGGCACCTGGAACGGGACCTGGAACGCGTCGAGGAGAGCGTCTTCGCCCCCGACCGCGACGCCGACATCCAGCACATCTACCAACTCAAGCGGGAGGTGGTGGAGTTCAAGCGGGCGGTGCTGCCGTTGCAGGCGCCCCTGCGCGCGCTGCTGGAGCAGCGGGGCGAGGGCCCGCCGCCGGCGCTGCACCGCTGGTTCGCCGACGTGGAGAGCCGGCTCACCCGGGCGGTGGACCGCCTCGGCTCGTACGACGAGCTGCTCAACTCGATCCTCCAGTCCCGGCTGGCGCAGCTCGCCGTCGAGCAGAACAACGACATGCGCAAGATCGCGGCGTGGGCGGCGATCGCCGCGACGCAGACCGCGGTGGCCGGCGTCTACGGGATGAACTTCGCGCACATGCCGGAGCTGGGCTGGCGCTACGGCTACGCGGGGGCGCTGCTGCTCATGGCGACGGCCGCGGTCACCCTGCACCGGCTGTTCCGGCGCTCCGGCTGGCTCTGAGGACGGTCAGGGCCCGTCCAGGTCGGACAGTTCGGCGTCGAGCAGCTCGGCGAGGCGCGCCACCCGCCACGGGTCGGACTCGGCCGTGATGCCCCGGCTGGGCATCTCCACGGTCATCAGCAGGTAGAGGTGCAGCCGGTAGAGCCCGAGCCGGCGGCGCGCCCCGGCGTCCAGCGGGAACGGCGCGGCCGCCCGGTAGGCGCACACGAGCGGGTCGTCCGGCTCGTCCTCGGCGCGCCGGAACAGCAGCGGCGACACGAGGTCCAGCAGCGGGTCGCCCCAGAGGTGACGCTCGCCGTCGACCAGCCCGCTGAGTCGGGGTGTCCCGTCGGGGCCGTCGAGGGCGAGGACGTTGCCGGCCCAGCCGTCGAAGTGCAGCAGCGCCGGGCGGCGTACCGCGTCCAGGACGTCGGCGTGCCGGTCGACCAGCTCGCGGATGCGGGACGCCGGGACGGGCAACGGCACCGCCCAGTCGGCCGCGTCGGCCAGCAGGTCGTCGAGCATGGCCGTGTACGCGCCGCGCCAGGTGGGCGCGGCGGCCCGGCCGCCGTCGTAGCCGTAGCGCTCGCCGGTGACGGCGTGCAGGGCGGCGAGGGCGCGGCCGAACTCGGCCCGGACCGGGGCCACCTCGGCGCCGGCCTGCGTCAGGTCCCACAGGGTGCGGCCGGGCAGCAGGCCGGTGAGCAGCCAGTCGCCGAGCACCGGGTCGCGGCCGTGGTGCAGCAGGGGCGGCACGGGCACAGCGGGCGCCCGCGCGGCGACCAGCCGCAGGTAGCGCGCCTCCGCCCCGATCATGTCCCGCTCGTAGCGCAGCAGCGGGACGTGCGGCGGCGGCCCGACCTTGAGCACCACCGCCCGCCCGTCGTCCAGGTGCACCCACCAGACGGCCGCGAACCCGCCGCCGGTCAGCGGCCCGCAGTCGGTCACGCCGGGCGCGGAGCCGAGGGAGGCGGCCACGTAACGCCGGACCTGATCCGGGTCGAGGCGGCGCTGGGTCGGGCTCATGTCCCGCACCACGCTAGCGGCCGCGGCCTGCCGGCGCCGTCCCCGGACCCGCCCGCCGCGGGTTTCGTAGGCTGGCGCGCATGATGTGGCGGCGGTACGTGGCGATCGGCGACAGCACCACCGAGGGCCTGGACGACCCGGACGGCGCGGGCGGCTACCGGGGCTGGGCCGACCGGTTCGCCCTCGCGGTGGCCCGCGCGCAGGGCGGCCTCGAATACGCCAACCTCGCCATCCGCGGCCGCACCACCGCGCTGATCCGGAGCGAGCAGCTGCCGGTGGCGCTGGAGCTGGCGCCCGACCTGGCGACCGTGGTGGCCGGCATGAACGACGTGCTGCGACCGTCGTTCGACGCCGACCGGGTGGTCGAGGACGTGCGCGCCATGCAGCGGGCGCTGGTCGGCCAGGGCGCGACGGTGCTCACCTTCACCCTGCCCGACCCGGCGCCCGTGATGCCGCTGGCCCGCCCGCTGCGCGGCCGGGTGCTGGCGCTCAACGAGGCGGTCCGGGTGGCCACCGCGGAGACCGGCGCCACCCTGCTCGACCTGGGCGCGCACGCGGTGGCCTCGGATCCCCGGCTGTGGAGCGACGACCGGCTGCACGCCAACACGGCCGGCCACGAGCGGATCGCCGCGGCGCTCGCGCACACGGCCGGCCTGCCCGGGTACGACGACTCGTGGTCGCACCCGCTGCCGGTGGCCGCCCGCCTGCCCCGGCACGAGGCGGTCCGCGCCGAGCTGGCCTGGGCCCGCCGGCACCTGCTGCCCTGGCTGGGCCGGCACCTGCGCGGGCGCTCCTCCGGCGACGACCGGGTGGCGAAGCGGCCGGTGCCGCTGCCGGTGGAGCTGCCGGCGTCCTGAGCAGCCCGGCCGCACCGAGCTGCGGTCCTGAACCGCGCCCCGGCGGCCGTGCCGGAGGTTGCCATGCGGTGATCAGGTGACGAGGATCACTGGGAGGATCGGTCCCCGGCCTCGATGGACGCGGACCTGGCGACAAAGGAGTCCCCCGATGCCTGATCTCCACCGGCGCACCCTGCTGCGCGGCGCCGCAGCCGCGGCGGGCGGCGCCGTCCTCGGCGGCCCGTTCATCGGGTTCGCGGCACGCGGCGAGGCCGGCGCGGCCGACCGGCGGCCGGCGCCCGAACCGACCCTGGGGCCGGTGCCGGACCTGCGCGACGGCAAGGTCCGCCTGCACCTGCCCGACGGCTTCCAGTACCGCTCGTTCCACGACACCGAGTTCGCGGTCACGCTGGACGACGGCACGCGGCTGCCCGGCCGGCACGACGGCATGGGCGCCTTCCGCGGGCCGGACGGCACCGTCCAGTTGGTCCGCAACCACGAGGTGAACAACCCCGGCCCCGCCTTCGGCGACGCCGCCGCGGCGTACGACCCGATGGCGCAGGGCGGCACCACCACGATCGAAGTCACCCGTCACGGCGAGGTCCGGCGCTCGTGGACCAGCCTGAACGGCACCATGATGAACTGCTCCGGCGGCCGGATGCCCTGGGGCAGCTGGATCACCTGCGAGGAGACGGTCAACGGGCCGGACGTCGGCCCGGACTTCACCGGCGCCTCCAACGTGCCGCTCACCCAGCCGCACGGCTTCATCTACGAGGTACCCGCGGGCGGGCAGTCGGACCGGGCGCCGATCACCGCCGCCGGCCGGTTCGCGCACGAGTCGGTGGCCTACGACCCGCGCGGCGGGCACCTCTACCTGACCGAGGACAACTTCGGCTTCCCGTCCGGCTTCTACCGGTACACGCCCCCGGTGGACCCGATGAGGTCCGGCCGGCTGGCCGACGGGGGCCGGCTGCAGATGCTCGCGGTGCGCGGCCGCCGGAATCTGGACCTGGCCGCGGCACAGCGGCCGCACGCGACGTACCCGGTGCAGTGGGTGGACATCGACGACCCGTCGCCGCGGTTCCCGTACACCCCTGGCCAGGACGCGCCTACGACGAACGACCAGGCGCTGACGTACGTGTCGCGGCAGGGCTGGGACCGGGGCGCCGCCTACTTCTCCCGCCTGGAGGGGTCGGCGTACGACGACGGCTTCGTCTACTTCACCGCCACCCAGGGCGGTGGCCCCGCGGAGACGTCGACCGGCCCCGTCGCCGACGGCTACGGCAACGGGCACGGCCAGGTGTGGGCGTACGACTGCCGGGCGCAGGTGCTGCGGTTGGTGTACGAGTCGCCCGGGCCCGATGTGCTGGACTTCCCGGACAACGTGACCACCAGCCCGCGCGGCACGCTGGTGGTCTGCGAGGACAACGTGGACGACAACTACGTGCGCGGGCTCACCCCGCGCGGCGAGTTGTTCGACATCGCGTTGAACCGGTTGGTCAGCAGCACCGGAGCGGACCGGTCCAACGACGAGTTCGCCGGCTCCACCTTCAGCCCGGACGGACACACCCTGTTCGTCAACATCCAGGCGAGCCGGGGTATGACGTTCGCGATCTGGGGTGACTGGTGCCGGATCGGGGTCTGAGACACCGGCCGCGGCGGGTGGGGTGCCCCACCCGCCGGGGCTGGGTCAGGCCGAGGCGCCACCGTCCTCAGCGCTCGATCGGCCGGCGGGTCCGCGCCCGCTTCAACTCGAAGAACCCGTCGGTGCCGGAGACCAGCAGCACCCCGTCCCAGAGCCGGCCGGCGTCCTCCCCGCGCGGGATGGGCGCCACCACCGGCCCGAAGAACGCGTTCACCCGCCCGTCGGCGCCGGTGACGTGGATGGTCGGCGTGCCGAGATCCTCGCCGACCGGGGTCAGCCCGGCCTGGTGGCTGGCCAGCAGGGCCGCGTCGTGCTCGGCGGTGTCCGCGGCGTCGGCCAGGTCGACGGGCAGGCCGACCTCGGTCAGCGCGGCCGCGTACAGCTCCCGGCCGATGGGGGCGCGCTCGTGGTGGATCCGCTCGCCCAGCGCCGTGTAGAGATCACGCAGCACCTCCGGGCCGCACTTCTGCGCGGCCGCCACGCAGACCCGGACCGGGCCGAGGCCCGGCTTCAGCCACTCCCGGTACCACTCCTCCAGATCCTCGCGTCCCTCGTTGAGCAGGGACAGGCTCATCACGTGGAAGCGGAGCCGGACGTCGCGGACCCGCTCCACCTCCAGAAGCCAGCGGGAGGCGTTCCAGGCCCACGGGCAGCGCGGGTCGAACCACATGTCGGCGGTGGTCATCGTCGTCTCGGTCCCTTCGCGGGTGTCGGTTGCCGAGTCGACGGTAGGCCGCGAAATGGCCCATCAGCAGAGCCAATCCACGCCCTGGTTCTTGGGCCGATCGATGCCCCCGCTCCCGCTGCCCAGCCGGGCGTGTTCCCGGGTTTGACCACCCGGTGCGGCGGGAAGACACGCGCGCCGCGCGGGCCGGCCGGCCCGACGTCGCCGGACGGCAGCATGCGTCCGGGCCGCGGCGGACCCGCGAGGAGGACCGATGGCCCAGGCGGCCACCAGACCGAGCAGCGCCAGGAAGGCCACCGGGGCCCGCAAGGCCCCGATGCCGAACAAGGCCGCGGCGAAGAAGGTCGCGACCGCCAGCAAGCGGGCGACCGGCGCCACCGCCGCCAAGACCCCCGGCGGCAAGCCGACCCCGACCACCGCGCGGGTGGCGCGGAAGAAGGCCACCTCGGCCAGCACCGCCACGCCCACCCGCAGGCCCACCGCCAAGGCCGTCGCCGCGAAGAAGGCCACCCCGGCGAAGAAGGCCCCCGCCACGAAGGCCGCGGCCAAGAAGGCGCCCGCCACGACGGCTGCGGCGAAGAAGGCACCGGCCACGCGGACCACGGCGAAGAAGGCACCGGCCGCCAAGGGCACGGCCCGCGCGGCCACCGCCAGGAAGACCGCCGCCGGCGCCAAGGCCCGCCGGGTCGCCGCGACGCGCACGCCGGCGAAGAAGGCGACCACCATGGAGTCGTTCGGCAACCGGCGGACGGCCCGGACGAGCGGCCGGTGAGCCGTCGGCGAGAATGACCGGGTGGCGAAACGCGGTGACCGCCGGAGCGCGGCCGACCCCACCGGTGGTCCCTGCCCGTGCGGCTCCGGTCTGCCGTACGCCGACTGCTGCGGCCCGGTCCACCGGGGCGTCGCCGCGGCGGCGACCGCCGAGGCGCTGATGCGCTCCCGGTACAGCGCCTTCGCGGTGGGCGACGCCGGCACCTGTCGCGTACCTGGCACTCCACCACCCGGCCGGCCCGGCTGCGGCTGGACCCGGGGACGCGGTGGACCCGGCTGGAGGTGCTCGACACCGACCGGGGCGGGTTGTTCGACACCGAGGGGACGGTCCGGTTCCGGGCGCACTACCGGGAGGCCGGCCGGCCCGGCACGGTCACCGAGCACAGCCGGTTCGTCCGCGAGGACGGCCGCTGGGTCTACCTGGACGCCCTCCCCGACTGACCGACGGCCGGCGGGCCCGGCCCCCCGGCCCGCGGACGCCCGTCAGGGGCCGGCGACCGCGGCCCGCACCGGCAGGCCCAGCCGGGTGACGGCCGCCCGGACCAGTTCGTCAGGCGACGCCGCCACCTCCAGCACGACGCCGGACTCGTCCGCCCCCAGGGGCTCCAGGATGGCCCGCTGCGAGTCCAGCAGGCTGGCCGGCATGTAGTGCCCCACCCGCCGGTCCAGCCGGTCCCGGATCAGCTCGGCGGCCCCGTCCAGGTGCAGGAACTCCACGTCCGCCGGCCCCTGCCGCAGCACGTCCCGGTAGGCGCGCTTCAGCGCCGAGCAGGTCAGCACGGTCGAGACCCCCTCGGCGTGCCGGTCCGCCATCCACCCGGCCAGGGCGCGCAACCAGGGCCAGCGGTCCACGTCGTCGAGCGGTACGCCCGCGCGCATCCGCGCCACGTTGGCGGCCGGGTGGAACTCGTCGGCCTCGGCGAACCGCAGGCCGGTCAGCTCGCTGATGCCCCGGGCCACCGTCGTCTTGCCCGCGCCGGACACGCCCATCACCACGACGTGCCGGGTGGGCGGCCGGTCACCAGTCATGGACGGTGCCGTCCTTGAGCCGGTTGAACGGCAGGTACGCCGGCTGGTACGGGAAGCGGGCCGTCGCCTCGGTGTCCAGCTCCACGCCGAGGCCGGGCTGGTCGCCCGGGTGCAGGTACCCGTCGGCGAAGCTGAACGACTGCCGGAACACCTCGTTGGTGAGCGGGCCGTGCTGCATGTACTCCTGGATGCCGAAGTTGTGGATGGCCAGGTCCAGGTGCAGCGCGGCGGCCATGCCGACCGGCGAGATGTCGGTGGGGCCGTGGATGCCGGACTTGATCTGGTACTGGGCCGCGAAGTCGAGCAGCTTGCGCATGGCGGTGATGCCCCCGGTGTGGGTGACCGCGGACCGGACGTAGTCGATGAGCTGTTCGCGGATCAGCGTCTGGTAGTCCCACACCGTGTTGAAGACCTCGCCGATGGCCAGCGGGGTGGTGGTGTGCTGGCGGACCAGCCGCAGCGCCTCCTGGTTCTCCGCCGGGGTGCAGTCCTCCAGCCAGAACAGGTCGTACGGTTCGAGCGCCTTGCCCAGCTTCGCGGCCTGGATGGGGGTCATCCGGTGGTGGCCGTCGTGCAGCAGCGGCAGCTCCGGGCCGAACTCGTTGCGGACCGCCTCGAACACGTCGGGCAGGTGGCGCAGGTACGCGCGCGTGTCCCAGTCCTCCTCGGCGGGCAGCGGGATGCGCTGTGCGGGCTCGTAGTCGTACCGCTTGCCGTCGACGCTGGGCTGGGCGGCGACGCCGTACACGGCGTTGATGCCGGGCACCGCGGTCTGCACCCGGATGGACCGGAAGCCCAGCTCCAGGTGCGCGCGGATGGAGTCGAACAGCTCGGGCAGGTCCCGGCCGGACGCGTGCCCGTACGCCATGATCCCGGTCCGGGAGGCGCCGCCGAGGAGCTGGTAGAGCGGCATCTCGGCGGCCTTGGCCTTGATGTCCCAGAGCGCCACGTCGACGGCGGCGATGGCGGCCATGGTGACCGGCCCGCGCCGCCAGTACGCCGACCGGTACAGGAACTGCCAGGTGTCCTCGATGCGGTGGGGGTCGCGCCCGATCAGCAGCGGGACGACGTGGTCGGCCAGGTAGGACGCGACGGCCAGTTCCCGGCCGTTGAGGGTGCCGTCGCCCAGCCCGGTGAGCCCCTCGTCGGTGGTGATCCGGAGGGTGACGAAGTTGCGGTCGGGGCTGGAGACGATCACGTCCGCTGCGACGATCTTCACAGGGGTGCCTTTCTCGGGGTGGGTCAGCGAAGGATGTCGCCGGTTTGCCGGGAGTCCAGGAGGGACAGCTCGTCCCGGCGCGGCAGGCTCTCCCAGTCGCCGGTTCCGGCGACGGCGAAGGCGCCGAGGGTGACCGCGCGGCGCAGCCGTCCGGCCAGGTCGAGGCCGTCGAGGTGGCCGGAGAGGTAGCCGGCCGTGAAGGCGTCCCCCGCGCCGACGGTGTCGATCGCCGTGACGGGCAGCGCCGCCGCGTCCCGGCGGCCGTCGGGGGTGTACGCCCGGGCGCCGTCGCCGCCGAGCTTCACGAGCACGGTCGACACGCCCCGCGCCAGCAGCCCGGCCACCACGGTTTCCTCGTCCGCGCCGGGCGCGCCGACCAGGTCCAGTTCGTCGGCCGAGGCGACCACGACCGAGGCGTGCCCGGCGAGCGGGGTGAGCACGGCCCGCGCGGCGTCCCGGGACCACAGCTTCGCCCGGTGGTTGACGTCCAGGCAGACCAGCGTCCCGGCCCGCGCGGCGGTCCCGGCCGCCCAGCCGGCGGCCTCCCGGGCGCTCGCGGACAGCGCCGGGGTGATCCCGGTCAGG
The DNA here is from genome assembly GCF_040607315.1 of Micromonospora sp. NPDC005305. NCBI lineage: Bacteria > Bacillati > Actinomycetota > Actinomycetes > Micromonosporales > Micromonosporaceae > Micromonospora > Micromonospora sp. NPDC005305. The sequence continues at coordinate 223,240 of NZ_JBEXGL010000005.1, read as the reverse complement.
TGCAGCACCCGGGCGCCGGCCGCCAGGGCGGGCCGCAGGTCGTCGACGCGCAGCGCCGACCCGGCCGAGCCGGCCCGCTGGTAGAGCACCCGGGTCAGGTCGGCGGTGCGCCGCTCCAGGAACATGAGCCCGGCGGGGCGCTCGGGGTCGCGGACCACGTGGGTCACGTCGACGCCCTCGGCGCGGAGCTGGCGCAGCAGGAAGCCGCCCAGCTCGTCGTCGCTGACCCGGCCGGCGAAGGCGGCGCGGTGGCCGAGCCGGGCCAGCCCGATCGCCACGTTGGCCTCGGCGCCGGCCAGGTGCGGGGTGAGCGGGCCACCGGTCGTGAGCGGCCCGGCCGACCGCAGCGAGACCAGCGCCTCGCCGAGGGTGAGCACGTCCAGGCCGGTCATGGAAGCGCCGCCGGGCTGTCCGGCGCCGGTCATGCGACGGCGGCCAGGTAGGAGCGGGCGCGGGCGCGGAGGGCGTCCAGGTCGCCACCGGAGGCGGCGTCACCGACCAGCGGGCCGCCGACGCCCACGGCGATCGCCCCGGCGGCGAGGTAGCCGGGCAGCTCGGCCAGCCCCACCCCGCCGACCGCGACGAACGGGATGTCCGGGAACGGGTCGCGCAGCGCCTTGAGGTACGCGGGCCCGCCCAGCGAGGCCGGGAACAGCTTCACGGCGGCGGCTCCCGCCCGGACCGCCGCGTACGCCTCGGTCGGGGTGAGCGCGCCGGCGGCCACCGGCAGCCCGCGGCGGGCGGCCTCGCCGATCGAGTCGACGACGGCCGGGGTGACGACGAACTGGGCGCCGGCCGCGGCCACGTCGGCGACGGCGGCCGGGGTGAGCACGGTGCCCGCGCCGACCAGGGAGCCGGGCGGGGCGGCGGCCCGGATCGCGGCGATGGCGTCGAGCGCGCCGGGCGTGGTCAGGGCCACCTCCACCACGCGGACGCCCTGGGCGAGCAGGGTGGTGCCGGTGGCGATGGCGGCGGCCGGGTCGGTGCCGCGGATGACCGCCAGCAGGCGGGTGGCGGCGAGTTCGGCGGTGAGGTCGAGGGTCATGGTCACCATTCCGCGTAGGAGCCGTCCCGGTGCCGCCACATGGGGCTGCGCCAGGCGTGGCCGCGCTTGTCGGCGGCGCGCACCGCCGCCTCGTCGATCTCGATACCCAGTCCGGGCGCGGTGAGCCGCTCGACGTACCCGTCCACGAAGGTCAGTGGCGTCTTGTCGAGGCAGTAGTCGAGCACCTCGGCGCCGAGGTTGTAGTGGATGCCGATGCTCTGCTCCTGGATCAGGTAGTTCGGCGTGGCGAAGCCCACCTGGAGGCATGCCGCCAGGGCGATCGGGCCGAGCGGGCAGTGCGGGGCGAGCTGGACGTCGTACACCTCGGCCAGCGCGGCGATCTTGCGCACCTCGGTGATGCCGCCGGCGTGCGAGAGGTCCGGCTGGGCGACCGCGATGCCGGCCTGGAGGACGGGCAGGAACTCCTGCCGGCTGTAGAGCCGCTCCCCGGTGGACACCGGCGTGGTGGTGGAGCGGACGAACTCGCCGATGAGGTGGGAGTTCTCCGGCACCACCGGCTCCTCGAGGAAGAACGGCCGGTAGGGCTCCAGCAGCGGGGCGACCCGGCGGGCGCTGGCCAGGCTGAACCGGCCGTGGAAGTCGACCGCGACGTCCCGGTGGTCACCGAGCACCTCGCGGGCGGCGGCCACCCGCTGGACCACGGCGTCGAGTTCGGCCACCGAGGCCACCGCGCTCATCCGGCCGGAGGCGTTCATCTTGACCGCGGTCAGGCCGGTGTCGAGGGCGGCGGCGATCTGGTCGCGGACCTCGCCGGGCTCGTCGCCGCCGACCCAGCCGTACACCCGGATCCGGTCCCGGACCGGGCCGCCGAGCAGCTGGTGCACGGGCGCGCCCCAGTGCTTGCCGGCGATGTCCCAGAGCGCCTGGTCGAGGCCGGCCACGGCGCTGGCCAGGATCGGCCCACCCCGGTAGAACGACCCCTTGGTCAGCACCTGCCAGTGGTCCTCGATGCGCAGCGCGTCCCGGCCGACCAGCAGTTCGGCGAGCTGGTCGACGGCGGCGCGGACGGTCTCGGAGCGGCCCTCGCAGGTGGCCTCGCCCCAGCCGACGATCCCGGAGTCGGTCTCCACCCGGACGAAGAGCCAGCGGGGCGCGACCAGGAAGGTCTCGATGCGCGCGATGGTGGTCACGGTGCTCAGCCCTTCGTCGCGCCGGCGGTCAGGCCGGAGACCACGTACTTCTGCACGAACAGGGCGATCACCATGATCGGCAGGGTGACCACGGTGGCCGCCGCCATGAGGCCGCCCCAGTCGATGCTGGCGTAGCCGACGAAGTCGAAGATCGCCACGGGCAGCGTCTTGGTGTCCGCGCCGGAGAGGACCAGGGCGAACATGAAGTTGTTCCAGGAGAAGATGAAGGACAGGATCCCGGCGGTGGCGATGCCCGGCACGGACAGCGGCAGGGTGACCCGGCGGAACGCGCCGATGTGGGTGAGCCCGTCGACCAGCGCCGCCTCCTCCAGCTCCTCGGGCAGGCCGTCGAAGAAGCCCATCATGATGTAGACGATCAACGGCAGCGAGACGAACATGTGGCTGAGGATCAGCACGGTGAAGCCGCCGACCAGCTGCAGGTTCGAGAAGACGTAGTACCAGGGCACGAGCAGCGAGACGCCGGGGATGACCCGGGCCATCAGCACCACGAGGGCCGACTTATTCATGTTGAACCGGCTCATCGAGTACGCGGCCGGCACGCCGAGGATCAGCGACAGCACGGTGGCGGCGAACGCCACCCACAGGCTGTTGCCGATGAACTGGACGTAGTGCGACTGCTGGAGCACGGTCGCGTAGTTGTCCAGGGTGGGCGAGAAGACCAGCGCCTTGCCGGTGTCGTAGATGTCGACGTTGGTCTTGAGAGACGCGGCGATCATCCAGAGCAGCGGCGTGACGAGCGACAGCACCACGACGACGAGGGCCACCACCCGGAACACCCGGTACGACGGACTGGCCTTCATCGCCTGGCCCCCTTGCGCCGTGCGGTCAGGGCCCACATCGCCCCGATGATGATCAGGAAGAAGAGGATGAGGACGGTGGAGGAGACGCCGTACTCGTTGTAGTCGAAGCTCAGCCCGTAGGCGTACACGTTGAGGGTCTCCACCTCGTGGAAGGAGCCGCCGCCGCGACCCTTGGTGGCGTAGAGGATGTCGAAGGTCTTCAGCGCGTCGATGCCGCGCAGCAGGATCGCGACGATCACCGTGGGCATCAACAGCGGCAGGGTGACGTGCCGGAACCGCTGCCAGGCGCTGGCGCCGTCGATCCGGGCCGCCTCCTGCGGCTCGTCCGACAGCGAGGTCAGACCGGCGAGCAGGATCAGCACCACCATGGGCGTCCACTGCCACACGTCGATGAAGATCGTGGTGGGCAGCGCGGAGTGCTGGCCGGCGAGCCACGGCTGCGGGCCGATGCCGACCCAGCCGAGCACCTGGTTGGCCAGGCCGATGTTCGGGTCGAAGATGAGCCGCCACATCATGCCGACCGCGACCGGGGTGGCGACCAGCGGCATGAGGATGGCCACCCGTACCCATTTCTGGCCCTTGAACGGCCGCCACAGCAGCAGCGCGACGGCCATCCCGAGGACCACCTCGAACAGCAGCGCGACGACGGTGAAGGCGGCGGTCCGGCCGACGGCCGGCCAGAACCGGTCGGTGTCCGACAGCACGTCGAGGTAGTTCTGGAAGCCCACGAACTCGCTCTCGGCGCGGACGGACCCTTCGGCGTCGGTGAGGCTGAGCCAGGCGGTCCAGCCCAGCGGGATCACGATCAGGGCGGCGACGAAGACCATCGCGGGCGCGGCGAAGAGCCACTTGCGGTGGTTGTTGGCCCAGCGCGCCCAGCCGGGCGTGTCGGGCATGACGCCGACGCCACCGGGGGCGCGGCGGGCGGTGGTGACGGTTGCCATGGGATCTCCGGGGTGGGCGGACCGACAGGGGTACGCGGGTGGTGGGGCAAGGCGCCCCACCACCCGCGCGCGTGCTACTTGGCCTCGTCGTCCAGGAACTTCTGGAAGGCCTCGTTGGCGGTGTCGGCCGCGGCCGCCGGGTCCTTGCCGGTGATCGCGTCGACGATCGGCTGGCCGACGAGCTCGCGAGCCTGGCCGACCTTCACGACCACGGGCCGGTCGTGGGCGACGCCGCCCTGCGTGCTGGCGTTGATGGCCTCGACCAGGTCCTTCGGGTAGTTGGCGGTGCCCTCCGGGTTGGCCCAGACCGAGGTGCGCGCGCCCGGCACGCCGGCCTTCTGCTGCGCGAGGGTCTGCTCCTTGCCGGTGGCCCACTCGACGAACTTCCAGGCGTTGCTCTTGTTCTTCGAGGCGTCGTTGATGCCCAGCGCCCACGACGGGATGTTGTACGGCTTGGAGCCGGCCGGGCCGGCCGGGAACGGCGCGAAGCCGACGGTGTCCGACACCTTGGACTTGGCCGGGTCGGTGGCGTTCTTGTAGAGCGAGTTGGCCTCGGTGTAGAAGGCGGCCTTGCCCTGGGTGAAGATGGCCATCGCCTCGGGCCAGCTCATGTCGGTGCTGACGTTGGCCGGGCCGGAGTCCTTGATGAGCCCGCCGTAGAAGGCGTACGCCTGCTTGGCGGCGTCGCTGTTGACGGTCGCCTTGCCGCTGCCGTCGACGAAGTCACCGCCGAAGCTGTAGAGGAAGCTGGAGAACTGGGTGACCGCCGGCGACTTGCCGGTCCGGGCCACGAAGCCCGCGGTGCCCGGGACGCTGGCCTTGATCTTCGCGGCGGCCGTCTTCAGCTCGTCGAGGGTCTTCGGCGCCGCGCTCAGGCCGGCCTTGGCCAGCAGGTCCTTGCGGTAGTACAGGACCTCCTGCTCGGTGATGATCGGGACGCCCACCGACTTGCCCTCGTACGTGGTGGCCTCGACCGGGCCGGACTGGAAGTCGGAGTAGTCCCAGTCCTTGGTGGACTTCACCTGGTCGGACAGGTCGGCCAGGTACTTGTTCTTGGCGAAGAGCTTCCCCTCCTGAAGGGGGCGGTACATCATCACGTCGAGGTCGGACGAGCCGGCGTTGAGCTTGACGTTGTACTGGTCGGAGAGCTGGTCCTCGCCGAGCTGGGTGATCTCGACCTTGAGCCCGGTCTGCTTCTCGAACTCGGGCAGGGCCGCCTTGATGTTCTCCGTCCACACGTGGTTCGCCAGCGTCACGCGCACCGTCTTGGACCCGCCGCTGTCGTCGCCACCGCCGCCGCAGGCGGCCAGGCCCATGGTGGCGACCACGGCCAGAGACGTACCGAATATCGATCGACGTCGCACGTCATCTCTCCTTTTCTCGTGGTCGCCGCCCCGGGGGAAGAGCGCCACAACGCTGTAACGTCCGCTTAACCACGGGATGCTAGGCCGAAAAAGCTGATTTATTCAAGGGTCGATCACCAACTGATATGCTCCGAACCGTGGATCACTCCTCCTCCGGGGGCGAGACCGGGCTGCACGCCCGCGTGCTCGATGAACTCGGCACGGCCGTCTGCGGCGGCGAACTGGCCGCCGGCTCCGTGCTCAACATCGACGAACTCGTCGACCGGCACGCGGTCTCCCGGTCGGTGATCCGCGAGGTCCTCCGGGTGCTCGCGTCGATGGGCCTCATCGAGACGCGCCGCCGGGTCGGCGTCCTGATCCGCCCCGCCGAGGCGTGGAACGTCTTCGACCCGCAGGTGATCCGCTGGCGGCTCGCCTCCGCCGGCCGGATGGCCCAGCTCCGCTCGATCACCGAGCTGCGGACCGCGGTCGAACCGCACGCCGCGTGGCTGGCCGCCCGCCGGATCACCCCCGACGACGCGAGCGACCTGGTCGGCATCGCGGCGAAGATGTGGGCCGCCGGGCAGGCCGGGGACGAGGACCGCTTCCTGCGCCTGGACATCGAGTTCCACCGGCGGATCCTCGCCGCCTCCGGCAACGAGATGTTCGGCAAGCTCCGGGAACTGGTCGCCGAGGTGCTCACCGGGCGGCACCACTACCACCTCATGCCGCACCACCCCGATCAGCAGGCGTTGCAGCTGCACGCCGACGTGGCGTCGGCGCTGCAGCGCCGCGACGGCGACGCGGCCCGCCGGGCCATGGTGCAGATCATGGAGCAGGCGTTCGACGAGATGAAGTCGATGTGGGAGCAGACCACCGAGCCGGACCCGGTGAGCTGACCCCGGCGCGCGCTCAGCCGAACGCGACGCGCTCCAGCCAGAAGTCCAGCAGCTTCCCGTCGCCGAGGACCTCGACCACCGCCAGGTCGACCGGTCGCCGCCGGTAGACCATCAGCAGCAGCTCGCTCACCGGGCCGCGGACCGCCACGGTCGCCTTCTCGTGCGCCCGCCGCCAGGCGAGGGTGTCCCCCGTGAGGTCCACCAGCCACTCGGCGCCCAGCTCGGCGGGCACGTCGGTGGCGTGCAGGTGCAGGGTGCGGTCGGGGCCGAGCAGCTCGCGCTGGTGCGGGTGGAAGTCCAGCATCTGCGGCAGCGAGCCCAGCTCCATCCACTCGTCGAGCGCGTCGACCGCCACCGCCGGGTCGACGGCGAAGTCCACGCCCAGGGCGAGGGCGGCGTCCGCCCGGTGCAGCAGCGTCTCGTTGGCGAACCGGCGCGCCCAGAACACGCCGGCGGCCGGCACCTCCAGCGGCGTCCAGGTGGCCACGTCGGGTCCCGCCGCACCGAGCGCGCCGGCCAGCGCGGCGGCGCTCTCCACCAGCCAGGGGCCGACCACCGCGGGCTCCTCGTTCGCGTACGGCGACAGGTCCCGGAAGTGGGTGTCCGACGGCGGCCGCTCGGCCCGCGTGCGCACCACCTCGGCCGCCCAGCGCTGGCCGCCGCCGAGGTGCCGGGCCAGCTGGCCGACGTTCCACCCCGGACAGGAGGAGACGGGCGTGGTCAGGTCGGCGCCGTCGAGGTGGGTGCGGAGCAGGTCGCTCTGGGCGACGATCTCGGCGCGGTGGCGGTCGAAGCTCAGGGCGGCCATCAGCCCACCGTAGTGGCCGGCCGGAGGCACCGGGGGAAGCCGCCGGTGGGCGTTTCGTCCCCGGGCGGTCAGGGCGTGCGGGGCACGGGCTGGGCCAGCGCGCCGATCTCCCGGGGCAGCTGCGCGAGGGCCTGCTCGAACTCGACGTGCCCGACCACCCGGTGCAGGGTCTGCAGCACGGCCCGGGCGCCCCGCTCGGCGACGTCCGGCGCCGTGCCGGCGCGCTCGGCCACCCGGCGCAGGAACTCGTCGTACCCGAAGGCCTCCGGCTCCTCCGGGCGGGCCCGGGCCAGCAGCGGGCGCAGCTCGTGCGCCACGTGGTCGGCCAGGTCCGCCGCCTCGCCGCCGCTGATCCGCTCGGCGAGGGTGCGCAGGGTGGCCTCGGTCAGGGATCGCGCGGTGTCGGCCGGGACGCCCGCCCGTTCGGCCACCTTCGCCACGAACTCCAGCTCCGCCATCGTCGGTCCTTCCGTCCCGGAGACGGGTGGCTACCCGCCGAGGACCACCACAAACAACCGCCGTTCGGGCAAAAGACCGAAAACCGGCGTCCGCCGAGGTCGCGACGGCCAGGATCGGGACGTGGCCGCCAGGATGCCGACGCTCGTGCCGCCGATGCTCGCCGGGCTCGGCCCGCTGCCCACCGGGCCCGGCTGGGGCTACGAGTTCAAGTGGGACGGCGTGCGCGGGGTCGCCTACGTCCACCGGGGGCTGCGGCTGCTCAGCCGCAACGACCGGGACGTCACCCGGGCGTACCCGGAGCTGGGCGAGCTGGCCGACCTCCTGGCCGGGCGGCGGGCGGTGCTCGACGGCGAGATCGTGGCGCTCGACCCCGGCGGCCGGCCCAGCTTCTCGGCGCTGCAACGGCGGATGCACGTGCGGGCGCCGGCCGCCGCGCTGGTCGCCGCCACCCCGGTCCGGTACTACCTGTTCGACCTGCTGCACCTCGACGGGCGGGACACCACGGCCCTGCCGTACACGGAACGGCGCGCGGCCCTGGAGGGGCTGGGACTCAGCGGCGAGACCGTCGAGACGCCGCCCTACTGGACCGGCGAGGCCGGCCGGGACCTGGCCACCGCGGCGGCCGACCTCGGCCTGGAAGGGGTGGTCGCCAAGCAGCTCCGGTCGCCGTACGAGCCGGGCCGCCGGGGCGCGGCGTGGGTCAAGGTGCCGCTCAACGAGACCGTCGAGGTGATCGTGGGCGGCTGGAAGCCGGGCTCCGGCCGGCGGTCCGGCGCCATCGGGTCCCTGCTGCTCGGCATGTACGACGAGCACGACCGGCTGCACTACATCGGGCAGGTGGGCACCGGCTTCACCCAGGCCGTGCTACGCGACCTGGCGGGCCGCCTGGAGCCGCTGACCCGGCCGGACCCGCCCTTCGCCGAGGTGCCGCGCGAGCACGCCCGGCACGCCGTCTGGGTCGACCCGGTGCTGGTCGGTGACGTCACCTTCCGGTCGTGGACGCCGGACCGCCGGCTGCGCCACCCCTCCTGGAAGGGGCTGCGCAGCGACCGGGATCCGGCGGAGATCCGGCTGCGGCGCTGACCCCGGGTCCCCCGGCGAGCGGGTGGCGGCGGGCGGGCTCAGGCGAGCGCGCGGGCCGCGCCGACGATGGCGTACGCGCCGATGCCCGCCCGGTCCATCTGCTGGGCCGGGGTCCCGGAGCCGGGCAGTCCGCGTACGGCCAGGTGGTTGACCCGCACCGGCTCGGCCAGGCCGGCCAGCTCCTCCAGCACGGCGGAGCCCAGCCCGCCCTGCGGGTAGTGGTCCTCGACCACCACCAACCGGCCACCGGTGTCGCGCACGGCGTCGAGCAGCCGCTGCCGGTCGACCGGCTTCACCGAGTAGAGGTCGATCACCCGGGCGTCGATCCCCTCGCGGGCCAGCTCGTCGGCTGCCGCGAGGCAGTTGTGCACGGTCACCCCGGCGCCGATGAGCGCCACGTCGGTCCCGTCGCGCAGCAGCTTGCTGCCGCCGACCGGGAAGTCCTCGCCGTTGTCGTAGAGCACCGGGTACTTGCCGCGCGTGGTGCGCAGGTAGCTGACGCCCTCCCGGTCGACCATGGCGGCGACCAGGGCCGCGCAGGAGACGGCGTCGCTCGGGTAGAGCACGGTCGACCCGTGCACGGCGCGCAGTGCGGCGAGATCCTCCAGGCCCATCTGCGAGGGGCCGTCCGGGCCGATCTCCACGCCCGCGTGCGAGCCCGCGAGGGCGATGTCGGCCCGGGAGATGCCGGCCATCCGGATGAAGTCGTAGGCGCGGGACAGGAACGCGGCGAAGGTGGCCGCGAACGGCCGGTAACCGCGGACCCGCAGGCCCACCGCGGCGGCGACGAGCTGCTGCTCGGCGATGAACATCTCGAAGAACCGGTCCGGGTACGCCTCGCCGAACTTGTCCGCCCGGGTCGAGTCGCTGACCTCGCCGTCGAGGACCACCACGTCCGGCCGGGCGCCCAGCGCGCGCAGTGCATCCCCGTACGCGTTGCGGGTGGCCACCTTCGCCCCCTTGTCGTACCGGGGCAGCTCCGGCGGCGGCCCGGCGGGAGCGGGGGCCGCCGGCGCGGCGGCGGGCCGCGGCCCGGTGACCCGGATCTGCCGCACGCCCCCGAGGGCCTGGACGGCCCGCTCGGCCTGGTCCGCTTCGAGCGCCTTGCCGTGCCAGTCGGGCCGGTTCTCGATCTCCGGCACACCCTTGCCCTTGACCGTCCGGGCCAGCACGACCGTCGGGCCGGTCGCCTGCCGGGCCTGCCCGAACGCCTCGTCGATCGCGGCCAGGTCGTGGCCGTCGACGACGATCGGGTGGCAGCCGAACGCCTCGACGCGCCGGCGGTAGGTGTCCAGGTCCCACTCCAGCTCGGTCGGCCCCCGCTGGCCGAACCGGTTCACGTCCACGATCGCGGTGAGGTTGCGCAGCCCGTAGTGGCCGGCCTTGTCCAGGGCCTCCCAGATGGAGCCCTCGGCCGTCTCGCTGTCGCCGCAGAGCACCCACACGTGGAACGGGAGCTTGTCCAGGTACCGCCCGGCCAGGGCGACGCCGACGCCGACCGGCAGCCCCTGGCCGAGCGAGCCGGTGGCGGTGTCGACCCAGGGCAGGACCGGGGTGGGGTGGCCCTGGAGGCGGGAGTTCAACTGGCGGTAGGTCTCCAGCAGCTCCTGCTCGCTGATCGCGCCGGTCGCGCGGAAGGTCGCGTACAGCAGCGGCGAGGCGTGCCCCTTGGAGAAGATCAGGTGGTCGTTGGCGCGGTTGCCCGGATAGGACCAGTCGTAGCGCAGGTGGCGGGCGACCAGCACGGCCAGCAGGTCGGCCGCGGACAGGCTCGACGTGGGGTGGCCGGAGCCGGCCCGGGTGCTGCACCGGATCGAGTCGACCCGGAGCTGGGCGGCGAGGTCGGCCAGCCCGGCCAGCTCCTCGTCGCGCAGGGTGCGCTCTGCTTCCATCGTCACGCCGCGTCGCCTCCGTCCCGACCAGCCCACCGCCGGTCGCCGGGCCGCCCCGGGGACGGCCGGCGCCGGCCACTTCCGCCCATACGGTAGTCAGGAAACATCCGCATTTTCGGACAACGACCTATTCGCCCGGATTCGGCGAGCGGAACGGCGGGTGGCCAGCCGGCCGGCCAGCAGCAGGTACGGCAGCACGGCCACCGCGAACGCGACCGGGTGGCCGGCGGCGCCCGCCACGACGCCGTACCCGGCGTAGACCGCGATGATCGTCAGGTCGGTGGCCATCCCGGCCACCGAGGTGACCGTGGCCCGGTCGGGCCCGCTGATCCGGGCCTGGAGCCGGGCGTCGGCCAGCACGGTGGCGAGCTGGAACGCCGCGAACGCGACGCCCACCAGGACGAACCCGGCCGGGTGGCGGACCAGGGCGCCCGCGGCCAGGGCCAGCGCCGCGCCGGCCAGCAGCGCGGCGAAGCCGCGGTCGGTCAGCCGCTCCCCCGCCGGGGCCAGCAGCCCGCCCACGGTGGTGCCGGCCCAGACGAGCAGGAGCAGCAGCGGCACGGTGGCCGCCGGGATCCCGGTGTCCCGGGCCAGCAGCGGCGTGTACTCGTCCAGGCCGCCCCACACGGCGGCGACCGCCGGCACCAGCAGCAGCGCACCCCGCACCGACCGGTCGGCGCGCGCCTCGGCCAGCCCGCCGCGCAGGCTGGCCAACCAGCCGGGCTCGGCCGTCTCGGCCTGGTCCCCGCCGGGCTGGTCCGTGCGGTGGCCCCTCGGCTCCGCAGACCGGTGTTCGGGGAACCGGGTGGCGATCGCCGCGGCCGCCAGGCACGCCGCCATGCTCGCCGCACCCACCGCCGGATAGCCGCCGAGGGCCAGCACCGGGGCGGCCAGCCCCATGGCGCCGACCACCCCCAGCAGCTCAGCGGTCCTGGCCCGGCCGGCCAGCCGGGCGTACCGGCCGGCGGCGCCGAGCCGGTCGAGCTCGGTCCAGACCAGCGCCTCCTGGGCACCGGAGCGCAGCGCGCCGCCCGCGCCCCAGAGCAGGAAGCCGACGGCGAACGCCGGGTAGGACGGCACGAGCACCCAGAGGGCGAAACCCGCGGCGGTCAGCAGCGGGGCCAGGCAGAGCAGGAGACGCCGGGAGGCGGCGTCGGCCCAGGCGCCCGAGGGCACCTCCAGCAGGATGCCGGCGGCCGACCAGAGCACGAACAGCGAGGAGATCTGCCCGACCGACAGCCCGGTGTCGGCGAAGAGCAGCGTGTAGACCGGGTAGAGCAGCACCAGGTCGGTGAGGAACGCGTAGGCGTAGAGCGTGACGGCGAGCCGGCGCTCGGCGGGCACGCGGGCGGAGACGACGAGCATGAGGACCTTCCCACGGGGACGGAACGGACACCGGACGTGCGGTGTCCGCGGTGGCCCGCGGGCTCGACCCTCGGCAGGGCATCAATGTCGCCAGTGCATGCGCCGATCGTAACCGGGCGCCCGGCCCCCGCGCCGCCCCGCGCGGACGGACCGGGGTGGGACCCGGAAGGGCCCCACCCCGGTCGGCGCGCGGTCGGTCAGCGGCGGGAACGGTCCACGTCCGCCTGCGGGATGACCATCGTGGCCTCGCTGTCCGCGGCCTGCTCGGCCGTCGGCTGCCGCGGGGTGGTCGGCTGGGTGCGGTCCGGGTCGGCGTACGCCGGCACCGGCTGGGTCGGCTCCGCCGCGCCGTGCGGGGCGACGGGCTGGGTCCGGTCGGCGTCGGTCTCGCCGGCCACGGGCTGGGTCAGCTCGGCCTCGGCGTACGGGCCGGCCGTCCCGCCGAACCGCGCCTCGACGTCCCGCCGCCCGGCCTGGTACGCCCGGGCGTGGGTGGCGATGGTCCGCGACTCCTCCTCGGCCCGGGCCAGCCAGTTCTCCCAGCGGCTCTGCATCGGGCGGACCAGGCCGCCGCCCACGCCGACGACCAGGATGCCGCCGACCGTGGCGAGCACGGCGATCAGCACCGGGGTGGTCACCGTGGTGGCGACGCCGATCTGGTTGAGCGCGGCGATGACGCCGAGGCCCAGGATGAACACCGAGGCGATGTTGGCGAGCACCCGGCCGTAGGAGAGGCCGCCGAGGGCGCTGGAGATGATGTCCTTCACCGCGCGGGCGATGGCCGCGGCCACCACCACGATGACGATGGCGACGAACGCGCGGGGCAGCCAGGCGACGACGCCGGCGATCAGGTCGGAGATCGGGTTCGGGCCCCAGATGCCGAAGGCGAGCTGGAGGGTGACCAGCAGCACCGCGTAGTAGGCCAGCTTGGCGACGATGTCGCTGGCGTCGTACTTCGAGCGCGCGAGGGCGGTCTTGATGCCGCCGCGCTCGACGGCCCGGTCGAAGTGGACCCGCTCCAGGACCTTGTCCACGATCTTCAGCACGGCCTTGGCGACCAGCCAGCCCACGATCAGGATGGCGATGAAGGCGACCGCCTTGGGCAGGAACAGCATCACCGAGCGGAACGCGTCGCCCACCGCGTCCCCGAAGTTGTCTCTCATCGAAGGGCCTCCACGCACAGGGTCAGGGTTGGTTAGCCTGGAGCTACCCTGACCAGCCGGCGGGGAAACGCGGTCAGCCACCGGGGCAGCGGTAGCGGACCTGCGTGCCGGCCTGCAGCGGCGACGGTTCGACGAGGTTGACGGTGGCGCTCTCGGTGGTCGTGCCGGCCCCGCTGAACGTCCACTTGAGGGTGAGGGTCGCGGTCTGCTGGCCGCGACCGACCCGCTCGGTGAGCAGGCCGCCCGGCGGGCCGTCCGAGCGGAACCACTGGTAGCGGATGACCCCGCCGCGCCCGTTGGTCCGCACGGTGGCCACCACGTCGACGGTCACGTCGCAGGCCACCCCGGGCGGCCGGGGCACCGCCACGGTGACGCCCTCGACCTCCAGCGGGCGCAGCCGCTGCCACAGGTAGAGCCCGACCACCACCAGCAGCGCCGCGGTCAGCAGGGTGGACAGCACCGAGACGACCCGGCGCCAGACCGGGCGGGACGGCCGTGCCGGAGGCATCGCCGGCCAGGCCGGGGCGGGCGGCGGGGTGGCCGGGACACCGGGCCCGAAGCGCAGCTCCCCGCCGGGGGCCGGCAGGCCGCCGGGGGCCGGCGCGCCGCTCGCGGCCCGCGCGTCCGCCGTCGCCCCTCGGTACGCCCCGGAGGTCGCACCGCCCCCGGCCACGGTGGCCGGCCCTGTCGGGTGCTGCCGGGGCGGCGCGCTGAAGTGCACGGTCGGCTGGGCCGCACCCGTCGCGGCGGCGGCCGGGGAGCCGAAGTGCACGGTCGCGTCCGGGCTGTTGTGCCGGCCAGGCGGTGGTGGCCCGAGGTGGACGGTCGCGTCGGTGGGGTGCGGGCTGCCGCCGTGGCCCAGGTCGACGGTCGCGCCGGGGTCGGTGGGCAGCGCCCGGGTGGGCAGCGCCTCGGTCGGCTCCTCCGGCCGGGTCACGACGGCCGTCCCCGGGTCACGGTGCGGGTCTGGGCAGCGGGCACGGTCACCACTCCTAGCCGGGGGTGCAGTAGTTGTAGAGCGTCACGTACACCGGGGACGCCGAGGTGGTCGCGTTGCCGGCGGCGTCGACGGCGGTGACCTGGATCGGGATGCGGCTGCTCTGCTTCGGCCCGGGCAGCGGGCCGAGGGTGCCGCGGAACATGCCGCGCCCGGCGGGGGCCATCGACCCGGTGCGGGTGGCGCCCTCCAGGGTGTAGCGGAAGGTGACCTTCAGGGCGCCCGGGCCGCTGCGGTCGTCGGTGACCGTCGCGGTGACCGTGCTGGTCTTGTCGCCGTACGGGCAGCCGTTCGGTTCGAGCTGCCCGGGGTCGGCGGTGACGCCGCCGACGGCGGGGGCCGTGACGTCGGGCGGGGGCGGCGGTGCGGTGCTGGTCGACGGGGCCGGTGCCGGCGCGCTGGTGCGTACCGGTGAGCGGGTGGGCGTCGCGGACCGGGAACCGCTCGGCGTCGCCGGCGGGGTGGCCGACGCGGACGGGATGGCGGTCGCGGTCGGCGCCGGCGTGCCGGTCGGGGTGGCGCCGGTCGGGTCGGTGACCGTGGGGCCGGCGACGGCCGGGCCGGTCGGGTCGCCGGCGGCGGGTCCGTCGTTGGCCGCGTAGCTGTAGCCGGCGCCGCCGGCGACCAGGGCGGCGACCAGGACGCCACCGGCCAGGGCGGTCCGCGCGCGGCCCCGGCGGAACCGGCCGTCGCGCCCCACCGCCGCGCCGAGCGTGGTGCTGGCCAGGCTGGTGGCGCCGCCCGCGCCGTCGGGGAACGGCCAGAGCGCGGCGAGCAGGGCGGCCCGGCGGGCCAGCTCGCGGAGCCCGCGCTCCTCCCATTCCCCGCCGTATCCGGCGCCGGCCACCCCGTCGAGGATCTCCAGGAACACCTGGGCGGGCTGGGGCCGCTCGTCGGGGCGCTTGGCCATGCCGTGCCGGAGCAGCTCGTGCACCGGCGCGGGGGCCGGGTCGGTCGGGATCGGCGCGGAGGCGTGCTGCTCCCGCAGGGAGAACAGATCCGGCCCCTCGTACGGGGGCCGGCCGGTGAGGCACTCGAAGAAGGTGGCGGTGGCCGCGTAGATGTCGCACGCCGGGCTGGCCGGCACGCCCGTCCACTGCTCCGGCGCCATGTAGCGGGGTGTGCCGGAGACGGTGGTGTCGGAGCCCTGGCCGAGCGGCATGGCGATGCCGAAGTCGGCGAGCTTGCTCAGCCCCTCCCCGGTGACCAGCACGTTCTCCGGCTTGTAGTCGCGGTGCACCACGCCGCGGGCGTGGGCCGCGGCGAGGCCGGCGAGCGAGCCCTTCAGCACGCAGAGCGCCGCCTCGGGGGTGGTGGGGCCGTGCGCGCGCAGCATCTGGCGCAGCGAGACCCCGTTTACCAGCTCCATCACGATGGCGGCGCCGTGCGGCGACTCGACGTACTCGTAGAGGCGGCTGACGTGCGGGTCGTCGATCTCGCCGAGAAGCCGGGCCTCCTCCCGGAAGGCGGTCCGGAAGGAGGAGTCCGCGCCGAGGTCACGCACCAGGTACTTGACGGCGACCGGGGTGCCGGTGGCGTCGTGGGTGGCGAGCACGACGCTGCCCGACGCACCGGCGCCGAGCCGACGGACCGGCGTGTAGCCGGACAGCTGCCAGCCGCTCATGCGACGGCCTCCACGGCGTTCCAGGGGCGGGAGTCGGCCTCCGCCTCGCTGGTCATTCTGGTCGCGCCGGCGCAGGAGTCCATCGGCGCAACGGATGCTTCCGCCTGTGCAGGCGGATGGTCGGGAACGGACACACCGCCACTGCTAGCAGACGCCGGCAAGCCCGCCGGTCAGATGGCGGTGGCCTGGACGACCTTCCACTCGCCGTGCACCGGGACCAGGGTGAGCACCACCCGGTTCTGGTCCACCTTCTCCCCCGCCGTGGTCACGTTGCGCCGGTACTGGTTGAGGTAGAGCAGCAGCTCCACCCGGTCCGGCCGGGCGTCGACCACGCCGGTCGCGGACACCTCGGCGAGCACCACGGCCTGCTGTTTCGTGGCGGTCGCCTTGAGCGCCGTGGTGGTCTGCGCGTACTCGTCGGCGAACGCGCCGGTGGCGAAGGTGCGGCCGTTGGCGACGCTGTCGTCGAAGGTGCGGTAGTCGTAGGAGAAGAGGGCCTTGGCGGCGGCCGGCGCGGTGGCCAGGGCCTGGCGTACGGCCTGGTCGCGCTGGCCGGCGCGGCGGTCGGCGGTCCAGCCGGCCACCGCCACGGCGGCGGCCAGCAGCAGCGCGACGACGAGCAGCGGCACGGGCCGCAGCCGCACCCGGGGTCGACGCAGGACGGTCGGTAGGCGCATGGGTCTCCTCCTGTCGGTCATCCGACGAACTGGAGCTTGGTCACGAGCCAGTCCCCCGAGTCCCGGTCCCGGACCAGGTCGAGCTGGATCCGGTAGTGCGACGGCCGCCCGTCGGGCGACTTGACGTTGCGGACGGTGGCGTCGACCGCCACCAGCACCACCGCGTGCCGCCGGTCACCGGAGACGATCCCGGCGCGCAGCACGCTGCCCTGCGACTGGACCTTGTTCTCCACCACGGCGGCGCGGACCTGCGCCTGACCGCGGGTGAACTCGTCCTTGAAGTCCCCGGTGGCGCCGGCCGTGATCCGGCTCAGGTCCCGGTCGACGCTGGCCGCGCTGACCGAGACGAAGTTGACGGCGGCCTGCCGGGCGGCGGCCACGGCCTCGCGGCGGGCCTGGTCGGTGGCCCGGTCGACGTACCAGCGGTGGCCCTGCACGCCGGCGCCGGCCAGGGCGGCGGCCAGCAGCACCACGAGCAGCGCGATGAGCGCCCGACGCCGCCGGGGCGGGGCGGTGCCCGCGGGCCCGGCGTCGGCGTCCGGGTCGGCGGGCTCCGGATCTGGCTCGGGCAGGTCCTCGACCTCGGCGGGATCGCCGACGACGGTGAGGTCCCCGGCCTCGGCGGGGTCCTCGACCGGCTCCCGGTCGAGCCGTTCCAGCACCCGTTCGATGGGCTCGCCGGACGCGGAGACCGCGCGGTTGACCAGGCGGCGGCGCGGCACCGTCGGGCCGCCGGCCTTCGCGCCCTTGATGACCTTCAACGTGGTGTTCCTACGGCTGGGCACCGCCACCTCCTCGGGTACGCCGGTCACGGGGTCACCCCGGCGAGCAACAGCTGTTTCCAGGACTGGGCCCCGGCCGTGCGGTACTGGCCGCCGGTGCCGCCGAACTGCAACGGGCGGCCGTCGGCGCCGAGCACCAGGCCCGTCGCCGGGTCGTACCCGGGGTCGCCGCCCCGGTCGGCCCCGGGCGGGGGCGCGGGGTCGGCGCCGGAGGGCCGGGGCGCGTTCCCGGCGCCGCGTACGCTCGCCCCGGCGGCGCGCTCACCGGCGTCGCACGCCGTGGCGCCTCCGGAGTAGACGCAGGCCGGCGGGTTGCCCAGGTTGACCACCAGGCCGAGGTGGGCGGTGCCGTCGCCGGGGGTGACGGTGTACCCGCCGGCCACCGCGATCGGGTACACCACCAGCAGCTGCTCGATGCCGGGCAGCCGCCGGGCGGCGATGCCGTTGACGGTGACCAGGTTGCCGAGCAGCACGCCGACGTCGGGTTCCAGGCCGCGCAGCAGCGCCCGCAGCTCGACCCCGGCGGGCGGTCCGCCGGCCAGCAGCCGGCGCAGGTCCGGGTCGGCGGAGCGGAGGGTCGCGGCGAGCTGCGCCAGCCCGGCCGACCAGCGGCGCAGCGCCTCGCTGGACTCGGCCTGGGTGGTCAGCACGGTCCGGGCGTCGCGGATCAGCGCGAGGGTCTCCGGCAGCCGCCGGTCCGCCTCGGTGAGCAGGGCGTCCCCGGCGTCGAGGATCCGGGCCAGGGCCTGCTCGTTGCCGTCGAACGCGGTGCCCAGCTCGGTGACGAGCACGGTCAGGTCCTCCGGGTCGACCGAGCGGACCAGCGCGTCCAGGTTGGTCAGCAGGGTTTCGGGGGCCAGTGGGAGGCCGGTCCGGTCGGCCGGGATCACCGCACCGTCGGCCAGGTACGGCCCGCCGTCGCGCTCGGGCCGCAGGTCGAGGTACTGCTCGCCGACGGCGGAGCGCTGGGCCACCACGGCGCGCAGCGCGTCGGGGACCCGGACGCCCCGGTCGAGGCGCAGGTCGGCGCGGACCCCGTCGCCGCGCAGGGCGACCGCGGTGACCCGGCCGACGGGCACGCCGCGGTAGGTGACCGGGGCGTTGGCGAACAGCCCTCCGGCGCGGGCCAGGTCGACGTGGACGACGTAGCCGGTGTGGAACAGCCGCTCGCCGAGGCCGACGTAGCGGACGCCGACGTAGCCGACGCCGAGGATGCTCACCAGCACGAAGGCGAGCACCTGGAGCTTCACGGTGCGTCCGATCACGGGATCAGCCCTCCCCCGAGCACGTCGGTCAGGTCGCCGATCTGGCCGGTGACGGCGCCGGTCAGCGGGAGCACGCACTGGGCGGTGAGCACGGTGCCGTCGGGCAGTTCGGTGCCGGCGGGGAACGCGGTGCCGGGCGGGATCAGCCCCTTGGGCAGCAGCAGCCCGCCGAGCGGCACGGTGGAGCCCGGCTTGAGCAGCTTGCAGCCCGCCGGCAGCCCGCACTCCTTCGGCGGGGTGAAGATGGCCGGGAAGTCCTTCAGGTCCGGCAGGCACTTGAGCAGCGGCAGGTCGGGCAGGCCGGGCAGGATGCCGCCGCCGGGCCTGGTGCCGGGTCGGGTCGGCCCGCCGCCGGCGGGGGGCCGGGGCGTGGTCGGGGTCGCCGGCCGGGTGGTCCGCGGCGCCGGCGGGGGCGCGGCGGCCACCAGGTTGGCCAGGATGGTGGCGGCGTCCAGGTCGGCGGTGATCGACAGGTTCACGAAGTCCCCGACGATCGCGCCGGTGACGTTCGGCGGGAACGGGTACGACAGCATGAAGTCCAGGGACTTCGGCAGGTCGTCGCCGGCCCGGGCGAGCTGCTCCAGGATCGGTTGCAGGGCGGTCATGGCGGCCACCGTGTCCGCCCGGCTGCGCTCCACCACCCGGGTGCCCACGGTGCCGAGCCGGCCCAGCGCGGTGAGCGCCTTGGTGAGCTGGGCCCGTTGCCGGGCCAGCACGGTCAGGCCCGGGGCCAGGGAGTCCAGCGCGTCGCCGACGACCTGCCGCTGCCGGGCCAGCCGGCCGCTGAGCCGGTCGAGGGCGTCGATCGCGCGGACGATGTCGGCCTTCTGCCGGTCCAGCCCGCCGAGGAAGGTGTCGAGCTGGGTGAGGGTGTCCCGCAGCTCCGGCTCGCGGCCGGCGAGGGCCCGGTTCAGCTCGGCGTTGATGGTGCGCAGCTGCGCCAGGCCGCCGCCGTTGAGCAGCAGGCCCAGGGCGGCGAGGACCTCCTCCACCTCGGCGCCGCGGGTGGTCCGGGACAGCGGGATGAGGTCGCCGTCGGCCAGGTCGCCGCGGGCCGGCTCGGCCGGTGGCGGGGCCACGGCCACGTACTTCTCGCCGAGCAGGCTGCTCTGGCGGACGGCGGCGGTGGCGTTCGCCGGCAGCCGCACGGACCGGTCGATGCGCAGCCGGACCCGGGCGTGCCAGCCGTCCAGGGAGATCTTCTCGACGCTGCCGACCGTGACGTCGTCGACCTTGACGGCGGCCCGGGGCACCAGGTCCAGCACGTCGCCGAACTCCGCGGTGACCGTGTAGCCGGGTCCGGCGGGCCGGCCGCCGGGCAGCGGCAGGTCGGCGACCTCGGGCAGACCGCAGCCCGCGGGCAGCAGTGCCGCCGCCAGCACGCCGGCCAGCAAGGGCCCGCGGGTCCGCCGGGCGCTCACGCTGGGCCTCGCAGGATGCCGCCGAGCGTCGGATCGCTCGGGATGGAGGGGCCGCCCGGCGCCTCGTCGGCGGTCGGCGCACCGGGGGAGCTGATGGATCCCGGTGAGGACCCGCCTCCCGCCGGGGCGCCGGGCGGCAGCTTGAGCAGCTTGCGCAGCTGGTCGGTGAGGGGCAGCCCGCGCTGGCGCAGCGTCTGTGCGAGCTTGGTGCAGATCGCCGGCACCTCGGCGACGGGAAGCTGGTCGGCCATGAGCGAACAGGCGAAGGTGGCCGGATCGTACGGGCCGAGCGGGTTGTCCCGGGTGTCCAGGGTGCCGGAGCGGGGGTTGTAGGCGAGGTTGAGGTTGCCGATGGCGAGCGGTGCCACGTCGAGGATCTGGATGACGGCCCGCTGCTGGCGGACCAGGACCCGGGTGATGTCGGTCAGCGCGGTGACGTTCGAGGTCAGCGCGGTCCGGTTCTGCCGGACGAAGGTGGTCACGTCGCCGAGCGCGGCGGCCAGGTTGCGCAGCGCCCGGGCCAGCTCCTCCTTCTCCCCCGCGAGCTGCTCGGCGACGTCGGCGAGCTGCTGCTGGAAGCGGCGTACCTGCTGGTCGCTGCGGGCCAGGGTGGTGGTGAAGCGTTGCAGGTTGGCCACCGTGCCGAAGAGGTCGCCGCGCCCGGCGGACAGGGTGGTCAGCGCGCGGGAGGCCCCGTCGAGGGTGTCGTGCAGGTCGGCACCGTTGCCGTCCAGGTTGGCCCGGCCGGTGGCGACCAGGTCGGACAGGGCCCCGTCGGCGTTGGCGCCGCGCGGGCCGAGGGTCCGGTTGAACTCGTCGAGAGCGGCGTAGATGTCGTCGATCTCCATGGGCGCGGCGGTCCGGTCCACCGGGATCCGCGCGCCGTCGCCGAGCTCGGCGCCGCCGGTGTACGCGGGGGCGAGCTGCACGTACCGGTCGCTGACCACGCTGGGCGGGACGATGAGCGCCTGCGCGCCGGCCGGCAGCCGCAGCTCCGGGTCGTAGCGCATCTCGACCCGGACCACCCGCCCCTGCGGGACCACCTTCTCGACCTCGCCGACGCGGACGCCGAGGATCCGCACGTCGGAGCCGGCGTAGACGCCGACGGCCCGGGTGAAGTAGGCGACGACCCGCCGGTCGGGTGGTTGGTGGCGCCACACGGCCGCCCCGGCGGCGACGGCGGTGAGCAGCACGGTGGCCGCGGCGAGCGGTCGCCGCCAGCGCTGGATCCGACCGGGCATCAGCGACCTCCGGTGGCGGCGGGCAGGTACGGCTGGAGCAGCCCGTTCACGTACGAGTCGAACCAGCGCCCGTTGCCGACGACGTTGGCGAACGCCGTGACGAACGGGCCCATCCGGCGGATGGTCTGCTCCAGGTCGTCGCGGTTGCGTTGCAGCACGGCGACCACGTCGCGCAGCTTGCGCAGCGCCGGTTCCAGCCGGGTGCGGTTGTCGGCGACCAGCCCGGAGAGCTGGGTGGCGAGCTGGTCGGTGCCGACCAGGAGCTGGTGGATGGCGTCCCGCCGCCGGCTGACCTCGGTGAGCAGCTTCTCCCCGTCGGTAACCAGCTTGCGGAACTCCTCGTCGCGTTCGGCGAGCACGCCGGTGACGCCCCGGGCCCGGGACAGCAGGGTGCGCAGCTCGGCGTCGCGGTCCGAGACGGTGCGGGACAGCCGGGACAGCCCGGTCAGCGAGGTGTTCACGCTGGGCGGGGTGTCGGCGAAGGTCTCCGACAGGGTGGTGAACGCCCGGGCGAGCTGGTCGGTGTCGACCTTGTCGAGGGTGTCGGCGAGGCCCGTGACGGCCTGCACCACGTCGAACGGGGCGGCCGTGCGCTCCAGCGGGATCTGCCCGCGCTCGGGCAGCTTCCCCGGGCCGGCCGGGGCGAGCGCCAGGTACTTCTGCCCGAGCACCGTCTTGATCCGGATGGTCGCGCCGGTGTCCCGGCCGAGGCGTACGCCGTCGTCGTCGAGTCGGAACCGGACCCGCACGTGCGGCTGTGGCTCGCGGGCGAGTTCCACGGCGGTCACCTGCCCGACCCGCACGCCGGCCACCCGGACCTCGTTGCCGGTGGCCAGGCCGCTGGCGTCGTGGAACGCGGCCGCGTACGACCGGCCGGTGAGCGCGGCGATCCGGTCGAGCTGGAACGCGCCGAGCAGGGCGGCGACGAGCACGGTCAGCCCGACCGCGCCGACGATCACCGGGTTGCGTTCGCGGAACGGTCTCACCGGGCACCTCCGGTGGCGCAGCGGGCGGCCGTGGCGTCGACGCCGGGCACGGTGAGCGGCGCGTGGCCGTCGACGGCGAGCCGGCCGTCGAAGTCGCAGAGGTAGAAGTTGAACCAGGAGCCGTAGGAGGCGACCCGGGTCAGCGCCTCGTAGCGCTGCGGCAGCCGGCCCAGGGTGGCGTCGATGGCGGCGGAGTTGCGGTTCAGCGTGCCGGCCAGCTCGTCGAGGGCGCGGACGTCGGCGGCGAGCGGCGGCCGGGTCTGGCGCAGCAGCCCGGCGGTGGTGTCGGTCAGCTCGCCGAGGCTGACCAGCGCCTCGCCGATGGCGGTGCGGTCGGCGGAGAGCCCGGAGACGAACTGCTGGAGCTGGGTGATGCTCTGGTCCAGCTCGCGGTCGTGGCCGGCCAGGGTGCCGAGCACCTGGTTGAGGTTGGTGACCACCCGGCCGATCACCGCGTCCCGGTCGGCCAGGGTGCTGGTCAGCGAGGCGGTACGCCGCAGCAGGCTGGCCACGGTGCCGCCCTCGCCCTGGAGCACCTGGACGATCTCGTACGCCAGCTTGTTGACCTCGGCGGGGTCGAGCGCGGTGAACAGCGGCCGGAAGCCGTTGAACAGCACGGTCAGGTCCAGCGCCGCCTTGGTCTGGCTGAGCGGGATGAGGCCGTCGGGGCGCAGCGGGCGGGGGTCGCCGGGGCCTTCGGTCAGCGCCAGGTAGCGCTGCCCGACCAGGTTGCGGTAGCGGACGGCCGCGCGCACGCCGACGGCCACCGGCACGGTCCGGTCGACGGTGAAGGCCACCTCGGCGGTCGTGTCGTCGACCACCCGGATGCCGGCCACCTTGCCCACCCGCACCCCGGCGATCCGCACGTCGTCGCCGGCGAGCAGGCCGGTCACGTCGGTGAACCGGGCCCGGTAGGTGGTGCCGCCGGGCGGGAACGCGCCGAGGGTCTGCGCGAGCAGCCCGGTGGCCAGCAGCGTGATCGCCGCGAACACCAGCAGCTTGACCAGCGCGGGGGTCGTCTTCCCGGTCATCGGGTGGTCACCACCGCTCCGCGCAGCAGCGGGCCCCACAGCAGCACCGCGATGTCCGGCACCTCGGCGGGCGGTGTCCCGGTGAGCCCGCCGACGAGCGGCTTCACGAGGGCACGCTCCTCGCCGGTGCCGGCCCGGCCCATCTCGCTGGAGGGCGGCGCCGCGGGTGCCCCGCCGGCCGGCACCCCCACGGGCAGGGGCTTCGGGGTACGGGTGCCGCCGTAGTCGTAGCCGTCGGCGACGGCCACCTCCGGCGCGGGCACCTTCGGGTTCGGCAGGCCGCGGCAGTCCGGGCCCCCGCCGGCCGCGTACACGGGCTCGTCGCGGCCCCGCTCGTACGGGCCGCCGTCGCGGGTCACCTCCAGCGTGATGTGCATCCGGCCGCCGGAGAAGACCTCCTCGACCCGGGGTTGCAGGTCGACCAGCCCGTGCACGAGGCACGGATACTCTGGCGCGTACGCGGCGAGCAGCTCCAGCACCGGCCGGCTGACCTGGCCGAGCCGGATGAGCTGGTCGCCGTGCCGGTCGAGGAAGCCGCGGGCGGTGTCGGCCGTGTCGGTCGTGTCGGCGAGGAACGCGGCGAGCTGGTCGCGCTGGTCGCTGACGGTCCGGGCCGTGACGGTCACGTCGCGCAGCAGGGCGAGCAGGTCGGGCAGCGCCGCGTCGTAGCTGTCCAGCACGGTGGCGAGCTGGCGCAGGTCCTCGGTGAGGGTCGGCAGCTGCGGGTTGAGCTGCCGCAGGTACGCGCCGAGCCGGGCCAGGTTCGCGCCGAGCCGGTCGCCGCGCCCCTCCAGGGCGGTGGTGATCGCGCCGAGGGTGGTGGCCAGCTGGTCGGGGCGGACGGACTGGAGCAGCGGCAACGCCTCGTCGAGCACCCGTTCCAGCTCGACGGCCGTGCGGCTGCGGTCCTGGCTGATCACCGCGCCGTCGCGGATCGGCCCGGCGGTGCTGCCCGCGGGCGGGACGAGTTCCACGTAGCGCTCGCCGAACAGGGTCTTGGGCAGCAGCCGGGCGGTCACGTCGGCGGGGATCCGGCCGGTGGTGGCCGGGTCGAGCGCCAGCCCGATCTCCGCGCCGTGTCCGTCGCTGCGCACCGAGCGCACCGCGCCGACCACCACCCCGCGTACCTTCACGTCGGCGCCTTCCAGGAGGTGCAGGCCGGCGCGGTCGGCGCGGAGGGTGACCCGGTCGACCGGGGTGAATGCCCCGCGGTACTGGAGCACGGCGGCGGTCAGCGCCGCGGTGAGCAGGGCGACGAAGACGAGGCCGAGCAGACGGTGTCGCATGGTCACCCCGCGATCCGGACGGTGGTGGTGGCGCCCCAGATGGCCAGGGACAGGAAGAAGTCGACGACGTTGACCGCGACGATCGCGGTCCGCACGGCCCGGCCGACGGCGATACCGACCGCGGCCGGCCCGCCCTGGGCGGTGTAGCCGTACCAGCAGTGCACGAGCACCACGATCACGCTGAACACCAGCACCTTGCCGAAGGACCAGAGCACGTCCTCGGGCGGCAGGAACAGGTGGAAGTAGTAGTCGTAGGTGCCGGCGGACTGCCCGAAGTAGCCGACCGCGATGGTGCGGGTGGCCAGGTAGCTGGCGAGCAGCCCCACCACGTACAGCGGGATGACCGCGATGAAGCCGGCGATCATGCGGGTGGTGACCAGGAAGGGCAGCGAGGGCACACCCATGACCTCCAGCGCGTCGACCTCCTCGGAGATCCGCATGGCGCCGAGCTGGGCGGTGAACCCGCAGCCGACGGTGGCCGACAGGGCCAGCGCGGCCACCAGCGGCGAGATCTCCCGGGTGTTGAAGTACGCGGAGACGAAGCCGGTGAAGGCGCTGCTGCCGATCTGGTCGAGCGCCTGGTAGCCCTGGAGCCCCACCTCGGTGCCGGTGAAGAAGGTGAGGAAGCAGATCACCCCGACGGTGCCGCCGAGCACGGCGAGCGCGCCGGTGCCGAAGCTGACCTCGGCCAGCAGCCGGACCACCTCGCGCCGGTAGCGGCGCAGGGTGCGCGGCGCCCAGGCGAGGGCGCGCAGGTGGAAGGCGAGCTGCCCGCCCAGGTCGTCGAGATACCGGAGAACCGCCACGTCAGCTCCCCTTCTGCGGGACGACCTGGAAGTACACGGCCGTGACCACGAAGTTCAGCGCGAACAGCAGCATGAAGGTGATCACCACGCTGCGGTTGACCGCGTCGCCGACGCCCTTCGGCCCGCCCTTGGCGTTCATCCCCTGGTGGCTGGCGACCAGCGCGGCGGCGGCGCCGAACAGCAGCGCCTTCACCTCGCCGACCACCAGGTCGGGCAGTTGGCCGAGGGCCTGGAAGCTGGCCAGGTACGCCCCGGGCGTGCCGCCCTGGAGCACCACGTTGAACGCGTAGCCGCCGGTCACCCCGACCACGCTGACCAGGCCGTTGAGCAGCACCGCGACCAGCATCGAGGCGAGCACCCGGGGCACCACGAGGCGGTGGATCGGGTCGATCCCGAGCACCTGCATGGCGTCCAGCTCCTCGCGGATCTTCCGGGCGCCGAGGTCGGCGCAGATGGCCGAGCCGCCGGCCCCGGCGATGATCAGCGCGGTGACGATGGGGCCGGCCTCGCGGACGACGGCGAGCACGGAGGCGGCGCCGGTGAACGACTGCGCGCCGAGCTGGCGGACCAGCGAGCCGAGTTGAAGGGCGATGACCGCGCCGAACGGGATGGAGACCAGCGCGGCGGGCAGGATGGACACCGAGCTGATGAACCAGGCCTGCTGCACGAACTCGCGGACCTGCACCGGCCGGCGGCCCAGCCCGCGCAGCGTGTCCAGGCAGAACGCGAAGAACTCGCCGGTGTTCCGGAGCGCGGCGGCGGGCGCGTTCACACGGCCACCTCCTCGCTCGGGTCGGCCGCCCAGCGGCCCTCGAACGACCCGGGCGGCGGCGTGACGCCGTGCTCGCGGCACCACTGGCCCGGCGGGCGCTCGGCCTGGCGCGGCCGCCCGTCCGACGCGGGCAGTTGCAGCGGGATCGGCGGCAGCGGCGGGAGTTCCACCCCGGCCTGCGCCTCGGCCGCGAGCTCCTCGGCGTCCTTCTCCTCGGCCATCCCGATCGGGCCGATCCGCTGGGCGTTGAGGAACTGCCGGACCACCGGCTCGGTGCTGGACAGCAGCATCTCCCGCGGCCCGAACATGGCCAGGTGCCCGTGGTAGATGAGCCCGATGTTGTCCGGCACGGTCCGGGCCGTGTTGATGTCGTGGGTGACGATCAGGAAGGTCGCGCCGGTGCGCTGGTTGAGGTCGACGATGAGCTGGTTGAGGTAGGCGGTGCGCACCGGGTCCAGCCCGGAGTCCGGCTCGTCGAAGAGGATGATCTGCGGGTCGAGGACGAGCGCCCGGGCCAGGCCGGCCCGCTTGCGCATCCCGCCGGAGATCTCGCCGGGCAGCTTGTGCTCGGCCCCGACCAGGCCGACCATCTCCAGCTTCTCGGTGACCACGGCCCGGATCTCCGACTCCGACCGGCGGGTGTGCTCCCGCAGCGGGAACGCCACGTTGTCGTAGATGGTCATCGAGCCGAACAGCGCGCCGTCCTGGAACAGCACGCCGAACAGCTTGCGGACCTCGTACAGCTCGCGCTCGGAGAGCTTCGGCAGGTCCCGGCCCTCGATGAGGACGGACCCCCGGTCGGGCTTCAGCAGGCCGACCAGCGTCTTGAGGAACACGGACTTGCCGGTGCCGGAGGGTCCCAACAGGACGGAGATCTCCCCGGCGGGCAGGGTCAGGGTGAGGTCCGACCAGACCGGGTGCCCGCCGAAGGACTTGGTCAGTCCGCGTACCGCGACCTCGACGCCCATCGTTCCCCTCCCTTCGTGTCTCACCTGGGACATCGGGCGGGGTCGACCGGACGCAACAACTACTTTCCGTCACGAGTCGGGGACGACCGGCGAGCTATGCAAAACCCCGGAGGTGTGGATAACGTGCCGGAAACCGGCCGGCGATGAGGATGTTCCACGAACGCCATGACGACAGTGATCGAGTCCGAGCTCGTCCGCCGGGCCGCCGCGGGCGACCCGGCGGCGGTCGAGGAGCTGCTCGTCGGCGTACGGCCGGGGCTGGTCCGCTACTGCCGGGCCCGGCTGGGCCGGGTGGGCGGCGCGTACACCACGGCCGACGACGTGGCCCAGGAGGTGTGCGTGGCCGTGCTGCGCGCCCTCCCCCGCTACCGCGAGCAGGGCGTGCCGTTCGCCGCGTTCGTCTACGGCATCGCCGCGCACAAGGTGGCCGACGCGCAGCGCTCCGCCGTCCGCGACGCCGCCGTCACCCCCACCGACGCCCCCGTCGACCGGCCGGACGCCGCGCCCGGTCCGGAGCAGCAGGCCGTGGCGAGCGACCTGGCCCGGCGGCTCTCCGCGCTGCTCGACCGGCTCCCCGACGTGCAACGGGAGATCATCCTGCTGCGGGTCGCGGCGGGGCTGTCCGCCGAGGAGGTCGGCGGCATCGTCGGCATGTCCGCGGCCGCGGTCCGGATGGCCCAGTCCCGGGCCCTGGCCCGGCTCCGTACCCTGGCCGGGGGCTCACTGGACGAGGTGGCGGCATGACCGGGCGGACGCCGGGCGACGGCGACGAGGCGATGGACCTGGGGACGATCGCGCGCGACGACGCGCTGCTCGACGCGCTCGGTCGCGGCGAGGCCGCGCCCGAGGGCGACGCGCTCGCCGGGGTGCTCGCCCTCTGGCGGGCCGAGCTCGCCGACGAGCCGCCCACCGCGGTACGTCCCGGGGCGCCGGCGCCCGCCGAGGAGGCGCCCGTGCGGCGGGCGGCCCGCCGCCCCCGCCCCTGGACGCTGCGGCTGGCGGCCGCCGCCGTGGCGCTGCTGGCCCTGGTCTCCGGGCTCGGCATCGGCAGCCGGGACGCCGGACCGGGCAGCCCGCTCTGGTCGCTGACCCGGCTGCTGCACCCGCAGCAGGCCGAGGTGCGCGGCATCGAGGACACCGTGGACCGCGCCCGCGCGGCCCTGGACGCGGGCCGGCTCGACGACGCCGAGGCGCTGGTCGCGCAGGGCCGCCGGGATCTCGGCCGGGTGGAGGACCCCGCGGCCGTCACGCGCCTGGGCGCGGCGCTCGACGTCCTGGCCCGCGACCTGGCGGCGGCCCGCGCGACCACCGCGCCGACGAGCAGCACGCCCGCCGCCACCGCCCCGGCCACCCCCGCGCCCACCGCCGTCCCGAGCCCCACGGTCACCGGTACGCCCCGGCCGGCCCCCGCCACCTCGGGCGGCACGCCGAGGCCCGGGACGACCCGTCCGCCCACCCCGGCCGGCAGCCCGCTGCTGCCGCTGCCCCGGCTGCCGCTGCCACTGCCGTCGGTGTCGGTGTCCGGGCTGCCGCTGCCCGAGCTGCCGCTGCCGACCCTCGGTGGGCTGCTCGACTGAGCGCGTCCGCCCGCGCCGCCGGCCCTCCGTTAGTGTGCTGCCGTGAGCAGCGCAGCGACGGCGGCCACGACCGTCACCGAGGGACGCCGGGCGCGGATGACCACGAGCCGGCGGCTGAGCGTCATGATGCTCGGGATGACCGTGCTGGTGCTCGCCGGCGGCGGGATCGGCGCGGCGGCGCTGTCCCACACGGCTGCGGTCTCCAACCGGCTGGCCGACCACATCTCGCCGGCCCGCACCGCGGTGAGCCGGCTGGAGAGCGGCCTGCTGGAGCAGGTGGCGGCGGTCCGCGGGTACGTCGTCACCGGCGACCCGGAGCTGCTGCGCCGGTACGAGGAAGGGGTGGCCGCCGAGCGCGCGACCGCGCGGCGGGCCCGTGACCTGCTCACCGGCGAGCCGGACGCGCGCCGCGAGCTGGACGGCGCCCTCGTCCTCGCCGAGCGCTGGCGGACCGGGTACCCGGCCCGGCTGATCGCCGCCCGGCAGGCCGGCGCGGGCGCGGCGGAGCTGGCGCCGGTGGTGCGGCAGGGCGGGGTCGCGTTCGACGCCGCGCAGGCGGCGCTGACCGGCCTGGAGGCCCGGCTGGACCGGGAACAGGCGACCGGCCGGGCCGACCTCGACGGCGCCCGGGCGCTGCGGGATCTCCTCTTCGTGGCGATCCTGGCCACGCTGCTGCTGTCCAGCATCGTCATCTCGGTGCTGGTCCGCACCACGGTGCTGCGCCCGCTGGAGTGGCTGGGCGCCTCGGTGCGGCGGGTCGCCGGCGGCGACTTCGAGCACCGCCTCGCCCCGGAGGGGCCGGCCGACATCGCCCGGCTCACCGCCGACGTGGAGACCATGCGGCGGCGGATGGTCGACGCGCTGCACACCAGCCGCCGGCACCGGGACGCCCTCGAACAGCAGGCCGCCGAGCTGCGCCGGTCCAACGAGGACCTGGAGCAGTTCGCCTATGTGGCCTCGCACGACCTCCAGGAGCCGCTGCGCAAGGTGGCGTCGTTCTGCCAGATGCTGCACCGCCGCTACGCCGACCAGCTCGACGACCGGGCCCGGCAGTACATCGGGTACGCGGTGGACGGCGCGACCCGGATGCAGAACCTGATCAACGACCTGCTGGCGTTCTCCCGGATCGGCCGGGTCTACGGCGACGACCGGGAGGTGGACCTGGCCGGTGTGCTCGCCCAGGCCGAGTCGAACCTCTCCGACCGGATCGCCGAGGCGGGTGCCGAGATCGTGGCGGACCCGCTGCCCGTGGTGCACGGCGATCCGACCTTGCTCACCATGCTCTGGCAGAACCTGCTGGGCAACGCCGTGAAGTTCCGCCACCCCGACCGGGCGCCCCGCATCCGGGTGGCGGTCGCCCAGGTCGACGCCGGCTGGGAGTTCGCCGTGGCGGACAACGGCATCGGCATCGACCCCCGCTACGCCGACAAGATTTTCCTGATCTTCCAGCGCCTGCATCCGCGCGGCGGCTACGACGGCACCGGGATCGGGCTGGCCATCTGCAAGAAGATCATCGAGTACCACGGCGGCACGCTGCGGCTGGACGACGGATACGCCGAGGGCGCCCGGTTCGTCTTCAACCTGCCGAGGCCGGCCGCCCCGGCCGCCGTGCCGGAGCAGGCGGGCGAGCGGGCGCCGGTGGCCCCGGCCTGAGCGCGGGGCCACCGGCGGCGGCTCAGCCGGCGGGACGTTCCCGGTCGGCGGCCCGGCCCAGCGCCACCATTCGCAGCGTCTCCTCGCGCCGACGCACCAGCAGCACCCCGGCCAGGAAAGTGACCGGCGGGACGAGCACCAGCATGAGCCACTGGGCCGGCACCAGCGCGATGGCGTGTCCCATGTGCGCGGTCGACGCCGCCCAACCGGCCAGCGCCGTGTCGATGACCAGGGCGAGCGCGGCGACCGGCGCCAGCAGGACGGCGATCCGCCGGCGCACCGGACGGTTCAGGGTCGCCAGGACGACGACGGCGGCCAGGGCGGCGGCGGCGAGCCCGGCGACGTAGAGCCGGATCGCCAGCTCACTGCGGGCTTCCAGGTCGTAGAGGACGTAGACGGGGTAGCCAGCGGCCGCGGCCTCCTGGAAGGGCGGCCGGGCCAGCCGGCTGACCGCCAGGATCGACACCACCGCGAGGCAGGCCGCCACCAGCACCGCCAGCCGGCGCACGCCGAGGACCGCGACGGCCCGGCGGGCCGGGGCGGGCACGGTGAGCGCGGCGGCCGCCACCAGGGCGAGGGCGAACTGCGGCAGGGTGTCGACCACGTACGTCGGCTGGTCGCCCACTCCCGGCCCGACCAGCACGAGCCACCCGCCGACCCCGGCCCAGGCCAGGCCGGCGGCCACGCGGGGCAACCCAGCCAGCGCGGTCACCGCCACCGCCGCCCAGCCGGCCAATCTCAGCCAGTCGACGAGGTCGGGGGCGACGGCCCGCAGCGGCGGCGGCAGGGACGGGTCCACCAGCAGGTGGTCGAGCAGGTTGCGCCCGGCCGCGGCGCAGAGCACCAGCGCCACGAGGACGCCGGTGACGGCGGCGGCGTCGACCCAGGCCGGCTCGGTGAACCCCCGTGCGCCCACCCGCAGCCGGGCCCGCAGGCCGGCGCCGATCAGGTCGACCGTGTCCCGGAACCCCGGCCGGGTCTGCCCGGGCCGCGCGTCGGCCAGGAGGACGGCCACCATCTCCTCCTCGTACACCCGGCGGTGTTCCCAGGGGTGGACGGCGAGCAGCCGGCGGTAGCGGCGCTCCAGCTCGGCGGCGCTCACGCCACCCCTCCCTCGGGCAGCAGGCCGGCGGCGCGCAGCCGGCGGCCGGCCGTGTCGGCGTGGCGGCGCAGCCGGGCCACCTCGTCGGCGAGCCGGGTCGCGCCCAGCGCGGTGAGCCGGTAGTAGCGGCGCAGCCGGGACTGCACCACCTCCTCGCGGTCGACCTCGATGAGGCCGTCGGCGCGCAGGCGGTCGAGGACGGCGTAGAGGGTGCCGGCGCGCAACCGGACCCGCCCGTCGGAGATGCGCAGCACGTCCTCGATGACCGCGTAGCCGTGCCGGGGTGTCTCGGCGAGCGCGGTGAGGACCAGGAACGTGGGTTCCCGTAGGGGGCTGTCGGTCATGCGGGCGAGCATATACCGGCTATCGGCATATACGCGGTACCGTCACTCGGCGGGTCGGCGGCCGTCCCCGTCCGCGGCGGCCGCCGCGACGCTCTCGGTCACGGGCCCGAGCCCCGGCGCCCCCTGCTCCGTCGCGCCCGGCCCGGCCGGACCCGCCTGTTCGCGACCCCCGCCGGCCAGCCGGTCGAAGAAGCGCAGCAGCTCCACCGGGAAGGGCATGACCAGGGTGCTGTTCTTCTCCGCCGCCACATCCACCACCGTCTGCAGCAGCCGCAACTGGTACGCCCCCGGCGTGTTCGCCATGGCCCGCGAGGCGTCGGCGAGCCGCCGCGACGCCTGGAACTCGCCGTCCGCCGCGATCACCCGGGCCCGGCGCTCCCGCTCCGCCTCGGCCTGCCGGGACATCGACCGCTTCATCCCCTCCGGCAGCGACACGTCCTTGACCTCCACCCGCTCGATGAGCAGGCCCCACGGCTTCTCGGTGGGCGCGTCGATGACGGTCTTCAGCTCCGCGTTGATCCGGTCCCGGTCGCGCAGCAGCGTGTCCAGGTCCGCCTTGCCGATCACCGACCGCAGCGCGGTCTGCGCGACCTGGAGCACCGCCGACGGGTAGTCGCGGACGTTGACCAGGGCCTTCACCGGGTCGACCACCCGGTAGTAGACGACCGCGTCGACGGTCAGCGTGACGTTGTCCCGGGTGATCACGCCCTGCGCGGGCACCCCGATCACCGTCGTCTGCATGCTCACCCGCACCATCCGGTCGGCCACCGGGATGATCAGCTGGAAGCCGGGCTGCCGGATGTGCTCCAGCACCCGGCCGAAGCGGAACACCACGCCGCGCTGGTACTGCTGCACCAGCCGGATGCTCAGCGAGACCACGAGCAGCACGAGCACGACGATGATGACCAGCACGACGACGGCGGCGGCTGCCATGGTTTCCCTCGATCCCGGAGGCGCCCGCCTCCCGGCCGCGCGCGTACCCGCTCCCCCGCACTTCACGCCTGCCTGCCGGAGGCATCCGACGTGGCGGATCTTGGAGAGTTGCCGTCAGCAGCGAACGGAAACTCGCCAAGATCCGCGGGAGCGTCGGCTCAGAAGCGGCGGTCAATCGGGATGCCGCGGGGTGGGGCCTGGCGCAGCAGCCAGACCGGGTTGCCCGCGCCGATGATCTCGCCGTCGCGTCCCCGGACCTGCGTCCGCAGGTACGTGCCCGCGCCGGGCGCAACCGGCATGTCGTGCCAGCCCTCGCGAAGCTGGCGCCACGGGACCCGACCGGTCCCGATCGCCGGGGTCGGGTCCGTCACGCCGGCCCGGTCGACCGTGCCGGTGACCACCTCCAGGGTCGCGCCGGCCGGCAGGTCGGTGGCGCGCAGCCGCACCGTCACGTCGGCGGCGTCGGTGGTCACCACGGCGCCCATCGCGCTGCGGCCGCCGATCTCCAGGTCGAGGGCGCCCCGGTAGCGGGCCAGGTCGGTGAACCAGGCCTGCCCGGCGCGCAGCGCCGCCACGAGGTCGTCGCGGCCGGTGGAGGCCGCCCAGACGTACGTGACGTGCCGGTCCCGCCCGGCCCGCCAGTCGGTGCCGTGGTGGTCGTCGGTCACCCCGACGGCGGTCAGCGGGATCGCGTTGCGGGCCGCCACGTCGTACGCCCAGAGGTGGTCGTCGACCGGTTCGCGTCCGATCTCGATCAGGTCGACGCCGAGCGCGTGCCGCTCCACCAGCAGCCGGGCGAGGGACTCGCGCCGTTCCACGTCGAGCGGGTGGTTCCAGCAGACCACCCCGCCGTGGCCGTGCAGGAACTCCACCATCCGCTCGGTCGCACCGGCGTCGTTGTCCCGGTACGGCGGCGACGGGAAGGACGGCAGCGTCTGGTCGCCGCCGAACCAGTTGAGGTGCCGGACCATCGACACCTCGTACGCGCGGTGGTGGGTGACACCCGGGTACGCCCCGGCGTAGCCGCCCAACACCTCGGCGCGCAGCTCCTCGCCGCCCTGCCCGGCCCGCCGGGCCCGGTCGAAGACCAGCCGGTCCACCACGAACGCGCCGCGGGCGCCGGACCCGACCTGCACCCCGAGGCGCAGCCCGCGCAGCGAGTTGTCCCCGGCGACCAGGTCCGGCCAGAGCCGCCGCACGTCGGCCAGCAGATTGAGGGTGTGCCGCCGCCAGGTGCCGGGCGGGGCGGGCAGGTCGACGGTGCCGTGCCGGCCGTCGGCGCGGTGCCGGGTCGCGGCGGCCGCGCCGAGGCGGTAGCGGAGCACGAGCTGGCCGGCGGGGCGGCCGGCGCCGGCCGGGTGGTGGGACAGCGCGATCTCGACGATCAGCGTGGCGTCCGGGCCGGCGGCCTCGGGCAGGACGTCGAGGTGCAGGGTGGTGTCCGAGATGTTCCCGGTGTGCGTCCAGTTCCACGCCTTGCCGGCGTACCAGAGGGTGCCGGCGCCCGTGGCGGTGAGCCGCAGCGCGCGGCCGGCGTCGTCGGCGGGGGCGGCCACGAAGTCGGCGGCGGACGCGGTGAGCGCGCCCTCGGTGGCCGCCTTCCAGGTCCAGGCCAGGCCGCCCTCCGACTCCTCCGGGCCGTCGAAGTGGACGACCCGGCGGTGGTCGTGGGCGGCGACGCGGAAGTCGTGGTCGGTCCACCAGAGGACGTCGACGGCGTTGCGGCGGGCCTGGTCGAGGTGGGCGGCGTAGCTGGCGAGGCCCTCGCTGAACGAGGCGTGCAGGTGCATGGCCATGCTGATCGGTCGCCGTCCGCGCCCCGGCGGCGGCGCATCGCCGGTGACGGCCAGGCCGACCGGTACGCCGATCCCGGCGACCGCGAGGCCACCGGCGGCGGCGAGCAGGCTCCGCCGGTCCAGCCGCACCCGATCGCCCATGCCGCTCCCCCGCTCCCGTGCCGGCCGGGGCCAGCGTACGGGCGGCCCCGCCGGCCCGGCATCCGGCGATCGTGCGGGCGGCGGAGGACCGTCGGTCAAGGCAACCCGCGAACGCGCGTCGAGAACAAGGCGCCCCAGCGGACGCGCCATCGAGAACCAGGCGGCCCGGCGAACGGGCCCCGTCGGGTCAGGCGGCGTAGCGGGCGGCGAGGTCGACCACGCGGCGGGCGGCGGCCACCATGGCCCGGTCGGCGAACCGTCCGTCGGGCAGCACCGCGGTGCCGGAGTCGCGCAGCTGCGCGTCGGCGACCGCCGCGAGCAGTTCGCGGGCCCGGTCCACCTCCCGGTCGGCGGGGCGGAACGCGCCGGCGATCACCGGCAGCTGGCGCGGGTGGATGGCGGCCCGGCCGAGGAAGCCGAGCCGCCGGCCGGCCGCGCAGGAGGCGGCCAGGCCGTCGAGGTCGGCCACGTCGGCGTACACCGACATGGCCGGCGGCGGCAGGCCGGCCGCGCGGGCCGCGACCACGATCCGGCCGCGCGCCCAGAGCAGGCCGTCGTCGTCGGTCACGCCCAGGTCGGAGCGGAGGTCGGCCTCGCCGAGCCCGAGCGAGGCCACCGCCGGGTGGGCGGCCGCGATGGCGTACGCGGATTCCAGCCCGACGGCCGACTCGACAAGCGGGTGCAGCGGGGTGTCGGCCCGGGCGGCCACCGCGGCCACGGTCGCCGGTGACTCCACCTTGGGCAGGCGCAGCCCGGCCAGCCCCGGCCGGCCCGCGACGGCGGCCAGGTCGGCGTCGAGGTCGGGGCCGGTCAGCTCATTGACCCGCACCTGCACGGGCAGCGGCTGCGGGTCGGCGAGGAACTCGGCGACGGCGTCCCGGGCGTACGCCTTGCGGCCGGCCACGACGGCGTCCTCCAGGTCGAGGATGACCGCGTCGGCGCCGGCGGCCACCGCCTTGGCGAACCGGTCGGGCCGGTCGCCGGGCACATAGAGCCAGGTGAGCAGCATCAGATCACCCCGCGCTCGCGCAGCGCGGCCAGCTCGTCGCCGGTCAGGCCGAGCGCGCCGAACACGTCGTCGGTGTCCTGGCCGTGGCGGCGGCCGGCGTGCCGGATCTCCCCGGGGCTGTCCGACATCCGGAACGGCACGTTCTGCATCCGCACCTCGCCCAGTTCCTCGTCGGGCACGGTGACGACGGTGCCGAGCGCCGCGTACTGCGGGTCGGCGAGGATGTCGCGCACGTCGTAGACGGGGGCCACGGCGGCCTGGGCCGCCTCGAACGCGGCCACCACCTCGTCGCGGTCCCGCTTCGCCACCCACGCGCCGACCGCCTCGTCGAGTTCGTCGGCGTGCGCGGCCCGGCCGCTGCCGGTGGCGAACCACGGCTCGTCGACGAGTTCCGGACGGCCGACGAGCCGGACCACCCGCTCGGCGATGCTCTGCGCGCTGGTGGACACGGCCACCCACCGCCCGTCGGCGCAGCGGTAGGTGTTGCGCGGCGCGTTGTTGTTGGACCGGTTGCCCAGCCGGGGCTGGACGTAGCCGAGCTGGTCGTACCAGGTGATCTGCGGGCCGAGCATCGCCATGATCGGTTCGATGATGGCCAGGTCGACCACCTGGCCCCGGCCGGTCAGGTCGCGGCCGCGCAGGGCCAGCATGACCGCGTACGCGGCGGCGAGCGCGGTGACCGAGTCGGCCAGCCCGAACGGGGGCAGGGTGGGCGGCCCGTCGGGTTCCCCGGTGGCGGCGGCGAACCCGCTCATCGCCTCGGCCAGGGTGCCGAACCCGGGCCGGGGCGCGTACGGGCCGACCTGCCCGAAGCCGCTGATCCGGGCGATCACCAGCCGCGGGTTGACGGCGTGCAGCTCGTCGGGGCCGAGACCCCAGCGTTCCAGGGTGCCGGGGCGGAAGTTCTCCACCAGCACATCGGCGTCGGCGAGCAGCCGGCGCAGCAGGTCCGCGCCCTCCGGCCGGGAGAGGTTGAGCGTGATCGTCCGCTTGTTGCGGCCGAGCACCTTCCACCACAGGCCGACGCCGTCCCGGGCGGGGCCGTGGCCCCGGGACGGGTCGGGCTTGGCGGGGTGCTCCACCTTGACCACGTCGGCGCCGAAGTCGCCGAGGAACGCGGCGGCCAGCGGGCCGGCGAAGAGGGTGGCCAGGTCGACCACCTTGACGCCGTGCAACGGGGCGGTCGTGGTCACGGGGTTCCCTTCGCCGGGTCGACGGCGGCGAGGAACACGTCCCCGTTGCCGAGCGCGGCGCCGCCGGTGGGCGTGCCGGCGGTGCGGCCGCTGACCAGCAGCCGGCCGTCGGGCCCGACGGTGGCGTAGACGTTCTCCTCGCCGAACGGGTCGGCCGCGTCGTCGCGGGCGGTCCCGTACTGGGCGACGGCGACCTGCCGGCCCTTGGCGTCGAGGCGCAGGGTGACCACGTCCGCGCCGCCGGCCGGCACGCCGAGGGTGCTGCCCGTGAAGCCGACCACCGCGACGGTGCCGTCGGCGAGGGCCAGCACGTCCGTGCCGGCGTCCGCGCCGCGCCCGCCGGTCACGGTCCGCCAGCGCTGCGCGCCCTTGGCCGTGTACGCCACGGTGAGCACGTCGCCCGCCGTGGCGCCGGTGGCCACCACCTGGCCGGCGCCGGTGACCGTGACGCCGCCGAGCAGGTCGTCGCCCGTGCCGCCGGCCACGGTGAGCCAGTCGCGGGTGCCGTCGGGGGTGAACCGGGCGAGCCAGCCGTCGGCGCCGCCGAGCGGCGTGGTCCCGGGCAGCGCACCGGAGGTCCCACCGGCCACGTAGACGCCGTTCGCGTCGGCCGCGATCGCGTACGCCTTGTCCTCGCCGGGGCCGCCGAACTGCCGGGTCCAGGCCAGCGTGCCGTCCGGGGCGATCCGGGCGAGCACGGCGTCCTTGTCGCCGGCGCTGGTCCCGCCGAACGCGCCGCTCGTGTAGCCGGCGACGTAGGCCCCGCCGTCGGGGGCGGCGGCGAGCGCGTAGAACCGGTCGGCCTTGGCGGGGTCGCCGGCCTGGGTGAGCCAGGCCCGCTGCCCGGTGGCCGTCAGCTTCGCCACGAACGCGTCGTCGGCCGGGCTGTCCGGGTGCCGGCCGTCGAGGTCGCCGCGGGTGTACCCGGCGGTGAGCACGCCGCCGTCGGGCAGCGGCACGGTGCCGTAGAGCCGGTCGTTGGCGGTGGTGCCGAACTGGCTGGACCAGCGCACCGTGCGGTGGTCGGCGGCGAGCCGGGTGATCACGGCGTCGAGGCCACCGGCGTACGGCTGGCCGGCGACGGCGGCGGAGGCCGCGTAGCCGAGGGTGACCTCGCCGTCGAGGTGGGCGGCCACCCCGCCGGCCCAGTCTGCGCCGGCGGTGCCGTGCAGCGGGGCGGGCAGCCCGGCGGGCGGGGTGACACTGAGTGTCGCGGCCAGGTGCTTCAGGCCGTCGACGAACGCGGGCCGCCAGACGTCCCAGTCGTGCCCGCCGTCGAGAACGCGGAACTCGGCGGCGACGCCGTCGGCGCGGCGGACGGTGTTGTAGAGGGTCGCGGCCTCGTAGTCGAGGTCGTGCACGGCGTCCGCCGGGTCGGGGTTGGCCCACTCGTCGTCGCCGACGGCGATGAACATCCGCACCGGCGACTCCGGGTCGAGGCCGGGCAGCAGGGCCGGGTAGTTCAGCCGCTGGTACACCGCGTCGGAGAACAGTTCGTCGCCGTCGCCGAACGCGCCGAACTCGCGGGCTGAGGAGTCGGCCGGCGGCAGCGGCCGGTAGACGGCCGGGCTGAGCACCAGCGCGTTGGCGAAGAGGTCCTGGTGGGCGAGGGCGTAGCGCAGCGCGCCGGCCCCGCCCATCGAGTAGCCGCCGACCAGCCGGGCGTTGCGATGCGCGGCGGTGCGGTAGGTGGCGTCGACGTGCGCCACGAGGTCGCGGGTGAGCGCGGTCTCCACCGGCCGGCCGGGCCGATCGACGCCGGTGTAACCGGAGTCGACGTACCAGTTGCCCCGCTCGCTCCACGGCGCGTCGGGCAGCACGGCGATCACCGGAGGCACCTCGCCGTCGGCGATGAGGCGGTCCAGGTCACTCTTCACCCGGGTCCAGGCCTGCATGGTGTCGCCGCGGCCGTGCAGCAGGTAGAGCACCGGGTAACGGGTGCCGGCGTTCGCCGCGTCGGCGTAGCCGTGCGGCAGGTAGACGGTGTAGTCGATGGCGGCGCCGAGGGCCGGCGAGGGGGCCGTGGCGGAGGTGAGGGTGCCGGACCGCTCCCTGCCGGCGACGGCGGTCTCCGGCGCGAGGCCGGCCAGCCCGACGGCGGTCAGCAGGGCGACGAGGGCGGCGCCGGGGCGCCAGGCTCTTCTCATCCGAGGGCTCCTTGGGGCAGGTCGGCGGCGCAACGGAAGCCGATCGAGGTGGAGCGGCCGAGGCCGGCGCCGGTGAGCAGCAGCTTCACCGACACGTCCGGCGGCTGCGGGCCGCCGTCGAGGTACCAGTCGGAGCCCTCCGCCCGGTAGGCGCAGCCGCCCTTGAGGATGACGAACCGGGTACGCCCGTCGGTGTGCTCGCTCTCGGTCAGGTTCCAGACGAGGGGTTCCCGCCGGACCAGCAGGCCCGCCTCGGCGGCCACCTGCCACTCGTCCTCGGTGGGCAGTCGCAGCCCGGCCCAGTCGGCGTACGCGCGGGCGTCGGCCAGGTCGACCCCGGTGACCGGGGCGTCGGCGGGGCCCTGCCCGGCGGTGAACCGCTCCGGCCGGACCGGCCGGTAGCCGGTGGCGGCGAGGAAGCGCGCGTACTCGCCGTGGGTGACCTCGTGGGTGTCGATGGCGAACCGGCCGAGCCGCACCTGGCGGCGCAGGGTGCCGGTGTGGTGCAGGCGCGGCGGCAGCGGCTTCCACTCGTCGACGTACGGGGCCTCGCCGTAGAGGCCGGTCTCCCGGACCCGGTGGCGCACGGTCAGCTCGTGCCGGCCACCCGCCACCGTGACCATGCCGTCGGGCAGGGCGGCGACCGGCGACCACGGGGTGCGGGCGCGCACGGCGGCGCGGGCCGGGAACGACGGGTCCCCGGCCGGCGGCTCGTGCCGGGGCAGCGGCGTCTCGGTGGCGACCACGGCGGCGATCGCCCCGGCGGGCAGCGGCCCACCGACGGCCACCCGCCCGTCCTCGAGTTCGGTGACGGTCAGCTCGGCGCCGGTGACCAGGTCGACGAAGCGCCCCGGCCGGGCGTCGGTGAGCAGCCACGGGCCGTCGTGGTCGGCGCCCCGGTTGACCACCGTCCACAGCGGCTGGTCGTCGTGGGTCCAGCGGGAGGCGTACACCTGGCCGGTGCCGGGGTGGTCGGCGAGCGGGACCCAGTCCTCGGCGCGCAACCACGCGGCGTGGCGGGCCTGCACCCGGCGCATGGCCCGCAGCACGGCCCGGTCCCGCTCGTTCCAGCCGACCCAGACGCCGAAGACGCTCTCCCAGACCAGCACGCCGCAGCCGTTGAGCCAGGCGGAGTGCAGCTCGTCGAGGTGGTCGCGGTGCCAGCGGCGGGTGTGGTGCAGCACGTGCCGGCGTTCGAACCACTTGGCCCGCAGCACGCCGGGAGTGTCCGAGTCGGCGAACCACTGCGCCCAGGACATGGCGTGGTCGGCGATCCGGGCCAGCGGCACCCGGCTCTCCCCCTCCAGGACCAGGCCGGGGCGGACCGCGTCGAGGGCCTTGCGCAGCTCGCCGGCGCCCTCCTTCAGGGTGTCCAGGAAGACGCCGTCGACGCCGAGCCGGGCGGCCAGCGCGGCCACCTCCTCGGCATCGGCGCCCGGCTCCCGCCGCGTG
Source organism: Micromonospora sp. NPDC005305 (assembly GCF_040607315.1). Taxonomy (NCBI): domain Bacteria; kingdom Bacillati; phylum Actinomycetota; class Actinomycetes; order Micromonosporales; family Micromonosporaceae; genus Micromonospora; species Micromonospora sp. NPDC005305. The sequence goes on along the minus strand of NZ_JBEXGL010000005.1, from coordinate 183,064 downwards.
CCGGTGTCCCACGGGTTGTAGTCGACGAACACCCGGACCCCGGCGTCCTGGAACGCGCGGACCACCTCGGGCAGCTCGGGCACGTCGCGGTACCAGTCGAACTGGTTGCGCTCGTCCAGCCCGATGACCGGGTACGCGTGCCAGAGCACCACCCCGTCGAAGCCGCCGAAGTCGCGACGCGCCGCGTCGAGGAACGCCTCGACGGTGAACTCGCCGCGGTCGTGGTCGTACAGCGTCTCGTCCCAGAGCCAGGCCAGGCAGACGCTGAAGCAGTCCCCGGCGATCTCGTCGTAGTGCGCGCCGGTGTAGCCGAGCCGGGCGCGGGCGTCGGCCCGCCACCGGGTGAGCTGCTCCCGCCAGGCCGGCCAGTCGGCGGGGTCGTCGGGGGCGGCGAAGATCTTCGCCTCGTCCAGGGTGGTCAGGTCGGCGTGCCCGCCGAGCGGCACCTCGGTGGGCCGGTCGATCGGCCGCGGCACGTACGGGTTGAAACTCACTCGGCCCCTCCGTAGGTGGCGGCGGACAGCGCGTCGATGGCGGCGCGCTCGGGCAGGGCGGTGGACGCGCCGGGGCGCTCGGCGCAGGCCGCGCCGGCGGCGCACGCCCAGCGCAGCACGTCGGTGGCGGTGTCACCGGTGAGCCCGCCGCGTTCGGCCAGGGCGACCGCGAGCGCCCCGGTGAACGCGTCACCGGCGGCCGTGGTGTCCACCGCGTCGATCTTCGGGGCCGGCACCTCGATCCGGGCGCCGTCCCGGTCGGCGTAGGCGGCGCCGCGCGCGCCGAGGGTGAGCACCACCCGGGGCACGAGGCCCACCAGCGAGTCGAGCAGGGCCGCCGGCTCGTCGGTGAACACCCCGGCGACGACGGCGGCCTCGTGCTCGTTGACCACCAGCACGTCGACCAGGTCGAGCAGTTCGGTGGGCAGCGGCCGGGCCGGGGCGGCGTTGAGCACCACGGCCGCGCCGCCGGCGCGGGCCCAACCGGCGGCCCGGGTGACCTCCGACAGCGGCACCTCCAGTTGCAGCAGCAGCACGCCGGCCGCCGTCACGGCGTCACGGTCGGCGTCGTCGAGGGTCAGCGCGCCGTTCGCGCCGGGGGCGACCACGATGCAGTTCTCCGCCGCGTGGTCCACGGCGATCAGCGCGACCCCGGACGGCCCGTCGACGGTGCGCAGGCCGGCGACGTCGACGCCGGCGGCGGCCAGGTTGTCCCGCAGCAGCCCGCCGAACCCGTCGCCGCCGATCGCGCCCACGAAGGCGCAGTCCGCGCCGGCCCGGGCGGCGGCGACCGCCTGGTTGGCGCCCTTGCCGCCGGGCACCATCCGGAAGTCGTCGCCGAGCACCGTCTCGCCGGGGCGGGGCAGCTGCGGCGCGGTGACCACCAGGTCCAGGTTGGCGCTGCCGACCACCACCACCCGGGCCGTCACGCGGCACCCCCGGCGGAACGAGCCAGGGCCAGGGTGCGGTCGGCGAGGGTGTCGAAGCCGATGCCGTCGAAGCCGGCGATGCTGCTGGCCAGCCGGTTGCGCAGTGGCGCGACCCAGCGCCCCGGCAGCCGGGCGGCGCCGGTGAGCGCCCCGGTGACCGCGCCGACGGTGGCGCCGTTGGAGTCGGTGTCCCAGCCGCCGGCGACCACCGCGCAGATGGACCGTTCCAGGTCGCCCCGCCCGTACGCGAGGGCCGCCGCGACCAGGGCGGCGTTGTTGCGGACGTGCACCCAGTGCAGGTGGCCGTGCCGCGCGTAGAGGGTGTCCACGATGGTCTCCCAGTCGTCACCGGCGGCGCCCAGGGCGCGCGCCTCGCGGACGGCGGCGGTGAACCGGCTGCCCGGCGGCAGCACCGACTCGCCCGCGTCCAGCACCGCGTCGACGTCGCCGGCCACCGGCGCGGCCGCGGCCATGGCGGCCACCCAGATCGCCCCGTACGCCCCGGCCCGGACGTGGCTCACGGCCGCGTCGCGCCAGGCGGCCTCGGCGGCCCGGTCGGGGCGGCCGGGGTTGGTCCAGCCGTACACGTCGGTGCGGATCTGCGCGCCGATCCACTCGCGGAACGGGTTGTGCCGGCGGGCGGTGTCCGGCGGGGTGAGGCCGAGCAGCAGGTTGCGGTAGGCGACCCGCTCGGCGGTGAAGACCCGCCCGGCGGGCAGCCAGTCCAGCCACGCCTGAGCCACGTCGGCACTGGTGAAACCGGGTCCGTGGGTCTCCAGGACGCGCAGCGCCAGCAGCGGGAAGTTGAGGTCGTCGTCCTCGGGCATGCCGGCGATGTTCTCGGCGAGGCTGGTCGGGGCGCTGCGCCGGTTCCACGGCCAGCGGGCGGCCACGTCGGCCGGCAGCCCCTGCGCGGTGAACCAGTCGCGCAGCGGCCACCGGCCGGTGGCGGTGAGGATCTCCCGGATCCCGTGGCGGGGAATCTTCTCCACCGGCTTGCCGAGCAGGCAGCCGGCCGCCCGGCCGAGCCAGGCGCCGTGCAGCCGGTCCCGCTCCACGGTGGTCGGCAGGTCCCAGGCGCCCGGCCAGGTCTTGCGGACCCCGTCGAGGTCGTCCGGCTCGTCGGCGGCGTCCGGGCCGGGCAGCGCGTCGGCGGCGTCGAGCAGGTCGACGGCGAGGGCGCGCAGCGCGGGCGGGGCCGGCACCGGTGAGGCGCCGCTGACCGGGGCCGTGACGTCGCCGCCGGCCGCCGCCCAGCGCTCGGCCAGGGCGGTGACGTCGCGGCCCTCGTCGCGGCTCGCGGCCAGCTCGTGCGGCAGCAGGTCCTCCGGCTGCACCCAGGTCAGGCGCAGTCCGCCGGCCGTCCCCCTCGGCCGGCCGGCGGCCGTCGCGCCCGCAGCGCTCATGCCAGCCCGCCGAACCGCTCGGCGCGCCGGGCGAAGCGCTCCCGGTCGCGGTCGAAGACCTCGGTGGCGACCCCGGCGAGGACCCGGGCGGGCTCGACCAGGTCGGTGCGGGAGGCGGTCGCGACCACCTCCGACCACTCGGCCGGCACCGCGGCCGCGCCGCCGAGCGCCCCGGCGATCGCGCCGGCCATGGTGGCCGTGGAGTCGGCGTCCCGGCCGTAGTTGACCGAGCCGAGCACGGCCGCCCGGTAGTCGCCGCCGGCCACCACGAGCATGCCCAGCGCCGCGGGCAGCTCCTCGATGGCGTGCAGCCGGCTCGGGCGGCGGGCGCCCAGGCCGGGGCTGCGGTACTCCTCCCCCACGGTGTCGTAGGGGGCCACGGCGGCGCGCAGCGCCGGGATGGCGGTCTTCCAGTCGTCGTGCCCGCGGGCCTCCTTGACCACCGCGTCGATGGCGGCGCGGGTGCCGTCGCGGGCCAGGTCGAGGGCGGCGGCCACGACGTCGTCGACGCTCCCGCCGGGAGTGGCGGCCGCGGCGACCGCGGCGGCGAACACCGCCGCAGCCTCCCGCCCATAGCTGTGCTGGTGCGCCCCCGCGATCTCCACGGCCTCGGCGTACGCGCCGGCCGGGTCGCCGGCGTTGACGATGCCGACCGGCGCCATGTACATGGCGGCGCCGCAGTTGACGATGTTGCCCACACCCGCCTCGCGGGGGTCGGCGTGGGCGTGGTGCAGGCGGGTGACCAGCCACCGCTCGGCCGCGGCCAGGCGGTGGAAGGTCACCCCCTCCCGCTCCAGGTCCGGGATGTACACCACCCGCTCGATCAGGTCGGGGACGAGCAGTTCCACCACGTCGTACGCGTCGAGGTGGTCCCGCTTGGCCGCGTACGCCCGGACCAGGGCGTGGGTCATCAACGTGTCGTCGGTGATGTGCCCGTCGCCCTTGTGGTACGGCGCGAGTGGCCGCGCGGTGGCCCAGTCGGCGTGGTACGGGGGGACGATCCCCTCGACCCAGCCGCCGAAGCGGGCGCGGATCTGCTCCGGGAGTGCCGTCTCGGTGGCCCCGCCGAGGGCGTCGCCCACCGCGGCGCCGACCAGGCAACCGACCGACGTGTCGAGCAAGAGTGACATGATTACCTCAGAACCTGCTTGCCACCGTCGACCAGCTGCGTGCCGAGCTGGTCCAGGGTGATCTTGTTGGCGAAGTACTGCTGGAGGGCCGGGGTGGCGTACTTGGTCTTCCACTCCGGGTAGCCGTCGGCCTTCTGGAACGGGGCGACGGTCAGGTCGGCGGCGCTGTCCGCGGCGACGTCCCAGCCCTGCTTGCCGTTCGTGAGCTTGACCAGCTCCTGGTTGGCCTGCTTGCCGGTGGGCACCAGCCAGTCACCCTTGGCCAGGGCGGCCATGTTGGTCGGGTTGAGGAACCACTCCAGGAACTGCGCGGCCTGCTTCTTGTGCTTGCTGTCCTCGGTGATGGACAGGGTCTGCGGGTTGGCCGCCTGCTTGGCGGAGAGGCCCTTGATCGGCGGGAGGGTGACCCACTCGAAGCCGGCGGGGGCCTGCTCGACCATCTGCTGGCGCAGCGAGACCGAGCCGGGGAGCATGGCGTACTTGCCGCCGAAGAAGCCGGGCAGGGTGTCCGCGCCGCTCATGCCCAGCGCCTCCGGGGAGGCCGACTTGCTGGTGTAGAGCATGTCGTGGATCCGCTTCGGCACCTCCTTCTCCGCGTCGCCGACCTTGACCTCGGTCTTGCCGCCGTCGCTGTAGAAGAACTTGCCGTCGTAGTTCAGCGCCAGGTTCAGCACCCGGTTCGTGGGCGACTTGAGGGCCCAGGCGGCGCCGTACTGGCCGGGCTTGGTGAGCTTCTGGGCGTTGGCCTGGAACTCGTCCCAGGTCCAGCCGCCGTCGGCGGGCGGAACGGCGACGCCGGCGGCGTCGAGCAGCTTCTTGTTGGCGATGACGACCTGCGACTCCAGCAGGAACGGCACGCCGGTGACCTTGCCGTCGAAGGTGGCGGTGTCCCAGACGCCCGGGTCGATCTGGCCCTTGAAGTCGTCACTGAGCAGCTTGGAGACGTCGGTCAGGTAGCCCTGCTTGCTGAACTCCCCGATCGCCGAGGCCTCGTAGTGCACGACGTCGGCCACGTCGCCGCCCTCGAACGAGGTGACGAGCTGGTCGTGGATCGAGTTCCAGTCGCCCTGGACGTACTCGACCTGGATGTCGGGGTGCTCGGCGTTCCACTTGGCGACCAGGTCCTTGTTGGCCTGGAGCGACTCCTTCTGCCAGGCGAGGCTGAGGAAGCGCAGCTTGACCGGGCCGGACGAGTTCTCGTCCTCGCCGCCGCCGTCACCGCACGCGGTGAGGGCGCCGAGCCCGACGACCGCGACCGCGGCGGCCGCGGCGAGTCGGCGGAACCTGCTACGGAGCATGGGGGTTTCCTCCTTGTTGGTGGTTGGGGGGGATGTGGTCAGCCCTTGACCGCGCCGGCGAGCGACCCGGACGAGAGGCGGCGTTGCATGACCGCGAAGAAGATCAGGCTCGGCAGGGTGGCCAGCAGCGAACCGGCCGCCAGGGGACCCAGGCGGGCGGTGCCCTCGATGCCGACGAACCGGGCCAGGGCGACCGGCAGGGTCGCCAGCTCGGGCGTCTTGACCAGCACCAGCGCGAAGAAGAACTCGTTCCAGGCGGAGATGAAGGAGAACAGCGCGGTCGCCACGATGCCCGGCGCGAGCAGCGGGAAGACGACCCGGCGCAGCACCTGCAGGCGGCTGGCGCCGTCGACGCTGGCCGCCTCCTCCAGCTCGCGCGGGATGTTGCGGACGAAGCCCTGCAGCATCCACAGGGCGAACGGCAGCGCCCAGACCACGTAGATGAGCACGAGCCCGGCGTGGGTGTTGGCCAGCCCGACCTGCCGCAGGATCAGGAAGATCGGGATGATCAGCAGCACGAACGGGAAGAGCTGCGACAGCAGCACCCAGCCCAGCGCGACGGTGCCGAGTTTGGTCCGGAACCGCGCGAGGGCGTACGAGGCGGGCAGCGCGACCAGCACGGTGAGCACCGCCGAGGCGAGCGACACCTGGAGGCTGTTCAGCGCGGCCCGGCCGAGCTGCTGCTCGGTGAAGGCCTGCACGAAGTTCTGCACGGTGGGGTTGCTGGGGATGAGCGTGGGGTGCAGCTTCACCAGTTCGCGCGGCGGCTTGAACGCGGTGGACAGCAGCCAGACCAGCGGGAACCCGAGGAAGATCAGGTAGCCGGTCAGCGCGACGTACTGGAGGGTCCGCCCGGTGCGGCTCGGCTTTCCGAACATGTCAGTTCGCCTCCCGGAGTCGGCGCCGCAGGTAGACCGCGAGCAGCGCCACGATGATCACGACCATGACGTTGCCGAGGGCGGCGGCGTAGCCGTAGTTGCCGTAGCGGAACGCCTCCTCGTAGGCGAACAGCATCGGCAGCATGGTCTTGCCGCCGGGCCCGCCCGCGGTGAGCACGTAGACCAGGCCGAACGAGTTGAAGTTCCAGATGAAGTCCAGCGAGGTGATGGCCACGACGACCGGCGCGATGGCGGGCAGCGTGACGTTGCGGAACCGGTGCCAGGTGCTCGCGCCGTCCACGGCGGCGGCCTCGTGCAGCTCGCGCGGCACGCCCTGCAACCCGGCGAGGAGCACCACGGTGGTCTGCGGCATGCCGGCCCAGACGCCGACGAGGATGACCGCGGGCAGCGCCGTGCTGAAGTCGCCGAGCCAGTTGGTGCGCAGCCCGTCCGCGCCGACCCGGTGGAAGAACTCGTTCAGCAGGCCGGCGTCCGGGTGGTAGACCAGCTTCCACAGGATCCCGACCACCACCGGGGGCATCGCCCACGGCACCACGGCCAGCACCCGGGCCAGGCCGCGGAAGCGCAGTTGCTGGTTGAGCAGCAGCGCGAGGCCGAGGGCGAGCACGAACTGGAGCACGGTCACCCCGACCGCCCAGAGCAGGCCGATCTTGAACGAGTTCCAGAACAGCTCGTCGCCGAGCAGCTCCCGGTAGTTGGCCAGCCCGGTGAAGCTGATCTCGACGTTGCGGCCGGCGCGGGCGTCGGTGAAGCCCAGGTAGATGCCCCGCACCAGCGGGAAGACCGACAGCACCATGATGGGCAGCAGGGACGGGAGCAGCAGCAGGTAGATGCCCAGCCGGTCGGAGCGGGACCTCGCCCTGCGGGGCCCGTCGGCGCGGGCGACGTCGGGCCGGTCGGCCACCGTGGTCATGCCGTCACCTCCGGGGTACGCGGCGCGGGCGCCGGCGGGGCCGGCGCGGGAACGGTCAGCGGGGCCGTGGCGCTGGAGGCGCGCACGGCGAGGCTGGGGGCGACCTGCTCGCGGCGCGGCGGCAGGCTCGGATCGGCGATGCGCGAGAGCAGCAGTTCGGCGGCGCGGCGACCGCGCTCGGCCGAGCCGAGGGAGACGCTGGAGAGCTGCGGGAACATCATCCGGGCCAGCTCGGTGTCGTCCATGCCGACCAGCGCCACGTCGTCGGGGACGCGCCGGCCGGCGGCGAGCAGGGCGTGCAGCGCGCCGACGGCGATGAGGTCGTTGGCGCAGACCAGCGCGTCGGGGTGGGCGCGGGCGAGGAGGCGTTCGGTGGCGGCCCGGCCGGCCGCGTACCGGAAGTCGCCGACCTCGACGAGGCGCTCGTCGAGCGCGATGCCGTGCCGGGCGAGGGCGGCCCGGAAGCCGGCGTCGCGGGCCGCGCCGGGCACCGTGTCCAGCGGGCCGTTGACGAAGCCGATCCGCCGCCGCCCGGCCGCGACCAGGTGGTCGACGGCCAGCCCCACGCCGGTACGCGAGTCGGTGCGGACGTTGTCCACCGGCGCGTCGGCGGCGAGTTGCCCGACCACGACCACCGGGACCGGGCTGTCGACCAGCGCGGCGAGGTGGTCGTCGGTGACCCGGATCGGCGAGACGATCATCCCGTCGACGTAGCGGTGGGCCAGCCGGCGCAGCAAGGCCGTCTCGTTGTCGATCCGCCCGCCGGTGGCGTGCACCAGGAGCTGCCGCCCGGACGCGGCCACCACGGATTCGATGGCGCGCATCATCTCGACGTACACCGGGTTGCCGATGTCCTCGACGGCGAGCGCCACGAGGCCGGTGCGCTGCGACTGGAGCGAGCGGGCGATGGCGTTGGGCACGTAGCCGACCTCGGCCGCCGCCTCGCGCACCTTGCGGATCGTCTCCGGGCTGCCGCCGACGCCGTTGAGCACGCGCGAGGCGGAGGCGATGGAGACACCGGCGCGGGCCGCGACGGTGTGGACGGTGGGCCGGCCGTCGGCCGACTCCTGTAAACGTTTACGACCCACGCCCCGCACCTCCAGCTGCTTGCTGTAAACGTTTCCGGGAGTTTGCGCCTGACCCGACGGTCAGGTCAAGGGCTCGTTACGAAAACGTTTCCAACCGCGCTGACCGGGGTCCCCGTGATCGCCGCACGCCAGCCCGGCGGGGTGGCGGCATCCCGCGGCCCCGAACCCCGCCGGCTCGGCGAGCTGGCGTCGCGTCAGCATGGGGGTACCGGCGTGCGGGCGGCGAGAGGCCGGCCCGTCAGGCGGCGGAGCGCCAGGTAGCCCTCGCAGCCGAGGCAGAGCCCGAACGCCGCGTTGAGGAAGGCGGCGGCGAGCGCGGCGGCGGTGGCGACCAGCCCGAGCAGCGGCAGCCCGGCCAGCCAGCCGACCGCGCCGACCGTGGCGAAGGCGAGACCGACGAGCTGGGCGAAGCGGACCGGGGCGAACGGCTCCAGCTCGACCGGCGGGGCGAGCCGGGGCGCGACCACGGCACGGAAGACCAGCCCGTACGGGCCGAGTCGCGGGTGGACGGCCGTCAGCGCGAAGACGACGGCCTGGGCCAGCACGAGCCAGCCGGAGCCGGTGACCAGGGCGACGGCGAGGACGACGGTGGTGAGGGCGGCGGCGAACCGCGGCCCGCGAGGGTCGAGCAGCATGGGGGCTTCCGTTCGGCGGCGAGGGGGTCGGTCAGGCGGTGGTGACCGGGGCACAGAGGCTCGCCGCGAGCCGCCCGTGGTCCACGACCCGTCGCCGGATCAGCCGCACCCCGGTCACGCCCGCACCTCGGGGGCCAGCGGGGCGAGCGCCGCGAGCAGGTCCGCCCGGTCCGGCACGCCGGCGGCCCGCCGGACGATCCGGCCGCTGCCGTCCACGAGCAGCACGGTCGGCGTGCGCCAGACGTCCAGCTCGCGGGCCCGGTCGAGGTGTTCCTCGACGCCGACCTCCAGCAGGGCGACCCCGTCGACCCGCCCCGCGACGTCCTCGAGCACGCGGCGGGCGGCCCGGCAGGGCGCGCAGACCGGTGCGGAGAACTGGACCAGGGTGACCGTGCCGGGGCGGACGCCGAGAGCGGCCAGCGCGGCCCGGTGGGGCGCGTCGCCGGCCGGGGCCACGACGCGCAGCCGGCCGTCGCGGCGGCGTCGCCACCAGCCGAAGGCGCCGGCGGCCGCGAGCACGGCGACGAGCACCAGGACACCGGTCAGGCGGGGTGGCTGCACGGATCCAGGCTGCCACGACGGCCGGCGGCGGAGGGTCCGCCGTCCCAGCCACCGGACGTGAGATCGCCTACTCCCCCGGTAGGAGAGAAGGTCCCGCGATCGGCGGTCGTCGCATTTGTCCTCTGGCGCACCGGCCGATCCTGGCAATATTCTCCACTTCGCGCGCAGCAGTTGGAGTTCCTTTACAAGCCCGCCCACCCGTCGGGTCACCAAGGAGATGCCATGCACTTCGACCACCCCGAGCTGGACCGTCGCACCCTGCTGCGGGCCGGCCTCGGCGCCGCCGCGGTCGCGGTCGTCGGGAGCGAACTCGCCTTCCCGGCCGCCGCGCAGGCCGCGCCGGGCGCGGACCTCGACTGGATCATCAGCTGCGACGAGTGGGGCGCCCGCCCGCCGGCGGACCCGCTGTCGATCAGCGCGATCGCGAGCAACAAGATCATCGTGCATCACATGGCGTTCCCGAACAGCACGGACTACTCCGAGGAACACGCCAAGCAGCTGGCCCGCGACTGCCAGGACCTGCACATGGACACCAACCGCTGGTCGGACACCGGGCAGCACTTCACGGTCAGCCGGGGCGGCCACGTCCTGGAGGGCCGGCACGGCAGCCTGGAGCGGTTGCAGGCCGGCGACCGGCAGATGATCTCCGCGCACTGCCCCGGCGAGAACGGCCGGGCCATCGGCATCGAGAACGAGGGCACCTACGTCACCGAGACGCCGCCCGAGGAGCTGCTCGACTCGCTGGTGAAGCTCTGCACCGCCATCTGCCGGCAGTACGGGCTGCACGCCCACGACATCTTCGGCCACTGGGACTTCCGGGCGACGCAGTGCCCGGGCGCGATGTTCTACCGGGAGTTCCCCGCGCTCCGTCGCCGGGTCTTCGCCACGCTCGGCACCCACCTGTCCGACGTGCCGGCCCGCCGCTGGCCGGACATCTGGCGCTTCGTCGGCGGCCCGGTGGTGAAGGTCGCGCAGTACCTGCTCACCTTCCGCGGCTACACCGTCCCGGTCACCGGCGTGTTCGACGCGGCCACCGTGGCGGCCGTGGCGGACTGGCAGGCGCGCAACGGGATCCCGGTCGACATCGACGCCACCCTCACGGCGCCGACCTGGGAGACCCTCGCGCCGGAGCTGGACAAGGACGCCACCGGCATCCCGGTGCAGGCCGTGCAGTTCATGCTCAACCTCAAGGGCTACGCCGACGTGGCGGTCACCGGCGTGTACGACCACCCGACCAAGAAGGCCCTCCAGGACCTGCAGCGCCTGCACGGACTGGCGCCGAACGGCAAGGTCAGCACCACCACCTGGTGCGCCCTGGTGGGGGGTGTGGTGCGTCAGTCGTTCCAGAAGAACTGACGGCGCACCGGCGGGGAAAAGCGGTGGAGGTGGCAACGGCGCCACCTCCACCGCTGCCGTCGCACCCGCTGCGACTCACCGGTCACGCGTCGTTGTGACTGTCGTACCTGCCTGCGACGATGACCCTCGTTCACGGACGAAGGAGGGTCGCACAATGGCGTCTCGGCTCAATCCCTACATCAGCTTCCGCGACAACGCGCGGCAGGCGATGGAGTTCTACCAGAAGGTGTTCGGCGGCAACCTGACGCTGAGCACGTTCGGCGAGTTCGGCAACCCGGATCCCGCGGTGGCCGACAACGTCATGCACGCCCAGCTGGAGACCGACCGCGGCTTCACGCTGATGGCCTCGGACACGCCGCCGGAGATGGAATACCGGCCCGGCACCAACATCTCGATCAGCCTCAGCGGCGACGACGCCGACGAGCTGCGCGGCTACTGGCAGCAGCTCGCCGAGGGCGGCACGGTCGCGCTCCCGCTGGAAAAGCAGATGTGGGGCGACGAGTTCGGCATGTGCGTCGACAGGTTCGGCATCAACTGGATGGTCAACATCGCCGGTTCCCAGGCCTGACCGCCGGGCGGAGGTGACCCGAACGGCGGTGTCCACGGTGGTGTGACCGGCGCTAGCCTGCGCCGATCAACGCATCCCGCCGGGAAGGACGACAGTCATGGACGGCAGACTTCGCGCACACCTCCGACGCCTGGCCGGGCTGGCCACCGCGGCCGCCCTCGCGGTGGCCGGCCTGGGGCTCGTCGCCCCGCCCGCACACGCGGCAGCCGGGCCCAAGGTGTCCGTGCTGACCCGCAACCTCTACCTGGGCGGGGACCTCACGCCGTCGATCGGGGCGCCGACCCTGCCGGCGTTCCTGGCCGCGAACGCCGCCCTGCTGAGCCACGTGGATCTGGTCGACTTCCCGGCCCGGGCGGCCCTGATCGCCGACGAGATCCGCGAGCGCAAACCCGACCTGGTCGGCCTGCAGGAGGTCGCGCTGTGGCGCACCGGGCCGCTCGGCGACCCCGCCCCGGCCACCGAGGTCCGCTACGACTACCTGGCACTGCTGATGGCGCGGCTGGCCGGGCCCGGCCACCGGTACGACGTCGTCGTGGTCCGGGACGAGGCGGACCTGGAGGCCCCGGCCGGGGTGCCGCACCTGCGGGACGTCCGGCTGACCATGCGGGACGTGATCCTGGTGCGGCACGGCGGCCGGGTCAAGGTGCACGCCACCTCGTCGGGCACCTTCGTCAACAACCTGGTCTTCCCGCTCGCCGCCACGGGCGGCACCGCCACGAGCACCCGCGGCTGGACGGCCGTGGACGCCACGGTGGGCAGCCGCGACTTCCGGTTCGTCAACACCCACCTGGAGGCGTTCCACCCCGGCGTCCGCCTGCTGCAGGCGCAGGAGCTGCTGCGCGGCCCGCTGAGCGTCCCCGGCCGGCTGATCCTCCTCGGTGATCTGAACAGCGGGCCCGAGCTGCCCGACCCGACCAACCGGCTCGCGTACCTCGCCCTGGTCGCCGGGGGGATGGTCGACACCTGGCCGATCCTGCACCCCGGCGATCCCGGCTACACCGCGGGGCTGGGCGACGACCTCACCGAGCCGGCCGGCGACGTCGAGCACCGGATCGACATGGTGCTGGTCCGCGGCGCGGTGGCGGCGGTGTCCAGTGAGGTCTTCGGCACCGAGCGGCAGACGCCCGCCGGCCGGTGGGCGTCGGACCACCTGGGTCACCAGGCCGTGCTCGCGCTGCCGTGATCGTGGCGAAACGTCGGCATTCGCGCCTGGTGAACGCCACCTATCCCAAGGCATGGAACGCCATCAATCATTACCGGGAGGTAGACATGAGTCACTCTCACCTCCGGGTGTGACGCCCGGGCACGGAGGGCGAGACGTCGGCAAGCGGTAGCCGGGCGCAGCCCCGGCCCGACTCCGCACATCCGGAGGATCCGCCATGCCCCGTCCCACCACCCGTGCCCGGCTCGCGGCCCTGGCCGCGACCCTCACCGCTGCGGCGAGCGCCCTGACGGTCGTCCCACCGTCACCGGCGCTCGCCGCCACCACCTTCGCCCCCGACGACTACTGCCTCGGCCAGTGCGCCGACATCCTGCCGCCCGGCGAGAACGGCAACGCCACCCTCGCCGCGATCCTCGCCCACCAGGCGCTCGGCACCCGCCCCGCGCACTCCAGCGACCAGCTCGACGAGTACGCGAACCTGGTCTACGGCTACGCCGGGCTCACCGACGAGCAGATCGCCCAGTTCTACAACGACGCCTCGTTCGGCGTGCCCGACGCGCAGGTGGAGAGCACCGTGCGGCCCCGCGCGGACGTCACCATCGTGCGCGACAAGGCGACCGGCGTCCCGCACGTCACCGGCACCACCCGCTCGGGCACCATGTTCGGCGCCGGCTACGCCGGGGCCCAGGACCGGCTCTGGGTGATGGACCTGCTGCGGCACGCCGGCCGCGGCACGCTCACCTCCTTCGCCGGCGGCGCACCGGGCAACCGGGAGCTGGAGCAGAGCATCTGGGCCAACTCGCCCTACACCGAGGCGGACCTGCAGGCCCAGGTCGACGCGCTGCGCCAGAAGGGCGCCCGCGGCCAGCAGCTCTACGACGACGTCACCGACTACATCGCGGGCGTCAACGCCTACATCGACCGGTCCATCAGCGCCGACAACTACCCCGGCGAGTACGTGCTGGCCGGCGCCGGCAAACCGAAGCACTTCGCCATGACCGACCTGATCGCCACGGCCGGCGTCATCGGCGGCCTGTTCGGCGGGGGCGGCGGCTCGGAGATCCAGTCCGCCCTGGTCCGGGTGGCCGCCCGGGCGAAGTTCGGCGCCGCCGAGGGCGACCGGGTCTGGCAGGCGTTCCGGTCCCAGAACGACCCGGAGACCGTGCTCACCCTCCACGACGGGCAGAGCTTCCCGTACGGCGCCACCCCGGCCGGCGCGACCGGCGCCGTGCTCCCCGACGCCGGCAGCGTCGTCGCCGAGCCGCTCGCCTACGACCAGACCGGCGGGGCCGCAGCCGCCCGGGCCGGCGCCGGCAGCGCCAGCACCCAGGGGCTGCTCAGCGGCCTCGCCGGGCTGCGGTCGCGCGGCATGTCCAACGCCGTGGTGGTCTCCGGCCGGCACACCACCACCGGCAACCCGGTCGCCGTGTTCGGCCCGCAGACCGGCTACTTCGCGCCGCAACTGCTCATGCTCCAGGAACTTCAGGGGCCGGGGGTCAGCGCCCGCGGCGCCGCCTTCGCCGGGCTGAACCTGTACGTGCTGCTCGGCCGGGGCCAGGACTACGCGTGGAGCGCCACCTCCGCCAGCCAGGACCTCACCGACACGTACGCGGTGCCACTGTGCACCACCGACGGCAGCGCCCCGACGCTCGCGTCGACCCGCTACCTGTGGCACGGGCAGTGCGTGGCCATGGAGATCATCGAACACCGCAACTCCTGGTCGCCCACGCTGGCCGACTCCACCCCCGCCGGCTCCTACACCCTGCGCGCGCTGCGCACGAGGTACGGGCTGGTCGCCTACCGGGGGCTGGTGAACGGGCAGCCCACCGCCTTCACCAAGCTGCGCTCGACCTACCGGCACGAGGCCGACTCGGCGATCGGCTTCCAGGCGTACAACGACCCGGCCGCGATGGGCTCGGCGGCCGCGTTCCAGCAGTCCGCCGCGAACGTCGGCTACGCGTTCAACTGGTTCTACGTCAACTCGACCGAGGCGGCCTACTTCAACTCCGGATCCAACCCGGTCCGGCCGTCGACGGCCGACCCCAACCTGCCCACCCGCGCCGAGGCGGCTCATGAGTGGGTCGGCTGGAACGCGGACACCAACACCGCCACCTACACGCCGGCCGCCGCCCATCCGCAGTCGGTGAACCAGGACTACTACGTCAGCTGGAACAACAAGCAGGCCCGGGACTTCGGCGCCGCCGACGGCAACTTCAGCTTCGGGGCGGTGCACCGGGCCCAGCTCCTGGACGGACCGGTGCGCGCCGCGATCGCGCAGCGCAAGCTGGGCCGGGCCGACGTCGTGCGGATCATGGCCGACGCCGCGGTCACCGACCTGCGGGGCCAGCAGGTCCTCGGTGACCTGCTCCGGGTGCTCGGCAGCGCGCCGGTCACCGACCCGGCGCTGGCCGACGCGGTGAGCAAGCTGCGGGCCTGGCAGCAGGCCGGCGCCCGCCGGGTGGAGACCGCCGCCGGCTCGAAGGTCTACCAGCACGCCGACGCCATCCGGATCTTCGACGCCTGGTGGCCGCTGCTGGCCGCCGCGGAGTTCCGGCCCGGCCTCGGCCCCGACCTCTACGCCGCGCTGGTCGACGCCATCGAGGTCAACGAGGCGCCGTCGGGCGGCCAGAACGGCGGCCGCGACGGCAGCGCCGTGTGGGCGCTGCAAGGGCAGCCGCACAAGGGCTCCTCCTTCCAGTACGGCTGGTGGGGTTACGTCGACAAGGACATCCGCACCGTGCTCGGGGACCCGGTGGCCGGCGGGCTGGGCCGGCCGTACTGCGGCAACGGCAACCTCGGGGCCTGCCGGCAGAGCCTGCTCGACACCCTCGCGCAGGCCGCCGCCGTGCCGGCCGCCACGGTCTACCCGGGCGACAAGTCGTGCGGGGCGGGCGACCAGTGGTGCGCCGACGCCATCGCGCAGTCCGGACTCGGCGGCATCACCCACCCGGTGATCGCCTGGCAGAACCGCCCCACCTACCAGCAGGTCGTCTCGTTCCCGGCGCGCCGCGGCGACGACGTCACCAACCTGGCCCAGGGGCGCGCCGCGACCGCGTCGAGCACCCAGTTCCTCACCAGCCACACCCCGGACAAGGCGGTCGACGGCAGCCTGGGCAGCCGCTGGGCCAGCAGCTACACCGACAACCAGTGGATCCGGGTCGACCTGGGCTCGGCCCGCACCGTGGGCCGGGTGGTGCTGCGCTGGGAGGCGGCCTACGGCAGCGCGTACCGGATCGAGGTGTCCGCGGACGGCGGCACCTGGCAGCCGGTGTTCAGCACCACCGCCGGCAACGGCGGGACGGACAACGTGACCCTCGCCCCGGTCACCGCCCGCTACGTGCGGGTGTACGGGGTCAAGCGGGCCACCTCGTACGGCTTCTCCCTCTACGAGTTCGAGGTCTACGGCCGGTGACACCGGGCGGCCGGCCGGCGGGACGCGCACCCGCCGGCCGGCCACCGGCATACGATCATGGGATGAGCGGCGGCACCGTACCGATCGGCCCGGCTCTGGTCGTCGCGCTCACCGCGCTCACCCTGGCCGGCGCCGCCGTGCTGCGGCTCACCGGGCTCGGCCGGGCCCGGACCGTGCTCACCGCGGCGGCCCGGGCCACCGTCCAGCTCGGCGCCGTCTCGGTGGTCATCGTCGCGGTGCTCCGCGCCTGGTGGAGCACTGCCGCGTTCGTGCTGCTCATGTACGTCGTCGCGGCCTTCACCGCACGACGGCGGATCGGCGCCGACGGGCCGGCCCGGGTCGCGCCGCTGGCCATCGCGGCCGGGGTGGTGCCCAGCCTGGCCGTGCTCCTGGCGAGCCGGGCCCTGCCGGCGACCCCGCTGGTGGTGCTGCCCACCGCCGGCATCCTGATCGGCGGGGCCATGACCGCCACCAGCCTGGCGGGCCGGCGCACGCTCGACGAGCTGCGCACCCGGCACGGCGAGTACGAGGCCGGCCTGGCCCTGGGGCTTCTCCCCCGCGACGCCGCGCTGGAGATCTGCCGCCCGGCCGCCGGGCAGGCCCTCGTCCCGGCGCTCGACCAGACCCGCACGGTCGGGCTGGTCACCCTGCCCGGCGCGTTCGTCGGGGTGCTGCTCGGCGGCGCCGGGCCGGTCCGCGCCGGAGCCACCCAGCTGCTCATCCTGCTCACCCTGCTGGCCGTGGAGGCGGTGGCCATCGCGGTGGCCGTCGAGCTGCTGGTCCGCGACCGCGCCCGCACCGCGCCCTGACCCGAAGGGCGTAGCGGGGGCGCGAACGGGTAACGGCGGTCGGATGACCTGGGTCCGCAACCTGCGCGTCCGGCCCGACCTGCTCTACGTGGCGAGCGGGTGGAGCACCCTGGTCACCGACGTCCGCGGCCGGATCGCCGGGGCGGACCCGCAGGGCTTCTTCGCCCGCAACACCCGCGTGCTCAGCCGGGAGCGGATCACCGTGGACGGCCGGGAGCCGGTGCCGTTCGCCACCGCCAACGTGCGGGGGCACGCCCAGCTCTCCTACGCCGAGCTGGGCGACGGGGAGGTGCTGCCGTCGCGGGCCGCGTACCTGACCGTCGAGCGGTTCGTCGGCCCCGGGCTGCGCAGCCGGTTCACCGTGGTCAGCTACGCCGCCCGGCCGCTGCGGTTCCGGCTCGGGGTGACGGTCGAGGCGGACTTCGCCGACACCAGCGAGGCCGAGGCGGGCCGCCGGCTCCAGGTAGCCGAGGTGGCGGCCGGGTGGGACCCGGACCCGGCCGAGCTGCTCCTCACCTACCGGCACGAGGGCCTGGACCGGGCGGTGGCGGTCCGGCTGCGCGCCGACGCCCCGGTGGCGTACGCCGACGGCGGGTTCACCGTCGAGCTGGCCGTGCCGGCGGGCGGCAGCGCCGGCGCCGACCTGCTCGTCGAGCCGGTCTTCGACGGGACCCGGCTGCCCGCGCCCCCGGCCACCTTCACCGAGCCTGACGACCCGGCCGCCCGCGCCCGGGCGCGGCTGGACGCCGAGCTGGCCCGGCTGTCCAGCAGCAACTTCGACGTCACCGCGGCCTGGCGGTGCGCCGTGCGCGACCTGGCCGTGCTGCCGCTCGGCGAGCCGGCCGGCCCGACGGCGCCGATCGCCGGTCTCCCCATCTACCAGGAGATCTTCGGCCGGGACACGATGACCGCCTCCTGGCAGGCGCTGCTGGCCGGCCCCACCATGCTGGCCGACAGCCTCCGGCTCAACGCCGCGCACCTGGGCCGGCGGCTGGACGACTGGCGGGACGAGGAACCCGGCAAGCCGCTGCACGAGGCCCGGCAGGGGCCGGTCTCCCTGCTCGGGCTGAACCCCTTCACCGGCTACTACGGCGACTGGTCCACGGCGCCGGACTTCCTGGTGTTCCTCGGCCAGTACCTGGCCTGGACCGGCGACCTGGACACGGTGCGGGAGCTGCTGCCCACGGCGGGCCGGGCGCTGGAGTGGATCGACCGGTACGGCGACCCGGACGGCGACGGCTTCCTCGACTACCACTGCCGCTCCCCCGGCGGGCTGAAGAACCAGGGCTGGAAGGACTCCGATACGGCGATCGTCGACGAGCGGGGCGAGGTGGTGCCGAACCCCATTGCCAGCAGCGAGCTGCAGGGCTACTGGTACGCCGCCCTCCGGCACGCCGCCGTCGTGTTCACCGTCACCGGGCACCCGGCCCGGGGCGCCGCCCTGCTGGCCCGGGCCCGGGCGCTGCGCCGGCGGTTCCACCGGGCGTACTGGCTGCCCGACCGGGGCTGCTACGCGATGGCGCTGGCGCCGGACAAGGGGCCGGTCCGCTCGACCAACTCCAACGACGGTCACCTGCTCGCCACGGGCATCGTGCCCACCCGGGTCGCGGAGCGGGTGGCCGACCGGCTGCTGGCCCCGGACATGTTCAGCGGCTGGGGGGTGCGGACCCTGTCGGCGGAGCACCCGGCCTACAACCCGTTCAGCTACCACCGGGGCAGCGTCTGGCCGGTGGAGGCGGGCACCATCGGTGTGGGGCTGGCCCGGTACGGCTGCTGGCCGCACCTGCACCGGCTGGCCGAGGGCATGTTCGGCGCCGCGGCGCTCTTCGCCGAGCACCGGCTGCCGGAGGTGCTCAGCGGCCTGCCCCGGGACGCGGCCCACCCGCACCCGGGCGTCTACCCGAACTCGTGCTCCCCGCAGGCCTGGTCGGCCAGTGCCGTGGTCGCCCTGGTCCAGGCCCTGCTGGCGCTGCGCCCGGCCGCGCCGCTGCGCGCGGTCCTCGTCGACCCGCACCTGCCCGAGTGGCTGCCCGACCTGCGGCTGGAGGGCGTACGGGTGGGCGGCGCGACGGTCGACCTGACGGTGCGGCGGCGGCGCGGCGGGCGTACCTCGGTGCGGGTGCGGGGCGACCGGCTCGCCGTGATCCGCCGCCCGCCCCGGCAGGCGATCACCCTCGCCCGGCGGGAGGTGTAGTCCGCGCCGGGCGGGGAAACCGGGCGCGCCTGGGGGCGAGAAGGAAGGACCGGCATGGAGAGTCGCGCGAAGTCGATGGGGCATGCAATCCACCCCATCCTGATCGTGTTTCCGCTCGGACTGCTCGCCACCTCGGTGATCTTCGACATCCTGTACCTGATCACCGACCGGACGGGCTTCCAGGTCTCCGCCGCGTACACCATCGCCGCCGGCGTGATCGGCGGCCTGGTCGCGGCGGTGTTCGGCCTGATCGACTGGCGGGCCATCCCGGCCGGCACCCGCGCCAAGCGGGTCGGCGCGACGCACGGCCTCGGCAACGTGGTCGTGCTGGTGCTGTTCGCGGTGAGCTGGCTGCTGCGCCGGGGCGCGGAGAACTGGGAACCGAACGCCGGTGCGCTGGTCTGCAGCTTCGCCGGCATCGTGCTGGCCGGGTTCACCGGCTGGCTGGGCGGCGAACTGGTCGAGCGGCTGGGGATGAGCGTGAGTGACGAGGCCGGCGTGAACGCGCCGAGTTCGCTGTCCCGCCGGCCCCGCGCCCGCGGCGCCTGACCCGCCGCGCGGGCCGGGTGTAGCCGCCGTCGCGCCGGGGAACCCGCCCCGGCCGGGCGGCCGACGGGCGCCGCCGGGCGCCGGAGGAGGGGCGAGCGGATGCAGGCGATCACTCTCGACCGGGACGGGGCGGCGCCGACCGCCCGGGACGACCTGGCGCGGCCCAGTCCCGGCCCGGACGAGGTGCTGGTGCGGGTGCGGGCGTCCTCGGTCAACGGCTTCGACCGCAAGGCGGCGGACGGGGCGCTGCGCGGGGCCATGGACTACCGGTACCCGGTGGTGCTCGGCAAGGACTTCGCCGGCGAGGTCGAGGCGATCGGGGGCACCAGCGACTTTCGGGTCGGCGACCCGGTGTTCGGGGTGCTCATGCGCCCCTACCTGGGCGACGGCACGTGGGCCGAGTACGTGACGGCCGGCGGTCCGGACGGAATCGCCCGCGTACCCGACGGCATCGAGCTCTCCACGGCGGGCGTGCTCGGGCTGGCCGGCGCCACCGCCCTCGACACGCTCGACGCGCTGGCCGTCCGGCCCGGCGACACCGTGCTGGTGGCCGGGGCGACCGGCGGCGTGGGCGCACTGGCCGTGCAGTACGCCCGGCTGGCCGGCGCCCGCGTCGTCGCCACGGCCCGCCCCGGGCCGGCCACCGACTTCGTCCGGGACCTGGGCGCCGCCGAGGTGGTCGACTACACCGGCGACCTGACCGGGCAGGTGCGTGCCCTCGCCCCGGACGGCGTCTCGGCGGTGGTGCATCTGGCCGGCGAGGGCGCGCCGCTGGCGGGGCTGCTCGCCGCGGACGGGCGGCTGGCCTCCACCGTCGGCTTCGGCCCCGACCAGCACCCGGCGGCCGTCTCGATCCTCGGCAACCCGGAGCGGAGGACGCTCGACCGGATCGCCGACGACGTGCTGGCCGGTCGCGTCCGGGTGCCGGTGGCGCGCCGCTACGAGCTGGACGAGGCGCCCCGGGCCCTGACGGAGTTCAGCGGCGCCCTGGGCAAACTGGCGATCAGCATGCCCTGACCGGCCCGCCGTTCGAACATCCGTGCGAATATGGTGCCGTGTCGAGCGAGGCCACCATCCTGCACGCCGACCTGGACGCGTTCTACGCCTCCGTCGAGCAGCGTGACGACCCCCGGCTGCGCGGCCGGCCGGTGATCGTCGGCGGCGGCGTGGTCCTCGCCGCCAGCTACGAGGCC
The DNA here is from genome assembly GCF_040607315.1 of Micromonospora sp. NPDC005305. Classification (NCBI taxonomy): domain Bacteria; kingdom Bacillati; phylum Actinomycetota; class Actinomycetes; order Micromonosporales; family Micromonosporaceae; genus Micromonospora; species Micromonospora sp. NPDC005305. Next base: position 162,468 of record NZ_JBEXGL010000005.1, on the reverse strand, counting down.
AAGGCGCGCGGGGTGCGCAGCGCGATGGGCGGCCGGCAGGCCCGGCGGCTCTGCCCCGACGCCGTCGTGGTGCCGCCCCGGATGGCGGCCTACACGGCGGCCAGCCGGGCGGTGTTCGAGGTCTTCCGGCGCACCACCCCGCTGGTCGAGGGGCTCAGCATCGACGAGGCGTTCCTCGACGTGGGCGGGCTGCGCCGGCTGGTCGGCCCGCCCGCCGGGATCGCCGCCGAGCTGCGCCGGGAGGTACGCCGGGAGGTCGGCCTGCCGATCACCGTCGGAGTGGCCCGCACCAAGTTCCTCGCCAAGGTGGCCAGCGGGGTGGCCAAGCCGGACGGGCTGCTGGTCGTCGCCCCCGAGGGCGAGCTGGCCTTCCTGCACCCGCTGCCGGTGGAGCGGCTCTGGGGCGTCGGCCCGGTCACCGCCGCGAAGCTGCGCGAGCGGGGCCTGCGCACCGTCGGGCAGGTGGCCCGCCTCGACGAGGCGACCCTGGTGTCGCTGCTCGGCGCGGGCGCCGGCCGGCACCTGCACGCCCTCGCCCACAACCGCGACCCGCGCGCCGTGCAGGTCGGCCGACGGCGCTCCTCGATGGGCGCGCAGCACGCGCTGGGCCGGGAGCCGCACTCCCCCGCCGAACTGGACGCCGTGCTGGCCGGGCTGGTCGACCGGGTCACCGGCCGGCTGCGGGCGGCCCGCCGCACCGGCCGCACGGTCACCCTGCGGCTGCGGTTCGCCGACTACACCCGGGCCACCCGCGCGCACACGCTGGACAAGCCGACCGCGCAGACCGGGCCGCTGCGGGCCACCGCCCGGTCGCTGCTCCGGGCCGCGCTGCCGGAGATCGAGACCCGGGGCGTCACCCTCATCGGCGTCGCCGTCGGCAACCTGGACGACGGGCACGTGCAGCTCACCCTGCCGTTCACCCGCGACCCGGGGCCGGCGCTGGACGCCGCCGTCGACGCGGTGCGGGACCGGTTCGGGTCCCGCGCGCTGACCCGCGGGGTGCTGCTCGGCCGCGAGCCCGGTTTCGAGATGCCCATGCTGCCCGACTGACGGTACGGTCCACCGATGTCCATGTTCCGCACCCCGCAGGTGATCCTGTTCAGCGAGGACGTGCCCCGGGCCGCCGCCTTCTACGCCGGGCTGGGCTTCACCGAGACCTTCCGGGTGCCCGCCGAGGGCACCCCGATCCACGTCGACCTGATGCTGGACGGCTACCGGATCGGCATCGCCTCGGTGGCGTCCACCCGCGACGACCACGGGCTCGACCCGGTGCCGAGCGGGCAGCGGGCCGCCGTGATCCTCTGGACCGACGACACCGCGGCCGCGTACGCGACGCTGACCGCCGCGGGCGCGCCGGCGCTCGCCGCCCCGCACGTCTGGCTGGACCGGCTGCTCATCGCCTGGACGGCCGACCCGGACGGCAACCCGGTCCAACTCGTCCAGCACCTGCCCGCCGACGCCACGTGAGCGCGCGGAGGGCCGACACCTTCGCCGTCCGCAACGCCGACGGACAGGTGCGCCTGTTCGCGCGCCGCCTCCTCCCTCGGTAGGAGGCGGCGCCTCCGACCTGTGGCCGGCATCGGGGCCTCCGGTCGGGCGCGACCGGATCGCCGGCCCACGAGCATCTACAGGCATGACTACCGTGCTGAACCGGGCGGCCCGCTGGCACCGCCCCCTCATGCTCTTCGTCGCGGCGATGGCGGGGCTCACCGTCGTCGCGGCCGTCGGCGTCCTGGCCGACCCGCGGGTGCTCACCGGCGCGCCGATCTGGCTCAAGCCGCTGAAGTTCGCCGTCTCGTTCGTGCTCTACGGCGCCACCCTCGCCTGGATGCTCACCCTGCTGCCGCGCCGCAGCCGGCTCGCCGAGTGGGCGGCCACCCTCATCGTCGCGATGGCTGTGGTGGAGATGGCGATCATCGTCACGCAGGTGCTGCGCGGCACCACCAGCCACTTCAACGGCACCTCCCCGCTGAACGGGGCGCTGTTCTCGGCCATGGGCGCGGCGATCATGGTGCTCTTCGTCGCCCAGTTGGTGATCGGGATCGTGGCGCTGATCGGACGCGCGGCGGACCGGGTCGCCGGCTACGCCGTCCGGCTGGGCCTCGGCCTGTCCCTGCTCGGCATGCTGGTCGCCGTCCCGATGGTGACCCGCACGCCCGATTCCACGGCCGAGGAGATCAGCGGGGCGCACAGCGTCGGCGTGGCCGACGGCGGGCCTGGGCTGCCGCTGGTCGGCTGGAGCACCACCGGCGGTGACCTGCGGATCGGGCACTTCGTCGGGCTGCACGCCCTCCAGGCGCTGCCGCTGCTGGCCCTGCTGCTCAACCGCTTCCTGGCCACCCGGCTGGACGAGCCGACCCGGGCCCGCCTGGTGCTCGTCGCCGGCGCGGCGTACGGCGCGGCCACGCTGCTGCTCACCTGGCAGGCGCTGCGCGGTCAGCCCCTGCTGCGCCCGGACGCGCTCACCCTGGCCGTCGCGGCGGCCCTGGTGGCCGTGACGGCGACCGCCGCCGGTGCGGTCCTGGTCCGCGGGCAGCGCCGCCCAGACGTGGTGGTGGCCGCGTGACCGGGACGCTGTTCACCCTGACGTTCGCGGTCGCCGCGCCGTTCTGGGCGCTGATGATCCTGGCCCCGCGCTGGTCGTGGACGGCCCGGATCGTCGGCTCGCCGCTGATCGTGCTTCCCGTCCTGCTGATCTACGCGATCCTGGTCCTCCCGGCACTCGGCCGGGTGCTGCCGGTGGTCACCGCACCGACCCTGGCCGGCGTCCGGGACCTGATGGGCACCGTGGACGGCGCGGCGGCGGCCTGGGCCCACATGATCGGGTTCGACCTGTTCGTCGGCCGCTGGATGTGGCGGGACGGCCGGGAGCGCGGCATGCCGGCGCTGCTCATGGCGCCGGTGCTGGTCCTGACCATCCTGCTCGGACCGCTCGGCCTGGCCGTCCACCTGGGACTGCGCGCCGGATGGCGCCGGCCGGCCGGGACCCCGCCTCCCGGCCGGGGCCGGCCGGCCGTCACCCCGGTCGCCGGCCGCACCGCCTAGGCTGGCGTCGTGGGCTGGGTGGGTCGCCTCTTCGACGCGAGGGACACCCTCGCGCGGATGCTGCTGCTGGACCTCAGCGGCCTCGGCTACCTGGTGTTCGGCGCGCAGGGACACCACGCGCCGACGACCACGCAGTGGGCGCTGGCGTTGGTCGCGTTCGCCGCCGCACTGCTGTTCCACCGCCGGCCGCTGGTGAACCTCGTGGCGCAGGCTGTGCTGCTGGCGGTCGCGTTCGCGCTGGTCGACGACACGACGATCAACCAGGTTGGCGCCAGCTGGGCGCTGCTGGAGCTGACCATGCGGGCCGAGCGGTCCCGCACCATCTGGCTGGCCGCCGGGCTGCTGGTCGCCGTCGACCTGACCGACTCGATCGGTGACCCGGTGCCTCGGCTGCTGTCCGGCGTCTTCGGGCTGACCGTCGAGGTCGGCATGCCGCTGCTGCTCGGCCTGGTCATCCGCACCACCCGGGAGCTGGCCCGGCAGGCCGAGGAGCGGGCCGCCGCCGAGCAACGGCGGCGGGAGTCGGAGAGCCGGGCCGCCCGCGCCGACGAGCGCAGCGCCATCGCCCGGGAACTGCACGACGTGGTGGCGCACCACGTCGCGTCGATGGTGCTGCGGGTGGGCGTGGCCCGGCACGTGCTGCCGGACCTGGACCCGCGGGTGGGCGAGGTGTTCGACGACGTGCACGGCACCGGGTCGGCGGCGTTGAACGACCTGCGCCGCCTGGTGGCGGTCCTGCGCGACCCCGACGGGGTACGCGACGCCGCGCTGACCGCGATCGAGCCGTCAGCGGTCCCGGCGGCGCTGGACGCGGCGGTGGACCGGGCCCGCCAGGCGGGCGTCACCGTGGAGGCCGACGTCGACCCGGCGGTCGGGGCACTGGACGCCGTGCGGGGCCAGGCGGTCCTGCGCCTGACCCAGGAGGCACTGACCAACGTGGCCAAACACGCCGGCACGGCCGCGCGGGCCCGGCTCACCGTGGCGGTGGTCGACGGAGCCGTCCACTGGGAGGTGTCCGACGACGGGCGGGGGCCGGCGCCCGCGGCGGCGCCGGCCGGCGGCGGCCACGGCCTCATCGGGATGCGGGAACGGGTCGAGGTGCTCGGCGGGCGGCTGGAAGCCGGCCCCACCGGCGCCGGCTGGCGGGTCCGCACCGTGCTGCCGGCCGGGGCACCCGCAGCGGAGGGGCCGCCCCGCTCCCCGGCCCGCCCCCCGGATCCGGCGGCGCCCCGCCCACGGCCCGCCGGGCCGCACGCGCCGGAGCCGGCGTGATCCGCGTCCTGCTGGTCGACGACCAGCACCTCATCCGCGCCGGCCTGCGCATGCTCTGCGACGCCCAGCCCGACCTGGAGGTGGTCGGCGAGGCCGACAACGGCCGCGAGGCGGTCACCCTCGCCGCGCGGCTGCTGCCCGACGTGGTGGTGATGGACCTGCGGATGCCCGGCGTCGACGGCATCACGGCGACCAGCCGGATCCTCGCCGAGCGCCCCGCCACCCGGGTGCTGGTGCTCACCACGTTCGGCGACGACGACCACCTCTATCCCGCGCTGACCGCCGGCGCCTGCGGCTTCCTGCTCAAGGACGCGCCCCCCGCCGACCTGCTCGACGGCGTGCGCCGGGCGGCGGCCGGGGACAGCCCGTTCAGCCCGGAGGTCCTGCGGCGGCTGGTCCAGCGGGCGGTGCACGCGCGCGCCGAGGCGCCCCGACCGGTGCACGGCCTGACCGCCCGCGAGCGGGACGTGCTGGACCTGGTGGCCGAGGGCCTGTCCAACACCGAGATCGCCGACCGGCTGCACATCGGCGTCACCACGGTCAAGACCCACATCACCAGCCTCATGACCAAGACGGACAGCCCCAACCGGGTGCGTCTGGCGCTGTGGACCCGCGGCGCCTGAGCGCCGGCCGCGCTCACTCCTCGATGGCGCCGCCCACGGCGCGCAGGTGCTCCCGGAAGGTCAGCGCCGGGTTCTCCACCCGGCCCGCCAGGTACGCCCCGAACCCGACCTGCGCGCGTAGCGGCTCACCGGCCCGGATCCGGTCGGCCTGCCGCCGCTCGGTGTCCCGGATGGACTCGGCCAGGTCGAACACCTCGCCGGCCCGGGCGGCCGGCACGAACAGCACCCCGTCCTCGTCGGCCAGGGCCACGTCGCCCGGGTCGACCGTCCACGGCCCGACCCGCGCCGACGCCAGCGCCTCGACCGGCCGCGGGTCCAGCCGCTGCGGCCCGGTGGGGGTGGCGCCCAGGCTGAACACCGGCAGCCCGACCGCCCGGATGTCGCCGGTGTCCCGGTGCAGGCCCCAGACCACCAGGCCGGAGAGGCCGGCGGCCTGCGCCTCCAGCACCACGAGGTCGCCGACGCACGCCTCGTCGGTGCGCCCGTCGTTGTCGACCACCAGGACGTCGCCGGGGGCCGCCCGGTCGATCGCCTCGAGGAAGATGTCGACGCTGCCGACGTGCCGGGCCGGCAGCACCCGGCCGGCCAGCCGGCCGCCGGCCAGCACGGGACGGACGCCGGCCGGGGCGCAGCGCACCGGGACGGCGGCCCGCAGGCAGGCGTCGGCCACGTGGGCGGTGGTCAGGGCGGCGAACCGCCGGGACAGCTCTGCGCGGTCGATGCTCATGGGCCGACGCTAGCCAGCGGGCGCGGCCGCGGGAGGGGCCAGTTCCCGGCCCGTGGCTCCGGTTCGCCGGCGGCCACCGGGAGGTTCAGCTCGGGCGGGGTGTGCGCGTCGGCGGGCGGAACGGGTCGGGGCGGGCCCGCCTGCGCCGGGCCATCCGGGTCCGCCGCCGCGCCCGCGGGGTGTGCGGAACCGCCCGGGACAGGTGTGCCCGCGGCGGAGGGCGCGTTTCCGCCTCGCCCGCGCCGGCCGCCGTGCGCACCATCCGGTTGGCGTCGTCCGGGCCGCACCCGGTGGCCCGCAGCAGCTCGCTGTCGGCCGTGCGCAGGTCGGTGACCACGCCGTCGCCGAAGGAGCGGACCCCCTGCGCCCAGGCCCGGCCGGCCAGCTCGGCGCTCTCCCGGACCAGCCGGCGGGTGCCGGTCAGGTCCTCGCCGTCCCGGCACTCGCGGCGCATCGTGCGGACGGCCTCGCCGAGGCGGGTCACGGCGTCGGCCAGGGTGGGCGGGATCGGCTCGCCGTACTGCAGGGCCGTGGCGGAGCGGCGGGCCACCGAGCGGGCGTACAGGATCACCCGCTCCAGGTGTTGCGCGGCGGCCGCCTACCGGTGGAACCGGGCGCGCCGGCGCCAGCGGACCGGCGCCAGGGTGACCACCTCCTCGGCCCCGCTGAGCGCGTCGTTGAGCCGCCCCACGTCGGCGTCGAGCCCCCGCATCCGCTCCAGCGAGCGGGTGGCCGCGTCGGCGTCCCGGGTGGTCAGCGCCCGGGCGACGGCGTCGAGTTCCGTGGTGAGCGCGGTGACGATCGGCTCGGTCGCCCGGTCCAGGACCCGCAGCGGGTTGACCGGCAGCAGCAGCGCCACCACGCCGAGGCCGACCACCCCGCCGACCAGCGCGTCGAAGATCCGGGGTAGCTCCAGGCCTGGTTCGACGGGGGCGAGGGTGGCGATCAGCACGGCCGTACCGCCGGCCTGGCCGACCAGGGCACCCCCGCGCCCGGCGACCAGCAGCGCGGTCGCGATGGCCAGGGTCACCACCAGGCCGGTCTGCCAGGACCCGGAGCCGAGCAGGTCGCGCAGCACGTCGCCGACCACGATGCCGAGCCCCACCCCGACCAGCAGCTCGAAGGTGCGCCGGGCCCGCTGGCCGATGGCGGTGGCAATGGTGCCGACGGCGGCGGCCGGTGCGAAGACGTGCGCGCCGGGCCCGAGCAGGCGCTGGGCGAGCAGCGCGGCGAGCGCCGCGGCCAGCCCGGCCTGGACGGCGATCACGACCGTCACCTCCAGCAGCCGCAGCCGCAGCCGGCCCGCCGCGCGGCCCTCGGCGCGGACGTGGGCCAGCTTCCGCCCGGCTCGCTCGGCGGCCTGGTCGAGAGGCGAGCGGACGGTGTCGGGGCGCTCGTCGGCCATGGCGGCGGTTACCCGGCGCGGCGCGGGCGAATCGTCCGGTTGCGGAGGGCAGGGGCTCCGATCAGCGCCGGAAGGTCCGGTCGAGCAGGTCGAACAGGGCGGCCCAGTGCCGCTCGGTGGCCGCCTCGTCGTACATCGGGGTGTCGGACTGGGTGTAGCCGTGGCGGGCCCCGGCGTAGACCTCCGAACGGTAGGTGACGCCGGCCGCGTCCAGGGCCTTCTCCAGGGTGGCGATCTGCTCGGCGGTCATCGACGGGTCCTGGTCGGCGTGGCCGAAGTACAGCTCGCCGGTCACCGCGCCGACACCCAGGTGCGGGCTGTCCGGGGCGTCGGTCACCACACGCCCGGCGTGGAAGGCGGCGACCGCGGCGATCCGGTCCGGGTGCGCCTCGGCGGCCCGCAGGGCGTTGGTGCCGCCCATGCAGTAGCCGGTGAGGGCCGCGGCGCCGGGCGCGACGCCGGGCTGCGCGGCGAGGAAGTCCAGGTAGGCGGAGGTGTCCCGGGCGATGACGTCCGGGGTCAACGCGCCGATCATCGGGGAGATCTTCTCGAACAGCTCGCCGCGCCGGTTCTCGTCGTGCAGGCCGGAGAGGTCGACCAGCGGGGCGCGGCCGAAGCGGTGGAACAGGTTCGGCACCAGCACGACGTACCCGCGCGCGGCGATCGTCCCGGCCATCTCGGCCATCCTCGGCCGGAGCCCGAACGCGTCCATGAAGACCAGCACCGCCGGGAAGGGTCCGTCCCCGTCGGGTCGGGCGAGAAGGGCGTCCGCCACCCCGTCGCCGGTCGGCACGTCCACAGTCGTCGTCTGCACTCTCCGGACCTCCCTGCGCTGCGCGTTCCGCGGTGCACGCTACCCCCGCCCCCGGGGCCCGGCACGGCGAGCCCTTCCGCCGGATGCGGCGGAAGGGCATCCTGGGTGGATGGGAGAGGTGCTACCGATGCCCGGTTTCGGGGACCTGTTCACCGACCTGCGCGGCGAGGACCGGACGCTGCGGGTCAGCTACCACGCGGACCGGGGCGCCGTGGTGCTGTCGCTGTGGAGCGGCACGGTGTGCCGCGGCTCGTTCCGGATGCCCGCCGCCGACGTGGACCGGCTGGTCGCGCTGCTCACCGCCGTTCGCGGCGCCGGCGACGGGAGCGACCCGGCCGGGCCGGGAACGGCCGCCGTCGAGGGCACGGCCCCGGTCCCGGAGCCGTCCGTCGAGCGCACGGGCGACATCTCGGGTACGGCCCGGCGCGTGGCCCTGCCGACCCAGCCGGCACCCCGGGTCGCCTGACCGGGCAGAAACCGGACGAACGCGCAGACTTTTCCTCTTCCGCGAACTACCTTCCGGGTAGGACTTTCGGAAGGGAGGGACGATGATTCCCGTCTCGTCACACACCAGGCGCCACCGCCATCCCGCCGCGTTGGGGACGGCCCTCCTGGTCGCCGCCGGCCTGGCCGGCGTGGCCGGTCCGGCCGCTGCCGCCCCGGCGGCCCCGGCCCACGCCTCGGCCGCCTCGGCCGCCCCCGCCCCGGCCGTCACGCTCGCCGCCGCCAGCCGGCCGATGCTGCGGCAGGGCTCCCGGGGCGCGGCGGTCACCACACTGCAGAAGCGGCTCACCGCGCTGCACTACGACGTGGGCGGGGTGGACGGCATCTTCGGGCCGTCCACGCACCACGCGGTCGTCGCCTTCCAGAAGCTCAACGGCCTGGTCCGCGACGGCATCGTCGGGCCGCGCACCTGGGCGGCGCTCGACCGTCCGGTCGTCCCGAAGCCGAAGTACACCCACCCCGGCTACTCGCTGGAGGCCAACCTCACCCGCCAGGTGGTCTACCTGGCCAGGAACGGGGTGGTGGTCCGCATCCTGGACGCCTCCAGCGGCAAGGCCAGCACCCCCACGCCGACCGGCAACTGGACGGTGCAGCGGCGCATCAACGGCTGGCGGCAGAGCGATCTCGGCCTGCTGTGGCGGCCGAACTACTTCTACCGGGGCTATGCGGTGCACGGCGCGACCTCCGTGCCCACCCACCCGGCCAGCCACGGCTGCGTCCGGGTGCCCGTCCCGGCGATGGACCGGCTCTGGGCCACCATCGGCGTCGGCACCCCGGTGCACGTCTACCGCTGACGGTCCATGGCGGCCCCGGCGCGCCGGGGCCGCCGGACCGTTTGCGGGGGCGGAGCGCGGGAAGACGGCTTCTCCCAGCCGAGAGGGAGGCGTCGAGGTGGACCAGGACGAGTTCATCGGCGCGGTGGCGAAGCGCTGCGGCATGTCGTCGGAGCAGGCCACGGCCGTCACGAGGGCCACGTTGACCACACTGGCGGAACGGATCGACGGCGGGGAGGCCAGGGACCTGGCCGACCGGCTCCCCGAGGCGCTGCGGGCGTACGCCTTCGGCGGCAGCGAGACCGGCGAACGGTTCGGGCTCGACATCTTCGTGGAGCGGGTCAGCGAGCGCGCCGACGTCGACGTCGACCGGGCGAAGGACGGGGTGACCGCCGTGTTCGACGTGCTCCGCGACGCCGTGGACCCGGCCGGCTACGCGCAGGCGGTCGCCCAGCTTCCCACCGAGTACGGCGAGGTGGCCGACCAGACCGCGCCGTTCGTGCAGCGCAGCCGGTGACGGGCGGGGTACCGCGATGAGCATCGGCGACGAGGATCCGCTGCGCCGGCCACCGGAGGCCGACGCACAGGAGCAGCGGCAGGACGAGACGGTGGTCGGCCCGCCGGACACGATCGCGGACGCGGTGCCGGAGGCGACCGAGGCGGACCTGGCCGAGCAGGGCGTGCTGACGCCGCCGAGCGACGACACCGGCCTGCCCGACGCGGTGCGCGCCGACGTGACGCCGGCCGACGCGGTGGAGCAGAACCAGGAGATCCCGACCCCGGACGAGGACCGCCGGGACTGAGCGCTCAGCGGTCCGGGCTGTCCGCCGCGGCCATGAGGCGCAGCGCGTTCGGGTCGAGGCCGATGCGCACCGGCGTCTGGCCGTAGGGCTCGCCGTCGACCTCGATCCGCGCCGGCCGGTCGGTCTCCAGCCAGAGCTGGCGGACCGCCAGGAACGGCTCGTCGCCGAGGGTGCGGCGGTGCCCGGCCGCCGCGTTGCGCGCCGTCTCGCGCAGCAGCCCGCGCCGGGTCGGCCCACCCACCGGGTACGCGACCAGCAGCCGGTCGTCGGCGTTGGCGTCCGCGGTGATCGGCCGGCCGGCGTGGAAGCCGCCGTTGGCCACGTACACCTGGTGGGTGTCGAAGCCGTGCTCCCGCCCCTCGGCGCGCACGGTGACCCGCAGCGGCCGGTGCCGGGCCAGCAGCCCCAGCGCGGTCAGCGGGTACGCGAGCCGGCCGACCACCCGCTTCAGCCGGGGCGGCGCGGTCAGCATGATGTCGGCCGACAGCCCGATCCCGACGTGGTTGGTGAACCGGGTGTCGCCGATGAGCCCCAGGTCGACGTCGATGACCTTGCCGCCGGTGAGCAGCCCGACGGCGGCGTCGAGGTCGAGCGGGACGCCGACGGTGCGGGCGAAGTTGTTGGTGGTGCCCAGCGGCAGGAGACCCAGCGCCATGTCGCGGTGGGCGAGCAGCCGGGCGGCCGCGCCGATGGTCCCGTCGCCGCCACCGGCGACCAGCAGGTCCGGCCCCAGGTCGGCGGCCTCGGCGAGCACCCGGTCCAGCTCACCGGGCCGGTCCACCGGGTACGTGCCGAGCAGGGTGAAGCCCGCCGCGCGCAGTCGGGAGTGGACGGTCTCGTAGAGCCGGCGCCCCCGGCGGGAGTGCGCGTTGACGACCAGCGCCGCCCGCCGCCGCTCCCGGATCGCCGCCCCCAGCTCCTGCTTGGTCCGCACGGTTCCCGACCCTATCCGCCGATCCGCCGCGCTGGCGGCAGCCGGCGGGTCACGACGTAGGGAAACACCCGATTACCGGCGGTCACCGTCGCCCTAGCGTCGACCCCATGGCACGTCACGCGCTTCCGCCGGCCCGTACCGGCACCCGATCCCGCACCGCCCGCGCCGCCCGGCTCGGGCTGCTGCCCCTGCTCCTGCTGGCCCTGCTCGGGCCGGCCGCCTGCGACGACGCGGGCGACACCCCGACGGCCGGACCGGCCGGCGTGGACGCCGGCGCCGGGGACGACACCACCGGCGGGGACGACGCCGCCGACCCGGCGGGCAGTGTCCGGCCGCCGTGCCCGTTCACCGCGGCCCAGGTGTCCGACCTGCTCGGACAGCCCATGCGGGACGAGGGCAACTGCCTGTTCGGCGACGGCAAGGGGGTGGCCAGCCTCACCGTCACCACGGCCTCCGCGACGGCCGGCCGGGCGACCTTCGACTACCAGCACGAGCAGGCCGGCAAGCGGTACGGGCGGGTGGTCGACCTGGACCGCGGCGACCAGTCGTACCTGGCCGCCAAGGACGTCACCGGTGAGGCGGTGCTGATCAGCGACAAGGGCGCGTACACGCTGACCCTGAGCAGCTTCGGCACCGACGTGGCCCGCTACGAGCAGACGCTGCGCCGCCTGCTCGACGCGATCCCGGCGTGAGGGGGCTTCCGGTGCGTACCCGTCTCCTGCCGGCGCTCGCCCTCGCGGCGGCCCTTCTCGCGCTGCCCGCCGGTTGCGGCGGCGTCGACGACCCGCCGGCAGCCGCCGGCCCGCCGGTCGCCGTGGCGCCGGCGGAGCCCACGCCCGAGGCGACCGGGGCGGCCCCGTCCGCCGCGCTGCCGGACGCCTGCGCCCTGGTGACCCGGGCCGACGCGCAGCGGCTGGCCGGGACGGCCGTGGACGCCGCGGTGCCGGTGCGGGAGTCCTGCACCTACACCGCCCCGGTGACCGGCCCGACCGCCCAGGTCGAGGTGTACGTGGGCGACGGCGCGAAGAAGTACCTCGACATCGAGCGCGAGCTGGGGCACGAGGCGCAGCCGCTGGCCGGGGTGGCCGACGAGGGGCACCTCACCGCGGAGGCGTTCTTCCTCCGGAAGGGCGAGGTCTGGGTGGCGGTGCGGCTCATGCGGCTCAACGACCCGCAGGAGAACCGCGAGCCGCTGCGGAGCCTGGCCCGCACCGTCGCCGGGCGGATGTGAGCCGGCCGGTGCCCGCCCGCCGGTTGCTCGCCGCCGCGGTCGCGGTGCTGCTCGCGCTGACCGGGTGCGGCAGCCTCCGGGCCGGCGGCGGCCCGGCCGGGCCGGGTGGCGAGGCGGAGCTGCGCTACGGGGCCGCGCCCGCGCCCGGCCCCGGGGTCACCCTGCAACCCGACGTGGTGATCGTGGGCGGGGGCGGCCGGTCGGTGCGTTCGGTCAGCGCCGACGGGCTCACCTGGCGGCTGGACGCCGCGGCCCGCAACGCCGACCGGCTCGCCCCCGGGAAGGTCATGTTCGTCACCGGGCGGGGCGTGGGCCGGGTGCTGGACGTGGCCGGGTCCGGCGGGGACCTGCTGGTGACCATCGGGCCGGTGGACATCACCGAGGTCGTCCGGGACGGCACCTTCGCGTCTCCCCACCTGGCCCTCGACGACCCGGTCGTCTACCCGGCCGGCGAGCCGTCGTGGGCCGAGGAGCCGCCGGCGCCGCGGCGCACCCTCGGCCGCAGCCGCCCGCTGCTGGCGCCGAGCGCCCCGGGCACGCAGCCGGCGCCGCAGCGCGGCGGCCGGGGCGCCGCGAAGGCGCACGGCTACCAGCTCTACACCACCTGCTGCACCGACGGCGTCGGCGCGCACTTCGCGTACGACGACGGGGGCGTGCGCCTGGTCGGGACCGTGACGCTCACCTTCACCCGGCCGGACGCCTCCTTCCACCTGGACATCGGCGGCGGCACGGTGACCCGCGCCGAACTGGAGATCAGCGGCGGGTTCGGGATCAAGGTGGACTTCGAGGGCGGCATCTCCGACGGGCGCAACCACCGCAAGGTGTTCCCCGTCCCGATCGACATCTCCTTCCCCATCGGACACGCGGCCGGCATCCCGCTCTCGTTCACGGTGAGCCAGACCCTGGAGGTGACCACCGCGTTCGGCGCGCGCAGCGGCACGGTGCGGGGCTCCGGCGAGTACGCGCTGGCCGGCAAGCTCGGCTTCGGCTGGGCGGACGGCCGCGTCGGCCCGCGGGTCAGCCAGTCGTTCCAGCGCCGCAGCAGCCTGCTCAACTCGCTCACCGGCGTCCCCGTCGGCGTCATGGGCCTGCTGATCCGTCACGGCGTCCGGTTCACGGTCGGCATCAGCGCCTTCCTGTTCACCGCCGGCGTCTACTTCGAGCTGACCACCTCGTACGGTGCCACGCTGGGTTCCGCCCTCGGCGCCGCGTACGCCCAGTGCCGTGGGGTCGGGATCGGGGTGCGGGCGACCTTCGGCGTCGGCTACCGCATCCTGGAACCGGTCGTCCAGGTGATCAACAAGGTCCTCAGCCTCCTCACGCCGTCCCGCGCGCCGGCGATCCCACCCGTCGCGGCGACCGCCGGGCCCAGCTGGAGCAGCGACGTCTACCGCAACGAGGAGGTGGTGCCGAGCGTCCCGATCTGCGGACACGCCCCGCGGTGAACCGCGCCGGCGCTGGGCCGGGTGGCGCCGCTGTGCCAGGATCCCGCCATGGACGCCTCCCTGGTCGGCCGCGACGCGGTCGTCGAGCGGGTGTGGCGTGCCCTGGCCGGCGGGGCGCCGGCCCTCCTCGAAGGCGCCAGCGGCATCGGCAAGACCACGCTGTGGCGGGCCCTGGTGGAGCGCGCCCGGCGGGCCGGCTGGACCGTGCTGACCAGCGCGCCGACCGAGGCCGAGGCGGCCCTGCCGTACGCGGCGCTGGCCGACGTGCTGCGCCCGCTGGCCGACCGGGTGCCGGCCCTGCCCCCGCCGCAGCGGGTCGCCGCCGACGTGGTGCTGCTGACCGGCGACCACGACGAGGCGGTCGACGAGCGGGCCGTGGGCGCGGCCACCCGTACCCTGCTCGACGCCGCGACCGCGGGCGACGCGCGGGTCCTGCTCGCCGTCGACGACGCGCCCTGGCTCGACCCGCCCAGCGAGCGGGCCCTCCGGTTCGCGCTGCGCCGCCTCCCCCGCCGGCCCGCCGTGCTGGTGGCCTGCCGCACCGGGGAGACCGGCCCGTCCCCCGCCCCGCTGGGTCTCGACGACGACCCGACCGGCCCCGCGCTCACCCGGGTCGGCCTGCCCCCGCTCGGGGCGGTCGAGCTGCACCGCATCGTCCGGGCCCGGCTCGGCGGCACGCTCAGCCGCCCGCTGCTCGCCCGGCTGGCCCGGGACGCCGACGGCAACCCGTTGCTCGCCATCGAGCTGGCCCGCGCGGTGCTGCGGCTGCCCCGGCCGCCCGGCCCGGACGAGGACCTGCCCGTGCCGTCCTCGCTGCGCCACCTGCTCGCCGACACCCTGCGCGCGCTGCCCGGCCCGGGCCGCGACGCGGTCCGCCTGGCCGCGCTGCTGACCGTGCCGACCGCCAAGGACCTGTCGGCGGCCGGCGTGCCGGCCGGGGCGCTCGACGCGGCCGAGGACGCCGGGCTGGTCGTCGTCGGCCCGGACCGGGTCGAGTTCGTCCACCCCCGCTACGCGGCGGCGGTGCGCGAGAGCATCCCGCCCGGGGTGCGGCGCCGGCTGCACGGCGTGCTGGCCGACGCGGTGTCCGATCCGGAGGAGCGCGCCCGGCAGCTCGCCCGCTGCGCCGTCGCGCCGGACTCCGGGGTCGCCGCCGACCTGGCCACGGCCGCGGGGCGGCACCGGCAGCGCGGCGCGCCCGCCCTCGCCGCCGAGTGGTACGACCGGGCCGCCGAGCTGACCCCGCCGGAGGCGACGGCCGAGCGGGACCGCCGCCGCCTCGACGCGGTGCAGTGCCGCCTCGACAGCGGCGACTACGCGGCGGCCGGCCGGGCGGCCGAGGCCGCCGCCGCCGAGCTGACCGGCCCGGCGCACGCCGAGGCGCTGCTGCTGCGCGCCCTGGTCGCCTGGTGCGTCGACGACCTGCCCGGCGCGGTCTCCGTGGCCGAGCGGGCGCTGGCCGCCGCCGACCCCGACGGCCGGCTGGCCGGGCGGATCCACGCCCACCTCACCCTGTTCCACGACACGCCGGAGCCCGCCCGCCGGCACGCCGAGGCGGCGATCGCCCGGCTCTCCGACCGGGACGAGCACCGCCCGCTGCTCACCGCCGCGCTGCTGCTGCTCTTCTTCCACGAGGTACGCGCCGGCCGCCCGGCCCGGACCGACCTGCTCGACCGGGCGCTGGCCCTGGAGGCCGGCGAACCGTCCTTCCTGGCCGGGGCGATCCCGGCCATCTGGTGGAAGGCGGTCGACGACCACGACCGGGCGCGGTCCCGGCTGCACCGGATGCTGGACCGGGCCGTGGCCCGCGGCGACGAACCCTGGCAGCACGAGACGCTCACCCACCTGGGCGAGGCGGAGCTGCTGGCCGGCCGCTTCGCCGCCGCGGGCACGCACATCGCCGCCGCGCGGGACCTGGGCGAGCAGCTCGGCACCGGACTGGTCGGCGAGACCTGGCTGGCCGGGATGCTGGACGCGCACCGGGGGCGCCTCGCCGAGGCCGGCGCGGTGGCCGCCGCGGGGCTGCGCCGGGCCGACGAGTTCGACGACGCCTGGTGCCGGCGCATCCACCGGCAGCTCGCCGGCCTGGTCGCGCTCTCCGCCGGCGAGTGGGGCGAGGCCGCGGCGGCGTACGGGGCGCTCGCCGTCGAGCTGGACCTCTCGGGCATCGCCGAGCCGCTGGCGCAGCGCTTCGAGCCGGACTGGATCGAGGCGTGCGTCGGCGCGGGTGACCTGGCGACTGCGGAGCGGGCGTACGCCCGGCTGGCCGAGCGGCACGCGCGGCTGGCCCGACCGTGGACCGCCCTCGGCCTGGCGCGCAGCCGGGTGCTGCTGGACAGCGCCGGCGGCGCGGACCCGGCGCCGGCGCTGGCCGAGCTGGCCGCCGCTCGCGCCGCCGTGCCGGCGGACGTGCTGCCCCTGGACCGGGCCCGCTGCCTGCTGGTCGCCGGCCGGGCGCACCGGCGGGCGCGGCGGCGGCGGGACGCCCGGGAGGCGCTGGAGACGGCCGCCGCCGAGTTCACCGCGCTGGGGGCCGTCGCGTTCGCCGAGCGGGCACAGGCGGAACTGGCCCGGATCGGGCGGCGCACCCCGGCGTCGACCGCGCTGACCGCCACCGAGGAGCGCGTGGCCCGGCTCGCCGCCCGGGGGCAGACGAACCGGGCCATCGCCGACGCGCTGTTCATCAGCCCGAAGACCGTGGAGGCGAACCTGGCCCGGGTCTACCGGAAGCTGGGCATCTCCACCCGGGCCGAGCTGGGTGCGGCCATGGGCCGGCCGGCGGCCCGCTGAGCCCGTCGCTCAGTGCACGGCGACGGCCACCGCGGCCGGCTCGACCTCGGCCAGCCGCGCCGGCCGGACCACGGTGAGCAGCACGACCAGGGCCACCGCCATGCCACCGGCCACCACCGCGGCCATCGCCACGCTGCCGGTGCCGAGCACACCCACCAGCGGTGCGGCGAGCGCGCCGACGCCGAACTGGACGGCGCCCAGCAGCGCGGCGGCGGTGCCGGCCGCCTCCCCGTGCCGGGACAACGCCAGGGCCGGCGCGTTCGGCATGGCGAGCCCCGCCGCGGCGAGCACCACCCAGAGGGAGGCCAGCACGGCCGGCAGCCCTCCGACGCCGGTGGCGGCGAAGCTCACCAGCACGAGCCCGGCCCCGGTGCCGACGGTGAGCGCGGAGACCAGGATCCGCTGCGGGGTGTACCGGCGCAGCAGCCGCACGTTGAGCTGGGTGGCGGTGATGAGCCCGACCGCCCCGGCGCCGAACGCCAGCCCGAACTGCTGCTCGTCCAGCCCGTACCGCTCCTGGAAGACGAACGACGACCCGGCCACGTACGCGAAGAGCGCCGCCATGGCGAGCCCGGCGACCAGCACGAGCCCGACGAACGTCCGGTCCCGCAGCAGCGCGCGGTAGTCCCGGCCGACGGCGGCGAGGCCGCCGTGCCGCCGCCGCTCCGGCGGCAGGGTCTCCCGGAGCCCGACCGCCGCGACCACGACCAGCAGGAGCCCGAAGACGGCGAGGGCCACGAACACCCCCCGCCAGTCCGACCACCGGAGCAGCGCGCTGCCGAGGGTGGGGGCGAGGATCGGCGCCGCGCCCATCACCAGCATGAGCCGGGAGAAGAGCCGGGCGAAGGCGGCGCCGCTGAACAGGTCCCGGACCACGGCCATCGCGACCACCGAGGTGGCCGCGACGCCCAGCCCCTGCAGCACCCGGAGCACGCCCAGCGCCTGGACGGTCGGCGCGACCACGCAGAGCAGCGAGGCCAGGATGTGCAGCGCGATCCCGGCGAGCAGCGGCAGGCGCCGGCCCACCGCGTCGGAGAGCGGCCCGATCAGCAGCTGGCCGAGGGCCAGCCCGGCGAGGGTGCCGGTGAGGGTGAGCTGCACGGCCGCCGAGGTGGTCTCCAGGTCGGCCGTGATGGCCGGCAGCGCGGGCAGGTACATGTCGATGGTCAGCGGCCCGATCGCGATCAGCGAGCCGAGCACCAGCACGAGGCGCAGCTGCTGCCCCCGGCTCATCAGGTCACCGGGTGTCTCGGCGGTCGGGGCGGGAGAGGACTGCGCAGTGGTCACACCTGGCAGCAAATCATCAGGGTCCGACCTCATTCCCTCCTTCGCCGAAGGTGCCCCAGGTCACATCGGCTCGTTGAACCGGCCGCCGCACGTTCCACCGGGAGGAGACACCGTGCCCGACTACCCGCAGCCGGCCGCCGAGGTGGGCCGGATCGAGCCGGCGCCCCGCCGGATCCGCGCCTTCCTGGCCGGCGAGCTGGTGCTGGACACCACCCGCGCCCGGTACGTCTGGGAGCGGCCGCCCTACCCGCAGTACTACGTCCCGCTGGCCGACGTCCGCCGCGACCTGCTGGTCGACGAGCAACGCACCGAGGAGACCCGGCGCGGCACCGCGCGGCTGCACGGCCTGCGGGTGGCTTCCGGCACCTCGTGGCGTCGCCGACCCGGACCGCCTGCCCCTACAAGGGCCGCACCAGCGGGTACTGGTCGGTGCGGGCCGGCGACCGGCTCCATCCGGACCTGGCGTGGTCGTACGGCTTTCCCACGGCGGCCCTGCTGCCGATCGCCGGGCTGGTCGCGTTCTACAACGAGAAGGTCGACCTGGTGGTGGACGGGGAACGCCTCGCCCGGCCGCGGACGCACTTCTCCTGAGCCGGCGCGGCGGGACAGTGTGGAGGCGCCCCGGCTGCGTAGGGTGGGGCCGCAGCCCGTGACCTCGCGGCCGGCGCCGTCGGGGTCCGCGCCGCGACCGCCGACCGCGCACGGGAGGAGCGTCAGCGTGACCGCCACTGACTGGACCACGGACGTCGAGGGCACCGGCCGTTACGCCGAGGTCAACGGCATCAACCTCTACTACGAGACGCACGGCACCGGGCACCCGCTGATCCTGCTGCACGGCGGGCTCGGGTCGGGTGAGATGTTCGGGCCGGTGCTGCCCGCGCTGGCCGCACGGCGCCAGGTCATCGCCGTCGACCTGCAGGGCCACGGCCGCACCGCCGACGTCGACCGCCCGCTCGACCTGCGGACGATGGCCGATGACATCGCCGCGCTCATCGACCACCTGGGGCTGGACCGGCCCGACCTGGTGGGCTATTCGCTCGGTGGCGGGGTGGCGCTGCGCGCCGCCGTGGCCCACCCGGAGAAGCTCGGCCGGCTCGTCGCGGCGTCCGCGCACGTGCGGTCGGACGCGATCTACGCCGAGATGCGCGCGCAGCAGGGCCAGGTGACCGGCGCCGCCGCGGAGTTCATGAAGGACACCCCGATGTACCAGCTCTACCAGCGGGTGGCGCCGCGCCCGGAGGACTTCCCCCGGCTGCTCGACAAGATCGGCGCGCTGATGGCGCAGGACTTCGACCTCACCGAGGAGGTCCGCAACCTGCGGGTGCCGACGCTGATCGTCGCCGCCGACGGCGACATGGCGCCGCCCAGCCACTACGTGGAGGTGTTCAAGCTGCTCGACGGCGGCCTGCGCGACGGCGGCTGGGCGGGCGAGGGCCGGCCCAAGGGTGGGCACGCGCTGGCCATCCTGCCCGGGCTGACCCACTACAGCATCTTCAGCTCGCCGCTGTTCGCCGCGGTCACCCTCGCCTTCCTCGACGAGCCGGCCGGCTGAGGGCGGTCAGCCCTTGCGGCCGGTGGTGGCGATGCCCTCCACGAAGTGCCGCTGGGCCAGGAAGAACAGGATGATCATGGGTACGGTGGCGATCACGCTGCCGGCGAGCACGATCTCCCACTGCTGCTCGCCGCCGTACCCGAACCGGTCGAGGA
Organism: Micromonospora sp. NPDC005305; assembly: GCF_040607315.1. Lineage (NCBI taxonomy): Bacteria > Bacillati > Actinomycetota > Actinomycetes > Micromonosporales > Micromonosporaceae > Micromonospora > Micromonospora sp. NPDC005305. The sequence goes on along the minus strand of NZ_JBEXGL010000005.1, from coordinate 143,108 downwards.
TCACCTTGAGCCCCCGGGGCAGGGTGTAGAGCTGCTCGTTGCGCAGGTAGATCAGCGGCTTGACGAGGTCGGTCCAGCTCGCCTTGAACTCGAAGACGAAGGCCACCAGCAGGGCCGGGCGGATCAGCGGGAAGGCCATCTTCCAGAACAGCTGCGGATAGCTCGCCCCGTCGACCCGGGCCGCCTCGAAATACTCCCGGGGCAGGGAGAGGAAGAACTGCCGCAGCAGGAAGATGTAGAACGCCGACCCGAAGAGGTTGCCGGCCCAGAGCGGCACCTGGGTGTCGATGAGGCCGAGCCGGTTCCAGATCAGGTAGGTCGGGATCATGGTGACGGCGAACGGCAGCATCATGGTGGCGAGCACCAGGCCGAAGAGCAGGTTCCGGCCGGGAAACCGGAAGTACGCGAACCCGAACGCCACCCAGGCGCTGGACAGGGTCGCCGCGGCGGCCGCCGCGACCCCGACCACCACGCTGTTGAACAGCCAGGTGAGCAGCGGCATGGCCTGCCAGGCGTCGGCGTAGTTGTCCGGCGCGAACGGCGTGGGCAGGAAACCGGGGGCGAAGACGTACTCCCGGGGTCGCAGCGAGGCGCTGACCAGCCAGACGAACGGCAGCAGGAAGATCACCGCCGCGCCCACCAGGGCGAGCACGAACAGGACGCGCTGCCAGCGCGGCCGCCGGCCCTCGTCCCGGGCCTCCGGCCGGGGCGCCGCCACCGGCGCCACCACCGTGCTCGCGACGCCGGTGCCCACCGGCTGGCTCGTCGTGGTCACCGGTCCTCCCCCTCGTAGTAGACGAACCGGTTGCTCAGCTTCACCTGCACCGCGGTGATGATCAGGATGATCAGGAAGAGCAGCCACGCCATCGCCGAGGCGAAGCCCATGTGCAGGAACTGGAACGCCGCCCGGAACAGGTGGATCACATAGAACGACGCCGCGTCGCTGTTGAAGGAGCCCTGGGTCTGCCGGTTGCCGAAGTACATCGTGTAGACCTCGGTGAACATCTGCAGCGACGCGATGGTGTTGACGATCAACGTGAAGAAGAGCGAGCCGGAGATCATCGGCAGGGTCACATGGCGGAACCGCGCCCACGCGCCGGCCCCGTCGAGGTCGGCGGCCTCGTACAGGTCGCGGGGCACGTTCTGCAACGCGGCCAGGTAGATGATCACGGTGGAGCCGAGGCTCCACAGGCTCATGAGCACGACCCCGGGCATCACCCAGTCCGGGTCGGTGGTCCAGCTCGGACCGTCGATGCCGAGCAGCGCCAGGCCGCGGTTGATCAGCCCGTCCTGGGTGTTGAGCAGCAGCAGGAAGAGGATGCCGACGGCCACCGCCGGGGTCATCACCGGCAGGTAGAACACGGTACGGAAGAAGCCCTGCCAGCGCCCGACGCGCTTGAGCAGCAGGGCCAGCCCCAGCGAGATCAGCATCACCAGCGGCACGTGCAGCGCCGCGTAGTAGACGGTGTTGCCGAGGCTGCGCGCCACCTGGGGATCCGACACGAGCTGCCGGTAGTTGTCCAGCCCGCTCCAGCGCGGGGCGTTGATGACGTCGTACTCGGTGAAGCTGAGCCAGAGGCTGGCGATCATCGGACCGGCGGTGAACACGAGGAACCCGACGATCCAGGGCGCCAGGAAGACGTACGCCCAGCGGGCCTCCCGCCGGGCCAACGGCGTGCGGCGCCGCCGGCCCGGGACGGGAGGGGTGACGGTGGTGGCCATGGCCGGGGTCAGCCCGCGGCCTTGTCCAGCGCGGCGGTCGCCTCCTGCTGGGCCCGGGCCAGCGCCTCGGCCGGCTGCGCCTGCCCGGAGAGCACCCGGTTCACGGCATCGGTCCACGCCTTGTCGAACTCGGCGCCGGCCGGCGAGGCGGGCATCGCGAACGCGATGTCCTGGGCCTCGCGGATGGTGGCCACCGCGTCGTCGAAGCGCTTGTTGCCGGTCGGCTGGTACAGCTCGTCGAAGATCTTCTTGTCGGCGGCGGTGTTGCCGGTCCAGACGCCGGTGAACGGCAGGTTGGCCGCCTTGCGGGCCTCGGCCCGCGCCTTCGCGGCGGCGAACCAGGTGTCGGTGGCGGTCATCTGCTTGACGAAGGCGCAGGCCGCCTCCGGGTTCTTGGCGCCCTTGGTGACCACCCACGCCTGGCCGTTGGACATGCTCAGCGGCTTGCCCTGCCGGTCCACGAACGGCTTCACGACCAGCTCGGCCTTGGGGCTGTTCTTGGCGGCCTGGTTGAGGAACCACTCCTCCATGGGCCACGCGGCGATCTGGTTCTTGGCCAGGGGGTTCTCGGCGCCGAAGAAGTCGAAGGTGTCCCGGAAGGACTTGAACTTGCCCCAGCCGCCCTGGTCCTGGATGAGCTTCACGCCGGTGGTCAGCGCCTCGACCACCTTCGGGTCGGTCAGGTTGGCCTTGGCGCCGTCCGCCGAGATCATCTCGGCGCCGTTGGCCTTCGCCCACATCGGCAGGAACTCGGGGATCTTCGGGTCGATGCCGATCCGGCTGAGCCGGCCGCCGGAAACCTTGGCCAGCTTCGTGTTGACCGCCGGCAGGCTCGCCCAGTCGGCGACGTTCACGTCGTCGGCCGTGAGGCCGGCCTGCTTCAGCAGCGCCTCGTTGAGGTAGAGCACGCGCACCTGGGAGAACTCGGGGATGCCGTAGACCGTGCCGTCGAGGGTGACCTGGTCCTTGGCGGCCTGCCGGTACTGCCCCAGGTCGATCTGCTGCTTCTCGACGCAGTCGGTCAGCGGCTGGATCGAGCCGCGCTTGGCGTACGTGCCGATCAGCTTGCGGTCCATGTAGACGAGGTCCGGCGGGTTACCCGAGGCCACCGCGGAGAGGAACTGCTGCTCGTCGAAGGCGCCCTCGGTGATCTGCAGCTGGACGTCCGGGTGGTCCTTCTTGAAGGCGTCGACCCGCGTCTTGGCGATCTCGTCCGAGAGGCCGAATCCCATGGTGCTCAGGGCGCCGCTGCCCTTGGTGGCGCCACCGCCGGAGTCACCCCCGCCGCCCACTCCGCCGCAGCCGCTGATCGCCAGGGTCAGCGCCCCGGCCAACGCGGTCGCCCGCAGTCTCCGTGACATCGCCACCTCCCGTAGTCACACGGGCCACCCTGCCCGCGCGACCTGCACTTCTCCGGTTCACCGGAGTTTCAAACCCGGACGGAGAAGTCGTTGATCATTCGGGACCCGCCGGCCTTCCGGTGGCGCGCCGCACGGACCGCTGCTCGACCGCGACCGCGGTGAGCAGGAGCAGGGCGAGCACGCCGAGCGCCGCGGCGGGCGGCAACAGCACACCGAGTGGCAGCAGCAGCGCGACCAGCACGACGACGGCCCGCTGCGCCGGCGGGACCGGCTGCCCGGTGAGCCGCAGGAACAGCAGCCGGCCGCCCAGGAAGACCGCGGTGCCCCCGTACAGGGCGACCGAGGCGGACCAGGTCAGCCGGGCCGGCCCGCCGTGCTCGTCGCCGCCGTGCACCCCGGCGACGAGCCCGAGCACCTGCTCGACGCCGAGCGCCAGGTAGATGACCCCGGTGATCAGCAGCAGGTGGGTCTGGCTGTACGCGTCCGAGGCGATCCGGTCCCGCCGGTCCCCCGTCGCCGTGGCGAGGACGCGGGCGGCAGCGGGCCCGGCCCGGTCGAAGTACAGCCACCAGAGGCAGGCGGTGACCGCGAAGCCGACCAGCGCCACGCCGAGGACCGGCAGCGCGGTCACCGCCGACGCGGCGCCCACCCCGGCGGCGACCAGCGACTCACCGAGCGCGATGATCAGCACGAGGCCGTGCCGCTCGGTGAAGTGGCTCGCGCTGCGCAGCGGCCAGGTGCCCCGCCGCGCGTACGACAGCCGTTGCCCGCCGATCTCGATGACGAACGCCACCACCCACAGCACGGCGTGCGCCGTCCCGCTCAGCAGCGCGCCGAGCAGCAGCGGCACCCAACCGACGGCGCTGACCGCCGCGAAGAACCGGATCCGCTCCCGCAGCCCGGGCACACTGGCCGCCGCCCAGTGGTAGAGCCCCAGGTGGACGACGCGGAGCAGCACGTAGGCGAGCGCGACGAGCAGCGGCCCGTCCAGGCCCGGGCCGGACGTCCAGGCCTGGGGCATGGCCAACGCCGCCACGAACAACGCCGCCATGGCGACCAGGAACCCGGCACGGACCGCGCCGACCTCGGCCCGCGTGTGGTTGCCCAACCAGGTGTACGAGGACCAGGCGATCCACAGCAGCACGAGCAGGATCAGCCCCTGCACCATGGTGGTCGGGGTGGGCCGCTGCCCGATCAGCGACATGATGCGGGTCAGCGCGAAGACGAACACCAGGTCGAAGAAGATCTCGAACGGCGTCACCCGGCGCCCGGCCGGCGCCGCAGCGGGCGGGCGCGGCCATGCGGGAGCGTGCCGTGCCCCGTCCCGCCCCACGCCCGTCGCCCTCCGTCACCCCGACCGACCGATCTTCTCCGCCGACGGTAGGCCGCACGGCGTGCGACGAGTCGCGGTTTCCGGTGATCGCCGGCCGGCACGGGCGGACGCGCCCCGTCACGCCGGGGCCGAGTCACCCCACGCGGCCCGCACGAGGGCCGGCAGCACACGGGCCGCCGGCCCGCGCAGGTTCACCGCGCACACCGCGTCCAGCGGCGTCTCCTCAGGGTTGACCTGGATCACCGTGCCGCCCCGACGGGCGGCGACCTGCGGGATCTCGGCGGCGGGATACACGAGACCGGCCGTGCCGACGGTGAGCAGCACGTCGCAGCGGTACGCCGCCTCGACGGCGGCCTCGAAGGCCCGCTCCGGCAGCGCCTCGCCGAACCACACCACCCCCGGCCGGACGGGTGCGTCGCAGCGACCGCAGCGGGGCGGCGCCAGCCGCCGGCCCTCCCCCGGCTCCTCGCCGGCCCCGGGCACCGGCGCCGGCCCGGCGCACGCCGAACAGCGCGGCGCGAACAGGCTGCCGTGCAGGTGGATCGGGGCGGCGGAGCCGGCGCGCTCGTGCAGGTCGTCGACGTTCTGGGTGACCACCACCGTCTCCGGCACCTGGGCCGCCATGGCGGCTACGGCCCGGTGCCCCGCATTCGGTTCGGCCCGGCGGACGGCGCCTCGCCGCCACTCGTACCAGCCCCAGACCAGTGCGGGATCGGCCCGGAACGCCTCCGGGGTGGCCAGAGCCTGGGGGTCGAATCGTTCCCAGAGGCCGGTGAGCGCGTCCCGGAAGGTGGGCACGCCGCTCTCGGCCGACATGCCGGCGCCGGTGAAGACGACCAGCCGCCGCGCCCCCGCGAGCGCCTTCGCCGCGTCCGTCAGGTCCATCCGCGCCCGCTCCCGTCGACCGGTCACCGCGTGACGGTCAGGTGGACGTCCACCCGGTCGCCCAGCGCGATCCCCTCGGCCCGGCGGACCGCGGTCTTCACCGGCACGACGTAGCGCCCGTCCTTGGGCCAGAGCGACGTCTCCCACCCGGTCCCGCCGATCCGGGCGGTCACCGGGATCATCCCCCAGCCGTACGTGACCGACGCCGAGGCCGCCTCCAACTCCCCGCACAGCTCGTCGGGCACCGTGACGAAGTGCCAGGGCGCGGGCCCCCGCCAGAACCACACCTCGCCGCTGAACTCCAACTCCACCCGATCAGGATAGGCGTCGATCCCGCCCGGCCCGCACCACCCGCACGGCGACCAGCACCGTCCACACCAGCAGGCCCGCACCCACCGGCCGGAGCTGCTGGTGACCGACATCCGCATGCCGCCGGAGCACCGCGACGACGGGCTCCGCGCGGCGGTCACGCTGCGCGCGGAGCGGCCCGACCTGGCGGTGGTGGTGCTCAGCCAGCACGTGCAGAGCGGGTACGCGGCCGCGCTGCTCGACAGCGGCGACGGCCGGCGGGTCGGCTACCTGCTCAAGGACCGGGTCGCGGACGTCGCCGAGTTCGCCGACACCCTGCGCCGGGTGGCGGCCGGCGGCACGGCGGTCGACCCGGACGTGGTGCGGCACCTGCTGCGCCGCCCGCGCGACCCCCTGGCGGCCCTGTCGCCCCGGGAGCGGGAGGTGCTGGCGCTGGTCGCCGAGGGCCACTCCAACGGGGCGATCGCCGCGCGGCTGCACGTCACCGAGGCGGCGGTCGGCAAGCACGTCGGGAACATCCTCACCAAGCTCGACCTGCCGCCCGCCGACGACACCAACCGGCGGGTGCTGGCCGTGCTGGCCTACCTGCGCGCCGGCCGCTAGGTGGCTCAGAGGTTCATCGGCGCCGGGTCGCCGGCCAGCTGGCGGAATCGCACGCGGGGGTCGGGCACCAGCCGCCGGGAGGCCAGGTCCAGCAGGCCGCCCACCCCGGTGATGGTGGCGACCGGCGTGCCGTCCGGGCGGGTGAGGTCCTGCACGATCTGGAACGTCTTCCCCTCGCCCCAGCGGAACTCGCAGGACACGTCCACCTCGTCGCCGCCGCGCAGCTCCCGCAGGTAGCGCAGGGTGACCTCCAGGGCCACCGGACCCACGCCGCCGGCGAGGAGCCGGTCCTGCGGGATGCCGGCCGCGCGCAGGCATTCCCACCGGGCGTGCTCGCCGTACTGGAGGTAGACGGCCTGGTTCAGGTGGCCCTGCGTGTCGAGTTCGTAGCCGCGGACGGTGACGCGGACCCGGAACGGATCTCCCATGTGGTCGAGCCTAACCGGGGGTACGACACCGCCGCGGCGGTCACAGCTGGTGGCGGTCGTCGGCCGGCAGGCCGGGCGCCTCGGGCGGCTCGGCGGTCTCGCCGGGCCGGCCGAGCTGCGCGACGTGGGTCGGGTCGAGGACCCGGGAGAGGAACGAGCGGGTCCGCTCGTGCCGCGGGGCGCCCAGCACCTCGTCCGGCGGGCCCTGCTCGACCACCACGCCACCGTCCATGAACACGACCCGGTCGGCGACGTCCCGGGCGAACGCCATCTCGTGGGTCACCACCATCATGGTCATGCCGTCCTCGGCCAGCTTCCGCATGACGGTGAGGACGTCGCCGACGAGTTCCGGGTCGAGCGCGGAGGTCGGCTCGTCGAAGAGCATCAGCTCAGGGTCCATCGACAGCGACCGGGCGATGGCGACGCGCTGCTGCTGCCCGCCGGAGAGCTGGGCCGGGAACGCGCCGGCCTTGTCGCTCAGGCCCACGCGGTCGAGGTTGGCGCGCGCGACCCGCTCGGCCTCGGCGCGACCGCGCCGGAGCACCCGGCGCTGGGCGATGGTGAGGTTGTCCAGCACGGTGAGGTGCGGGAAGAGGTTGAACGACTGGAAGACCATGCCGATGCCGCGGCGCACCGCGTCGATCTCGACGTCCGGGTCGGTCATCTCGGTGCCGTTCACCCAGATCCGGCCGGCGGTCGGCTCCTCCAGCAGGTTGACGCACCGCAGCAGGGTGGACTTGCCGGACCCGGACGGGCCGATGACGCAGACCACCTCGCCGTGGCCGACCTCGAAGTCGATGCCCTTGAGCACTTCGAGCGGCCCGAAGGACTTGTGCAGGTCGCGGATCTCGACGGCGGGCTGGGACGGGCTGGTCGTCATGGGGTCACCGGGCCTTGGCGTAGCGGAGTTCGAGGCGGCGCACCACCTGGGAGAGCGGCAGGGTGATGACCAGGTAGGTGAGCCCGGCCACCAGCAGCGGGGTGGCGTTCACCCGGTCGTTGAGGGTGTCCCGGCCGAACTTCGTGACCTCGATGGTCTGCGCCGTCACGCCGAGCACGTAGGCGAGCGACGAGTCCTTGGTGAGCAGGATCAGCTCGTTGGTCAGTGGCGGGATCACGATCCGGAAGGCCTGCGGGATGACGATCGTGCGCATCGCGGTGAAGTGCGACATGCCGAGGGTGCGCGCGGCCTCCATCTGCCCCTTCGGCACGGCCTGGATGCCGGCCCGGATGGTCTCGGCCATGTACGCGGCCGCGGTCAGGCCGAGGCCGATCGCGATGGACCCGAACACGCCGCCCGGGATCTCCCGCTCCGGGAAGGCGATGGGGATGCCATAGCCGACCAGGAAGAGCACCAGCAGCGCGGGCAGGCCGCGGAACAGCTCGATGTACGCCGTCGCCACCCACCGGTACGGCGCCACCCGGGACAGCCGCATCAGCGCCAGGATGGTGCCGAAGACCAGGCCGAAGGCGAACGCGCCGAGTGTGTAGAGGATCGTGTTGCGCAGCGCGACGGTGATGACCGTCGGGAACATCGACTCGATGATGTCGACGCGGAAGAACGCCTCCCGCAGCCGGCCCCAGTCCGCCGCGAGGATCACCACGGCGATGACGGCCACGAAGGCCAGGTACTGGAGCCAGAGGGACAGCCGCTCTCGCTGGCGGCGTCGCAGCTTCACGTTCGGCGCTCCTTGAGAGGTGCGGAGGGGTGCCGGGGCGGAGGGCGCGCGGGGCGCGCCCTCCGGCCGGGTGGGTGGCTCAGGCGGTCGGCTTCTTGCCGATCCACTTCTCGTAGATCGTGTTGTAGGTGCCGTCCTGCTTCGCCTTGGCGAGCACCTCGTTGACCTTCTTGAGCAGCTCCGGGTTGCCGTCCTTCTTCACCGAGAAGCCGTACTGCTCACCGGTGTCGAACTCGGCCGCCACCTCGAAGCCGCCCTGGTGCTCCTTGATGTACTCGGTCCAGACGGGCAGGTCGTTGATGGCGGCCTCGATCTGACCGTTGGCCAGCGCCTGCTGCTCGGCGGCGAGGTCCTCGAACTCGACGAGCTGGAGGCCCTTCTCCTCGGCGACCTTCTTGGCGTAGTCGCGGCCGGTGGTCGCGGCCTGGACGCCGAGCTTCTTGCCCCGGAGGTCGTCGAGCGTCTTGTACGCCTTGCCGGTCTTGACCAGCATGGCCTGCGTCGCGTCGAAGTACGGATCGGAGAAGTTCATGACCTTCTGCCGTTCCTCGGTGATCGTCATGCCGGCGGCGGCGGCGTCGCACTTGCCGGTGTTCAGGTCCTGGCCGGACTTGATCCCCTCGAACGGGGTGTCGACGATCTTCTGCTCGACGCCCAGGTCCTTGGCGACCAGGTCCATCAGGTCGACGTCGAAGCCGACCACCTTGCCGCTCGCGTCCTTCGACTGGAACGGCGCGTACGGCAGGTGGGTGCAGACGGTGAGCTTGCCCTTCTCGACGAGCTTGACCCCGCTCGCCTGGGTCTCGCCGTCCTCCTTCTTGGCGCATCCCGCGCTCGCCGCGAGGGCGGCGATCGCCACGACGATGCCAGCCCTGCGGACTGCGCTCTGGAACGTCACGGCAGTGTCCCTCCGTTCGACCCTGGTATGACAGCCAGCCAGGGGTGGTGCAAAGACGGTGTGACAGGGGACGGTACCCGATCGGTGGAGCCCTACCAAGATCACACCGGGCGACCGCACCCAAGCTGTGACCGATTCCGCCGGGCGATCCCGGCAGCCGGGACGCAACCGGACGGACCTTGCGAGCAAGGACTGAATGGTGGTTCACTTCTTGCGTGGCGTACCGGAGCACCGAGCGGGTGAAGGCCCGGCTGAGCGCCTCCCGGCAGCGGATCATCGCGGCCGCACTGGAGATCATGGCCGGCCACGGCTACGCGGGCTGCTCGGTCGCGGCCGTCGCCGAGCGGGCCGGCGTCGCGACCGGCACGGTCTACCGCCACTTCCCCACCAAGGCCGACCTCTTCGCCGAGGTGTTCCGCACCGCCTCGCAGCGCGAGGTGGACGCCGTGGCGCGCGCCGCCGTGCAGCGGGCCACCGTCGCCGCGCAGATGTCGGCCGTCGTCGAGACGTTCGCCGGCCGCGCCCTGCAGTCCCCCCGGCTGGCGTACGCGCTGCTCGCCGAGCCGGTCGACCCGGCCGTCGACGCCGAGCGGCTCACCTTCCGCCGCGCCTACGCCGACCTGATCGCCGGTCACGTGGCGGCGGGGGTGGCGAGCGGCGAACTGCCCGCACAGGACCCCGAGCTGACCGCGACCGCGCTGGTCGGCGCCCTGGCCGAGGCCATGGTCGGCCCGCTGGCCGCCGGGGTCGCCGGCCCGGGCACCATCCCCGACCTGATCCGGTTCATCCACCGCGCGCTGGGAGTATCGCCGTGACGACACACGAGGTGTTCAACCAGGTTCCCCCGCTGGCCGGCCACGACGCGGCGGACGACCCGGCGCTGCTCGACGGGCTGGACCGGGAGGGCGCCGGCTGGGCCGCCGCCGAGGTGCACGAACTCGGCCGGCTCGGTGGCGCCGCGCCGGCGATCGAGCACGGGCGGCTGGCGAACGAGCACCCGCCGGTCCTGCGCACCCACGACCGCTCCGGCCACCGCATCGACGAGGTGGAGTTCCACCCGGCCTGGCACGAGTTGATGGGCACGGCCGTCAGCCACGGGCTGCACGCCGCGCCGTGGGCCGACGACCGGCCGGGCGCCCACGTGGCCCGGGCGGCCAAGTTCTACGTGTGGCGACCCGACGCCGGCCACGGCTGCCCGATCTCGATGACCTACGCGGCCGTGCCCGCGCTGCGGCACGACCCGGACCTGGCCGCGCGGTACGAGCCGCTGCTCACCGCGAGCGTGTACGACTTCGGGCTGCGCGCGCCACTGACCAAGCGGGGCCTGCTGGCTGGCATGTCGATGACGGAGAAGCAGGGCGGGTCGGACGTGCGCGCCAACACCACCGTCGCCCACCCCGACCCGGACGGCACCTACCGGCTCGTCGGGCACAAGTGGTTCACGTCGGCGCCGATGTGCGACGTCTTCCTCACCCTCGCCCAGGCGCCGGGCGGGCTCACCTGCTTCCTCGTCCCGCGCGTCCTGCCGGACGGCACGCGCAACCCGATGCGGCTCATGCGCCTCAAGGACAAGCTCGGCAACCGGTCCAACGCCTCGGCGGAGATCGAGTACGAGCACGCCGTCGCCTGGCGCGTGGGCGACGAGGGCCGGGGCGTGCGCACCATCATCGACATGGTCAACCTGACCCGCCTCGACTGCGTGATCGGCGCGGCGGCCGGGATGCGCCAGGGGCTGATCACCGCCGCCCACCACGCCACCCACCGGCGCACCTTCGGCCGTTACCTGGTCGACCAGCCGCTCATGCGCAACGTGCTCACCGACCTCGCGGTCGAGTCCGAGGCCGCCACCGTCCTCATGATGCGGCTCGCCGGAGCCACCGACCGGTCCGCACGCGGCGACGCCGGGGAGACGGCCTTCAAGCGCCTCGCCCTCGCCGTGGGCAAGTACTGGGTCTGCAAGCGCTGGCCGGCACACGCCGCCGAGGCCCTCGAATGCCTGGGCGGCAACGGCTACGTCGAGGAGTCGGGCATGCCACGGCTGTTCCGCGAGTCACCGCTGAACTCGATCTGGGAGGGCTCCGGCAACGTGGCCGCCCTGGACGTGCTGCGCGCGGTCACCCGGGAGCCCCAGGTCGTGGAGGCGTTCCGCGCCGAGGTGAGCGCCGCCGCCGGGGCGGACCCGCGGCTGGACGCCGCGCTGCGCCAGGTGCAGGCCGACCTGACCGACCACGACGACCTCGAACTGCGGGCCCGCCGGGTCGTCGAGCGGCTCGCCCTGGTCCTGCAGGGCGCGCTGCTGGTGCGCCACGGTCACCCGGCCGTCGCCGACGCCTTCTGCGCCTCCCGGCTCAGCGGCGACCACGGCCAGGCGTTCGGCACCCTGCCGAGCGGTGTCGACTTCGCCGCGATCATCGCCCGGGCCGTGCCCAAGGTGGGCTGACCGGGACCGGGGTTCAGCAGAACCAGCCGTCCTGCACCCAGCCGTTGCGGTTGACGTGGCCGTAGGCGAAGCCGTAGATGTAGCCGCCGCTCCTGGGCCCCTTCACCTGGAAGGTCTGCCCGGCGTACAGGGTGCCCATCCAGGCGCCCAGCGGTTCGGTGCGGACGAACAACGACTCGGCGCACACGGTCTCCCGCACGCCGATGGTGCCGTTGGCGGCCCGCGCCGGCGACGACACGGCCAGCAGGGAGACGGCCGTCGCGGCGGCGACGCCCAGGCGGGCCAGCCGCGCGGACCGCGATGTCGAGGTCACCACGAGTCGTACCCTCCGATGCACTCGATGCGCAGATAGCCCCAGTCGTTGGGGCCGAAGTCGAACGTCGCCGCCCAGCCGTTGTAGACCGGGTGGGCACCGGGGGTGTGACCGATCTTGTTGCCGTACTCCAGCACCCGCTTGAGGCCGTAGGGGCCCGACGCCGAGTCGTAGTTGTCGTAGAAGCTGGCGCTCTGGCAGATGGTGACGGCGTGGCGCGGCACCACGTAGGCCTGGGCGGCGGGCGGCGCCGCCAGCACGATGCCCAGTGCCGTCGCGGCCGCAACCGCCCTGGCGAACATTCGCATATTTATCTCCCTCGTTCGGAGGTGCGGGCAACGTAGCAGATTGCCACGGCGACACACAACGATGTAGGTTTTCGCCAGGATCGGATCGAGGAGTGACGATGGCCCGGTGGCGCGGCGTGACCCGGTTCGTGACGACGGTGGCCGTCCTTGCGGTGACCGCCCTGACCGCCCCGTCCCCCGCCGCCGCCTGGGGCTACGGCGTCAACCGGGTGCAGACGGCGGCCGAGGACTCGTGGGCGCAGACCGGCATGGGACCGGGCTGGGTGCTGCTGAGCTACAAGGCCAACGGGCCGATGGTCGGCTACTTGTTCGCCCGCGACTTCGTCTTCGCCGACGGCGCCGTCAAGTCCAGCTTCGACCACATGGACATCCGCGACACCGGCGACGCCAGCGCCGGCAACACCGAGGGCATCACCCGCTGGCCCTGGGGCTACGCCGGCGGCAGCTTCGACGGGTGCGCCTACGCCTACGGCACGCGCAAGTTCGCCATCGAGCGCACCGGGTTCATGTCGTCGAGCTGCGCCGGCGGCCCCAACGTCGCCGGCTCCAGCAACGCCGACGGCTCCCCGGACCAGCTGCGGTGGTGGCATTCCGAGCAGGTCTTCTGCACCGCCACCGCCGTCGATCCGCTGTGCAGCCCCTACGGCGTGTGGAGCGAGAACAAGGGTGGCGGGCTCAAGGCCACCACCGCCCGCACGACCTGCTCCGCATTCGGCAACATCGGGGCCGCCGCGGCGTACGGGTCCGGACCGGCCGTCGCCGTCCACCCACTCGGCGCGGCCCCCGCCGGCGCGCAGATCGACATCCGCTACGTCAGCAAGGACCGCCAGTGGATCATGGCGAAGTGGCGCGGCAACCGGTTCGCCGGCGGCATCGCCTGGGCGTTCCTACCCCGATCCTGCGTCTGGTGACCCGGCGCCGACGATCCGCAGCGCCATCTCGGCGTACCGGGCGGCGATGTACTCGGGCACCAGATCGCCGCCGTCCCGGTACCACCGGCCCACGTCGACACCGAGGGACAGCAGGGCGGCGGCCGCCATCCGGGGGTCCGGGGTCTCGAACACCCCGGCCGTGACGCCCGCCTCCACGAGCTGCCGGATCGCCTGCTCGATGTGGTGGCGGATCTCGCGGATCTCGGCCAGGTGCGCGGGGCTGAGCGCGGCCAGCTCGTAGTTCACGACCCGGGTGGTGGTGTGGTCGCGGGCGTGGGTCACGACGAAGTCGTGGACCACCCGCCGCAGCGCCGTGGCCGGGTCGGCGGACGACGCGACCGCCTCCCACACCAGCCGCAGCACGTGCTCGTGCCCCGACCGCGAGATCAGGTAGAGCAGTTCCTCCTTGGACCGGTGGTGCACGTAGAGCGCGGCGGGGCTCAACCCGGCCGCGGCCGCGATGTCGCGGGTGGTCGTGCCGTGGAAGCCCCGCTCGGCGAACGCACTGACGGCGGCGTCGAGCAGCCGGGCGCGCGTCGCGTCGGCGCGGGACTGCTCGGCGCTGTCGGTCACCACGTCGTCCTTCCCTCCTGAGCCTCGGCCGGCATTGATACCACAAATCGGCCGGGGCGGACCTGTTGACGACGCCCGCCGGGCTGTCGCACACTCCCTCAGACACATTCTAAGCAAGCGCTTAGTAAGTTCAGAGGAGGTGGCCGTGTCGGAGGCCCCGTCGAGCAGGTTCGCCGGCCGGACGGCGATCGTCACCGGTGCCAGCCGCGGCATCGGCCTGGCCGTCGCCGAGCGGCTGGTCGCCGAGGGCGCCCGGGTGGTGGTCACGGGCCGCAGGCAGGAGGGGTTGGACGAGGCGGTGGCCCGGCTGGGCGCCGGGCGCGCGGTCGGCGTCGCCGGCCACGCCGACGATCCCGACCACCAGGCCGAGGTGGTGGCCCGGGCCGTCGACGCCTTCGGCGGCGCGGACCTCCTGGTCAACAACACCGGAATCAACCCGGCGTACGGGCCGCTGGTCGAGCTGGACCTGGCCGCCGCCCGCAAGGTCTTCGAGGTGAACTGCCTCGCCGCGCTGTCCTGGGTGCAGCAGGTCCACCGGGCCTGGATGGGCGAGCACGGGGGCGCGATCGTCAACGTCTCCTCGGTGGCCGGCGTCCGGCCGGCGGCCGGCATCGGCTTCTACGGCGCCAGCAAGGCGATGCTGACCCACCTCACCCAGCAGCTCGCCGTCGAGCTGGGCCCGGACATCCGGGTGAACGCGGTCGCCCCGGCCGTGGTGAAGACGAGATTCGCCACCGCCCTCTACGAGGGTCGCGAGGAGGAGGTCGCGGCCGCGTACCCGCTCCGGCGGCTCGGCGTCCCCACCGACGTCGGCAGTGTCGTCGCGTTCCTGCTCTCCGAGGACGCCGCCTGGATCACCGGCCAGCTGCTCGTCGTCGACGGCGGCCTCACCCTCACCGGGGGTGTCTGATGCCGGTGCGGGACAGGGGCGTCGTCGTCACCGGCGCCGGGCACGGCATCGGCCGCGCGCTGGCCACCCGGCTCGCCGCCGAGGGCGCGCGGGTCGTGGTCAACGACCTCGACGCCGAGGCGGCCCTGCGGGTGGCCGAGGCGATCGGCGGGTTCGCCGCTCCCGGCGACGCCGCCGGCGAGCAGGGCGTCGCCGCGCTGGTCGAGACCGCCCGACGCCACCTGGGCGACATCGACGCCTGGTTCGGCAACGCCGGGATCGACCGCGGGCGCGGGCTCGACGCCCCCGAGGCCGAGTGGGAGGCGAGCCACGAGGTGAACGTCATGGCGCACGTCCGCGCCGCGCGACTGCTGATCCCCGGCTGGGTCGAGCGCGGCGCGGGCCGCTTCGTGGTGACCGCGTCCGCGGCCGGGCTGCTCACGACGCTCGGGAACCCGGCGTACGCGGTCAGCAAGCACGCCTGCGTCGCGTTCGCCGAGTGGCTGTCGGCCACCTACCGGCATCGCGGGATCGTGGTGCAGGCCATCTGCCCCCAGGGCGTACGGACCCGGATGCTCGACAACACCGGACCCCTGCGGGACCTGATCAGCCGTGACGGCGCGCTCGCCCCGAAGGACGTGGCCGAGGCGGCGTGGCAGGCCCTGCACGACGACCGGTTCCTGGTCCTGCCGCATCCCCGGGTGGCCGACTACTACCGGCACCGGGCCACCGACACCGACCGCTGGCTGCACGGTATGAACACGCTCCAGCGGCAGCTCGAGGACCAGGGAGGTCTCCGATGAGGGCATGGCGCGTGACGGCGCTCGGCGAGCCGGTCGACGTGCTGCGGCTCGTCGACGTGACGGACCCGGCCCCGGGCCCCGGGCAGCTCGTGGTCCGGGTGCTGGCCAGCCCGGCCAACTTCCCGGACGTGCTCATGTGCCGCGGCGAGTACCAGGTCAAGCCGGACCTCCCGTTCACCCCGGGGGTCGAGCTGTGCGGCGAGGTCGTCGCCCTCGGCGCGGGGGTGGACGGGTTCGCCGTCGGCGACCGGGTGCTCGGCGGCGCCACGCTGCCGTACGGCGGGTTCGCCGAGTTCGCGCTGCTGGACGCGGCGACCACGTTCCCCGCGCCCGCGGCGCTCGACGACGCCGAGGCGGCCGCCCTCTACATCGGCTACCAGACCGGCTGGTTCGGCCTGCACCGGCGGGCCGGGCTGCGCGCCGGCGAGACGCTGCTCGTGCACGCCGCGGCCGGCGGCGTCGGCAGCGCGGCGGTCCAGCTCGGCAGGGCGGCCGGCGCCCGGGTCATCGGCGTGGTGGGTGGCCCGGAGAAGGCGGAGGTGGCCCGCGCCCTCGGCGCCGACGTGGTGGTGGACCGGCGCGCCGAGGACTTCGTCGAGGTGGTGAAGGCCGAGACCGGCAGCCGGGGCGCCGACGTCGTCTACGACCCGGTGGGCGGGGACACCTACCAGCGTTCGACGAAGTGCGTCGCCTTCGAGGGCCGGATCCTCGTGGTCGGCTTCGCCGGCGGCCGGATCCAGTCCGCCGCGCTCAACCACGCCCTGGTGAAGAACTACTCGATCGTCGGCCTGCACTGGGGTCTCTACCAGCGCCACGACCCGGCCGCCGTCGTCGAGTGCCACCGTGCCCTCACCGCGCTGGCCGCACAGGGCGCCGTTCGGCCCCTGGTCAGCGAGCGCCTCCCGCTCGCCGAGGTGGCCGACGGGGTGCAGCGGCTCGCCGACGGCTCCACCGTCGGCCGGGTGGTGTACGTCCCCTGACCCTCCACCTGCCCCATCCGTACCCAACGAGGAGTTGACCCGCCATGACCATCACCCGCACCGCCGTCGTCACCGGAGCGGCCCGCGGTATCGGGGCCGGCGTCGCGAAGCGGCTGGCCCGCGACGGCTTCGCCGTCGCCGTCGTCGACCTGGACGAGGCGGCCGGCGCGCCGGTCGCCGACGAGATCCGGGCCGCCGGCGGCCGGGCCGTGGCGGTCGGCGCCGACGTCGCCGACGAGGAGGCGGTGGGTGCGGCCGTGGACCGGATCGCCGGGGAGTTGGGCGAGCCCACGGTCCTGGTCAACAACGCCGGCATCACCCGGGACAACCTGCTGTTCAAGATGACCGCCGACGACTGGGACGCGGTGGTGAACGTGCACCTGCGGGGCTCGTTCCTGATGACCCGTGCCGTGCAGGGCTACATGACCAGCGCGGGTTGGGGGCGGATCGTCAACCTGTCCAGCACCTCCGCGCTGGGCAACCGGGGTCAGGCCAACTACGCGGCCGCGAAGGCCGGGCTGCAGGGCTTCACCAAGACCCTCGCCCTCGAACTCGGCAAGTTCGGGGTGACGGCGAACGCGATCGCCCCGGGGTTCATCGAGACCGAGATGACCGCCGCCACGGCGGCCCGGCTCGGCGTGCCGTTCGAGGAGTTCAAGCGGGCCGCCGCGGCGCAGATCCCGGTCGCCCGCACCGGCACGCCGGAGGACATCGCGCACGCCGTGTCGTTCTTCGTGAGCGAGGCCGCCGGCTTCGTGTCCGGCCAGGTGCTGTACGTGGCCGGCGGGCCGAAGGCCTGAGTGGAGGGAGAGACGATGAAGGTCTTCCAGGGCATCGAGGAGCTCCAGCGGGCGGTCGGCACCCACCTCGGGCACTCCGGCTGGCACCGGATCACGCAGCAGCAGATCGACGCGTTCGCCGAGGCCACCGGTGACCACCAGTGGATCCACGTCGACCCGGTGCGGGCGGCGCGCAGCCCGTTCGGCGGCACCATCGCCCACGGCTACCTGACGCTGTCACTGGTGCCGATGCTGGTCTGGCAGGTCTACCGGGTCGACGGGGTGAGCATGGGCGTGAACTACGGCGCCAACAAGCTCCGCTTCCCCGCCCCGGTGCCCGTCGACTCGGAGGTGCGGGCCGGGGTGGAGCTGCTGTCGCTGGCGCCGGGCGGCGGTGGCTACCAGCTGACCGCGAAGGTGACCGTCGAGGTGGCCGGCGCCGCGAAGCCGGCCTGCGTCGTCGAGACCGTCAGCGTCCTGGTCCCGTGACCGGCCGGCAGGACCCGCCCGGCCTCGACCTGGCGCGGCTCGGCGACTGGTTCGCGGCCGAGGTGCCCGGGGCGGCGGGGCTGTCGACCGCCCGGCTGGTCACCGGCGGCAAGTCCAACCTCACCTACGAGGTGGGCGACGGGCGGACGACGTGGATCGTGCGGCGGCCCCCGCTGGGGCACGTGCTGTCGACCGCGCACGACATGGCCCGGGAATACCGGGTCATGTCGGCGCTGCGCGCCACCGACGTGCCGGTGCCGGAGACGTACGCGCTCTGCGCGGACGCCGACGTGCTGGGCGCGCCGTTCTACGTCATGGAGCGGGTTGCCGGCACGGCGTACCGGCACGCGGCCGAGCTGGAACCGCTCGGCCCGGAACGCACGAGGGGCATCGCCTCCCGGTTGGTCGACACCCTGGCCACCCTGCACGCGGTCGACCCGGCGGCCGTGGGATTGGCCGACTTCGGCCGGCCCGCGGGGTTCCTGGCCCGGCAGGTGCGGCGGTGGCGCAAGCAGCTCGACGCGTCGCACAGCCGGGACCTGCCGGCCGCCGACGAGCTGTACGCCCGCCTGGCCTCCGGCGTGCCGGCCGATTCGGCGCCGGGCATCGTGCACGGCGACTACCGCCTCGACAACGTGCTCGTCGACGACCGGGACCGCCCCGCCGCGGTGATCGACTGGGAGATGGCCACCCTCGGCGACCCGCTCACCGACCTCGCGCTGCTGGTGCTCTACCAGCGTCTCGGCCGGCTCGTCGGGACGGCGGTGGCCGAGGCGTCGTCCGCGCCCGGCTTCCTGACCGAGGACGAGATCCTCGAACGGTACGCGGCGGCGAGCGGCCGGGAACTCCCGTCCCTCGGTTTCCACCTCGGCCTGGCGGCCTTCAAGCTGGCCGCGATCCTCGAGGGCATCCACTTCCGCCACCTGCGGGGCCAGACCGTCGGCGCCGGCTTCGGGCAGCTCGGCGAGGTCACCGAACTCCTCCTCGATGCCGGCCTGACCTACCTGAAGGAGCACTGATGGACTTTTCCCTGGACCCGCGGACCGAGGGGCTGCGCGACAACCTCCTGGACTTCATGGACCGCCACATCCACCCGGCCGAGCCGGTCTTCCACGAGCAGCTCGGTCAGCTCGGCGACCGCTGGGCCTGGGACTCGGTGCCCGTGCTCGCGGAGCTGCGCGCCGCCGCGCGGAAGCGCGGGCTGTGGAACCTGTTCCTGCCGGGCGAACTCGGCGCCGGCCTGACCAACCTCCAGTACGCCCCGCTCGCGGAGATCACCGGGCGGAGCCACCTGGCGCCCGCCGTGCTGAACTGCGCCGCCCCGGACACCGGCAACATGGAGGTGCTGGCCATGTTCGGCACCGGCGAGCAGCGCAAGCAGTGGCTGGAGCCGCTGCTCGACGGTGCGATCCGCTCGTCGTTCGCCATGACCGAGCCCGACGTGGCCTCGTCGGACGCCACGAACATCGCCACCCGGATCGAGCGGGACGGCGACCACTACGTGATCAACGGCCGGAAGTGGTGGATCACCGGCGCCATGAACCCGAACGCCCGGATCCTCATCGTCATGGGCAAGACCGATCCGCAGGCCGAGCGGCACCGCCAGCAGTCCATGGTGCTGGTCCCGCGGGAGACCCCGGGCCTGGAGATCATCCGCGGCATGGAGGTGTTCGGGTACGACGACCACGACCACGGCGGGCACGCCGAGCTGGCGTTCCACGACGTCCGCGTGCCGGCGGAGAACCTGATCGGCGCCGAGGGCGATGGCTTCGCGATCGCGCAGGCCCGGCTCGGCCCCGGCCGCATCCACCACTGCATGCGCTCGCTCGGCCTGGCCGAGCGGGCCGTCGAGCTGATGTGCGCCCGCGCCGAGCAGCGGGTCGCGTTCGGCCGGCCGCTGGCCGAGCAGGGCGTGGTCCGGGAGTGGATCGCCGAGTCGCGGGTGCGGATCGAGCAGTTGCGCCTGCTGGTGCTCAAGACCGCCTGGCTGATGGACACGGTCGGCAACAAGGGCGCGCACACCGAGATCCAGGCCATCAAGATCGCCACCCCGGCCGCCGTGCAGTGGATCCTGGACAAGGCGATCCAGGTGCACGGCGCCGCCGGCCTGTCCCAGGACTTCCCGCTGGCACGGGCCTACGCCGGCATCCGCACCCTGCGGTTCGCCGACGGGCCCGACGAGGTGCACCGCAACGCCCTGGCCCGTCACGAGCTGCGGCGCCAGGCCGCCGCGCGGCAGCGGAACGACGCGGGCCGCCCGACGGCCTAGGGTGGTGGGCATGGCAGGCTCCACCCCCTCCGCCGCCCGGAATCCGCTCACCGTGCTCGCCCTCGACGAACTCCGGCAGCGCAGCAGCGTGAAGTGGCGGATGCACCCGCCGGACGTGCTCCCCCTCTGGGTCGCCGAGCAGGACGTGCCCCTCGCTCCCCCGGTGGCGGACGCGCTGCGCCGGGTGATCGACCTGGGTGACACCGGATACCCGCATGGGACGGCGTACGCGGAGGCGCTCGGGGAGTTCGCCGCCGACCGCTGGGGCTGGCACGGCTTCCGGGTCGACCACACCACCGTCGTCCCCGACGTGATGATGGGCATCGTCGAGGTGCTCCGGCTGGTGACCGACCCCGGCGACGCCGTGGTGGTCTGCTCCCCCGTCTACCCGCCCTTCTACGCCTTCGTCAGCCACGCCGGCCGGCAGGTGGTCGAGGCGCCGCTCGGACCGGACCTGCGGCTGGACCCCGCCGCCCTGGACGAGGCGTTCCGCCGGGCCCGGGCACTCGGCCGCCGGCCCGCCTTCCTGCTGTGCAACCCGCACAACCCGACCGGCGTGGTCCACCGCCGGGACGAGCTCGACGCCGTGGCCGACCTGGCCGCCCGGCACGGCGTACGGGTGGTCTCCGACGAGATCCACGCCCCGCTGGTGCTTCCCGGGGCGCGCTTCACGCCCTACCTCACGGTGGCCGGCGCCGAGGACGCCTTCGCGCTGACCTCCGCCTCGAAGGCGTGGAACCTCGCGGGCCTCAAGGCGGCGCTCGCGGTCGCCGGGCCGCGGGCCGCCGCCGACCTGCGCCGCATGCCGGAAGAGGTCGGCCACGGTCCCAGCCACCTGGGCGTCCTGGCGCACACCGCCGCGTTCCGTGCCGGCGGGCCGTGGCTCGACCTCCTCCTCGACGGCCTCGACGCCAACCGCACCCTGTTGGAGACCCTGCTGGCGAAGCACCTCCCGGCCGTCACCCATCACCGTCCCGAGGGCACGTACCTTGCCTGGCTGGACTGCACGGCGCTGGGCATCGCCACCGAGCAGCCGCCCGGCGAGCCCGGGGTGGCCAGCGACCTCGCGGGTCCCGCGAAGATGTTCCTCGACCGGGCGCGGGTCGCCCTCAGCTCGGGGCACGTCTTCGGCACGGGCGGCGCCGGCTTCGTACGCCTCAACTTCGCCACCTCCCCGGCGATCCTCACCGAGGCGGTCACCCGGATGGGCCGGGCCGTCGAGGCGCTCGACCCGCCGGCCCGCGACGTGCCGGCGGGTCGACCCGCCGGTGGCTCGGCTCACGGGTGTTCCACCGTTTCGGGTTGATCCACCTCGGGTATCTGCGGCCTGCCGGCCGGCGCGAGTCCGAGGTGACCCGCCGCCCGCGCCCCATTCTGGAGGGAAGGGCAGGGCTACTCGGTGGTGAATTCGTCCGTGAGGCCGACGATGTCGAGGACCGCGACGGTGATCCGGGACGGCCTGCGCAGCACCAGGATGCATCCGGCGGAGGCGGCTCGCCCGCGGACGGTCAGCAGCGCGTTGACCCCGGCGGCGCAGAAGAAGCTCACCGCGCCCAGGTCGAGCACCAGCACCGGCGGCGCGTGCCCGGACAGCAGCCGGTCGACGAGGCCGACGAGCGGGTCGACGGTCGCCATGTCGACCGGGCCCCCGACCTCCACGACGACCGCCGGGCCTTCCCGGGCCAGCGCCAGGGACAGGGTCGGCCGGTGGGTGGTCTGCGGCGGCGCCGGATGCTGGGCGTGATCGACGGACATGAGCTGCTCCTCGCCTGAGGGTGGCGGACCGGGTTGAGGCCCGGCTCGCTCGTCGGCGACCGGGCACTGGTCCTGGGCTCATGTCCGAACCCACCTCGACCCTAGCCGCGTCCCGCCCGATTGGCACCCTGCCGGTCGGGGAAACATCTGCTCCCCAACACAGGAAGGCAGTGGTCGTTGCTCCCGCAGGGGGCCGGCACACGGAGTTCAGGAGGTGGCGGTGCGGTCCGATGCAACTGACCGGCATCTGGCCTCGGCCTACGGCCGGCTGTTGACGCTGCTCGCCGATTCGCCCCACGTCGACGTGTTCCTGGACCAGATGGTCCGGGTCGCCACGGAGGTCGTCGCCCCCGCCGAGGCCTGCGGGTTGACGGTGCGCCGGGACGACGGCGCGTTCACCGTCGCGAGCAGCGGCGACCTCGCCGCGCAGGGCGACGAGATCCAGTACGGGGCCGACGAGGGGCCCTGCCTCGAGGCCCTGCGCCAGGGGCAGGTCGTGGAGGTGCACGACCTGCGCGAGGACGACCGCTGGTGCGGCTACCGGGAACACGCGCTGCGGCTCGGCATCCTCAGCTCGCTGTCAATGCCCGTGACGGTCGACGGCGAGACCGTCGGCGCGTTGAACCTCTACGCCACCCGGGCGGGGGCGTTCACCGACGCGGCACGCCGGCAGGCCCTGGCGTTCACGGACCAGGGGTCGGCGGCGCTGGGCGTCATCCTCCGCCAGGCCGACCAGGCCCTCCTGCATCGGCAGCTCGCCGACGCGATGGTGTCCCGCAGCGTCATCGACCAGGCCCTCGGGGTGGTCATGGGCCAGCAGCGCTGCACCGCCGCGGAGGCCTTCACCCTGCTCCGGCAGGCGTCGCAGCACCGCAACCGCAAGCTGCGTGACGTGGCCGCCGAGATCATCACCCAGGTCAGCGGCGAGTCACCCCAGCCGGCTCCCGCATTCGTGCCACCGCGTCAGCCGTCGTGAGGGTGGCGACGGCCGCGGACGGATGCCGCGGCCGTCGCCGGTCGGTGTTCAGCGGTTGCGCAGCGGGGCGAGCGCGGTGCTCCAGGCCACGACCTGGTCCAGGGTGGTGGTGAGCGCGTCGTGCTGGAACTGGCTGGGCTTGAAGACGCTGAAGTTCTCGAAGTCGGTGAAGAGCGACAGCGCCACCTGGGACCGGACGTCGGCCATCTGCAGCTCGCCGGCGATCAGCCGCAGGTGCTCCACGGCCCGGGTGCCGCCCGCGGAGCCGTAGCTGACGAACCCGACGGCCTTGTTGTTCCACTCGGCGTAGAGGAAGTCGATGGCGTTCTTCAGGGCGCCCGAGGTGGAGTGGTTGTACTCCGGCGTGACCATCACGAACCCGTCGAACGACGCGATGGTGCTGGCCCAGCGCAGCGTGTGCGGCTGCGTGTACTGGCCCATCGCCGGCGGGTACGCCTCGTCCAGGTGCGGCAGCTGGTGGTCGAGCAGGTCGACGAGCTCGAACTGCGCGTCGCCGCGCTGCTTGGCGACGTCGAACACCCAGCGGGCGACGGCCTCGCCGTTGCGACCCGGGCGGGTACTGCCGAGGATGATTCCGATCCTGGTCATGTCGTGATGCCCTTCCAAAGTCCTTGCCTGGTCAAGTAGAAGCTAGTCATTTGTTGCTTCGTCAAGCAACCTCCGGCGGCGTGGCGGTCGTCACGGCGTGGAGCTGTCGTTGCTCGGTCAAGCAAGTAGGATGGGTGCATGTCCGCCGCACCGGAACCACTGCGCCCCCTCGACGCCGAGGAGGAGGCGCTGGTCCGCTCGCTGGGCCGGATCATGCACGTGCTGCCCCGCGCCATCGACGCCGACATGGTGGGCGACCGTCAGCTGCCGCTCACCGAGTACACGGCCCTCATGCACCTCTCCGAGGCGCCGGAGCGGCGGATGCGGATGAGCGAACTGGCCGCGGCGTGCCAGCTCTCCCTGAGCGGGATGACCCGCACCATCGGCCGGCTGGAGACGCAGGGGCTGGCCGAGCGGGTCAAGTGTTCCGAGGACGCGCGCGGGTGGAACGCCGTCCTCACCGACGCCGGTCTCGCCCGGCTCCAGGAATCCTGGCCGAGTCATCTGGCCAGCGTGCGGCGGCGGTTCCTCGACCACTTCGAGGGCATCGACCTCGTCCGGCTGGCCCGCGCGTTCCAGCGCGTCGGCACGGCCGACTGAGCCCTCCCGCGGGGGCGGTCCGGCCACCCGCGCGACGGCGGGCGGCCGGACCAGGCCCCGGTCAGCTCAACAGCTCCCGGACCCGCGGGACGACCCGCGTGCCGTAGAGCTCGATGCCGGTCATGAGGGCCGCGTGCGAGAGCCCGCCCATGCCGTACTTCATCTCGAAGCGGTTCGCGCCGAGCAGGTCGAGGTTCGCGGCGATCTTCCGGGCCACGGTCTCCGGCGAGCCGACGTACAGGGCGCCGTGCGGCCCGACCTCGCGCAGGAAGGACTCCCGGGTCGGCACGGCGAAGCCGCGGGTCCGGGCGACCCGGCGGAACACCTCCTGGTAGCGGGGGAAGAACTCCTCGCGGGCCTGCTCGTCGGTCGCGGCGACGTGCCCGGGCGAGTGCACGCCGATGGGCAGGGGATCCTTGCCGAGCTGCGTGAGCGCCTGGTGGAACAGCCGGGAGAAGGGGGCGAAGCGGGCCGGCGACCCGCCGATGATCGCGAGCATCAGGCCGTAGTCGTACCGGGCGGCCCGGATCACCGACTGCGGGTTGCCGCCCACGCCGATCCAGGCCGGGAAGGGTCCGGACTCGGTGTGCGGCACCACGTCCTGCTCGCGCAGCGGCGCCCGCATGATGCCCTTCCAGGTCACCGGCCCACCCTTGCGCAGCTCGGCGAAGAGCTGCGCCTTCTCCTCGAAGAGCTGCTCGTAGTCGGCCAGGTCGTAGCCGAACAGGGGGAACGACTCGGTGCTGGACCCGCGGCCGAGGATCACCTCGGCCCGGCCGCCGGAGACCGCGTCGAGGGTGGAGTAGCGCTGGAAGACCCGTACCGGGTCGTCGGAGCTGAGCACCGTGACGGCCGACCCCAGCCGGATCCGGGTGGTGCGGGCCGCGATCGCCCCCAGCACCACGTCGGCGGCCGAGAGCGGGAAGTCGCCGGTGTGGTGCTCACCGATGCCGAAGAAGTCCACGCCGACCTGGTCCGCGAGGACGCCCTGCTCGACGATGTCGCGGATCGTGCGGGCGTGCGAGAGCGGCCGGTCGTCGGCGTCGTGGGTGACGTCGCCGAAGGTGTCCAGGCCGAGCACGAGGGGAAAGGCGGCCGGGCGTACCGGATCCGACGGTGCTGTGGTCACGATGAGCCTCTGTCTGTGGGCGTTTCCTTGACCGGTCAAACATATCTCGCATGCTTGACTGGTCAAGGAAGTCTCGATCACACACCTACCGGCTGACCGTCACCGGTCCCCCGGGACCACCAGGCCCGACTCGTACGCCACGACGACGGCCTGGGTGCGGTCACGCAGGCCGAGCTTGGCGAGCACCCGGCTGACGTGGGACTTCACCGTCTCCTCCCCCACGACGAGCCGGGCGGCGATCTCGGGGTTCGACAGTCCCTCGGCGATCAGCCGCAGCACCTCGGTCTCCCGGGCGGTGAGCGCGCGAAGCGCCGCATCCGGTTCCCGGCGGCGTACGCGCATCCTGGCGAACTCGGCGACGAGCCGCCGGGTCACCGTCGGGGCGAGCAGCGCCTCCCCCGCGGCGACCACGCGGACCGCGTCGAACAGGCGCTCGGCGGTCGCGTCCTTGAGGAGGAAACCGCTGGCGCCGGCGCCGAGCGCGTCGTACACGTGCTCGTCGAGGTCGAACGTCGTCAGCATCAGCACCCGGGGCGGCTCCGGGTCGGCGAGGAGCCGCCGGGTGGCCTCGATGCCGTCCATCCCGGGCATGCGGATGTCCATGAGGACCACGTCGGGGCGCACCTGCCGGCAGATCCGCACGGCCTGCCCGCCGTCCGCGGCCGAGCCGACGACCGCGAAGTCGGGCTGCGTCGCCAGCAGGACCTCGAAGGCGGCACGCACGACGTCCTGGTCGTCGACCACGACGATGCGGGTGGCCGTCACGGGGTGCCTCCCCCGGTCGGCAGGACGGCCTCGACGAGGAACCCGGCGCCCGGTGCGGCACCGGCGCTGACCTGGCCACCGACCATGGCCGCCCGTTCCCGCATCCCGGCCAGCCCGTGCCCGTGGCCGCCGGCCGGGGCGGGGCCCGGGCCGTTGTCGTAGACCCGCACGCTCAGGCCGTCGCCGCGGTAGTGCAGCTCGACGTCGACGGCCGCGCCGGGGGCGTGGCGGCGGGCGTTCGTGAGCGCCTCCTGCACGATGCGGTACGCCGTCAGCTCGACGCCGGGATCGAGCGGCTCGACGGAGCCGCTGACGATCAGGCGTACGCCACCGCCGACGGCCGCGTCGCGCACCTCGTCGAGGAGGGCGTTGAGCTGGCGGAGCCCGGGTTGGGGGCGACGGGTCGGCTCGGCGTCCACGTCCTCCCGGAGCACGCCCAGCAGGCGCCGCATCTCCGTCAGCGCGACGCGGGCGGTGTCCCCGATGGCGGTCAGCCGGCGGGCGCCGTCCGGTGGCAGGCCCGGTGTCGCGAGGCGGGCCGCCTCGGCCTGCAGGGCGATCATGGTGATGTGGTGCGCCACCACGTCGTGGAGTTCCCGGGCGATCCGGGCCCGTTCGCCGCGGGCCGCGTACTCCATGAGCGTCGCCGCCGACGACTGCTCGTCGGCCCGGTGGCGGCGCCGCTCGTCCCGCAGCCGCAGCGCCGCCCCGGTGGCCGTCGCCAGCGCCGCGAGGGCCAGCAGGAGCAGGGCGACGGGCCGCCCGCCGGGCCGGTCGCCCGACAGCGGCGCCGCCGCGTACGCGGCGAACGGCAGGACCAGGGCGCCGGCGGTGCTCAGTGGACGCCGGCGGCCGGTGACCCCGTAGAGCAGCGCCAGCGCGGTCGCTCCGGCGGCGGTGACCGGATAGGAGACCAGCAGGCCGGACAGCGCCGCCGCGGCGGACAGGAGGGCCGCCGTCGCCGGCCAGAGGCGGGCCAGGGCGACGGGGGCGACCACGGCGAGCGCGAGGAGAACCGCGATCGCGGTCGGCCGGTGGTGGTACGCGCCCGCCATCGCCTCGATCACCGCCACGGCGCCGAGAGCGGCCGTCGTCGAGGCCGGCCCGATCCCCTTCACGCCGCCATTCTCACCGGCCGCGACACCGGTGTCGTCCCCCCGTCGGCGACCGGGCCTCCCCCGCACGAGGGAGGCGGCCACCGGCGGAAGACCCCTCTGCGCCGTGACGCGCGAGCCGGTCACCGCCGCCTAACGTCCCTGCCATGGAACCCACGATCGAGGTACGCGCGCTCCGCAAGCGCTACCGCACCGCCGTCGCGGTGGACGGGCTGTCGTTCACCGTCCGGGCCGGCGAGGTGACCGGCTTCGTCGGGCCGAACGGGGCCGGGAAGTCGACGACCATGCGGCTGGTCCTCGGGCTCGACACGCCGGACGAGGGTGTGGCCCTGGTCAACGGCCGCCCCTACCGGTCGCTGCGGACGCCGCTGACCCAGGTCGGCGCGCTCCTCGACGCCTCGGCCCTGCACCCGGGCCGGCGCGCCCGCGACCACCTGCTCTGGCTGGCCCACAGCAACGGCATCGGCCGGCGCCGGGTGGCCGAGGTGCTCGACCAGGTGGGCCTGGCCTCGGCCGCCCGCCGCCGGACCGGGGGCTTCTCGCTGGGCATGCGGCAGCGACTGGGCATCGCCGCCGCCCTGCTCGGCGACCCGCCGGTGCTGATGTTCGACGAGCCGGTCAACGGTCTCGACCCGGACGGCATCGTGTGGATCCGGGGCCTCATGCGGTCCCTGGCCGCCGAGGGACGGGCGGTCCTGGTCTCCAGTCACCTCATGAGCGAGCTGGAGGACACCGCCGACCACCTGGTCGCGGTCGGTCGCGGCCGCCTGATCGCCGACACGAGCGTGGCCGCGCTGCTGGCCGCGGCGTCCAAGGACCGCGTCGAGGTCACCACCACGCAGCGGGCCGAGGCCACGACCGTTTTGGCCAACGGCGGCGCGACCGTCACCGTGGCCGGTCCGGACACGGTCGTCGTCGACGGGCTGGCCGGCGACCGGGTGGCGGCGCTGCTGACCGGGGCCGCCGTCCCGTTCTCGGAGCTGCGGCGGCACCGGGCCTCCCTGGAGGAGGCGTACATGGACCTGACGCGCGGCGCCATCGAGTTCGCGCCGGAGGCCGGAGCGCCGGCGACCGAAGGGAGCGTGCGGTGACCGCTCGCGAGTCCTTCCCCCGCCTGCTGCTGGCCGAGTGGACCAAACTGCGCTCGGTGCGGCGCTGGGTGGTCACGCTGCTCGCCGCGGCCGCGCTGACCGTCGGCCTGAGCTACCTGGCCGCGTCGGGCAGCCGGACGAACATCAACGAGCACGCCGAGTTCGTGAGCGGGCCGCACGGCGACCCGGTCGCCGACGACTTCTACTTCGTGCACCAGCCGGTCACGGGCGACACGACGCTCACCGTGCGGGTCGCGTCGCTGGAACCCGAACCGTTCGGGCGCGACGTGGACCCGGAGCTGGACCGCATGACCAGGCTCGACGATCCGAGCCCGTTCGCCCGGCCGGCGGCCGGCATCATGCTCAAGGACGGCACCCGGCCCGGCTCGTCGTACGCCTCGCTGATGCTGACCGCCGGTCAGGGCGTACACCTGCAGTGGGACTTCGACGCGGACCGCAGGGGCAGCGCGAGCAGCGGGGCCCGATGGTTGCGGCTCGTACGCTCGGGCGCCACGATCACCGGGTACGAGTCGGCCGACGGCACCGCGTGGCGCAAGGTCGGTACGGCGACGCCGAAGCACCTCCCGTCCACGGTCGAGGTCGGCTTCTACGTCTCGTCACCGGCGGCCGTGTACACGTCCCGGGGCGGCGGCAGCTCGTCCGTCGGCGAGCGGCCGACCAGCGCCCGGGCCGCGTTCGACAACGTGCGGCTCAGCTCGGAGGGCGCCTGGCACGGCGAGGCGATCGGCCGCGCGGACCGGCTCGACGGAAAGGGCGGCGTCCGCGCCGGCGGCCGGGTCACCGAGGCCGGCGGCGGCTACACCGTCGTGGGCACCGGCACCGTCGGCCCGCGGCCGCCGGACGACGACATGGTCGAGATCGCGCTGGTCGGCGTCATCGCCGGGCTCATGGCCCTCATCGCGATCGGGGTCCTGTCCGCGACGTCGGAGTACCGGCGCGGCATGATCCGGACGACGTTCGCCGCGACCCCGCGCCGGGGCCGGGTGCTGGCCGCGAAGGCGATCGTCCTCGGCGCCACCTCGTTCCTCGTCGGGCTGGTGGGCGCGGTCGGGGCGTTCGCGCTGGCCGTACCGGCCCTGCGCGAGCGGGGCTTCACGACGCCGGCCTTCCCCCGGCCGTCCCTCGCCGATCCCCCGGTGCTGCGGGCGCTGCTGCTGACCGCCGCGTTCCTCGCCGGCGTCGCCGTGGTCGGCCTCGCGATCGGCGTGCTGCTGCGGCACACCGCGGCCGCGATCACGATCACCGTCCTCCTGGTGCTCGCACCGCTGATCGTCGGCATGATCCTGCCGGGCACCTCGCCGAGGTGGCTCATGTACACCACGCTGGCGGGCGGCATGGCGACCCAGCGAGCCAAGCCGCCGACCGTCACGCTCGCCGAGCCGTGGGCCCTCATCGGGCCGTGGGCCGGGATCGGTGTGGTCGCGGCATGGGTCGCCCTCACCCTCGGGCTCGCCTGGTGGCAGCTGCGCAGGCGGGACGCGTGACGGCGCCGCCGGCCCTCCGGGCGCTGCGGGCGGAGTGGACGAAGCTGCGGACCCTGCCGAGCACCGGCTGGCTGGCGC
This sequence comes from Micromonospora sp. NPDC005305, assembly GCF_040607315.1. NCBI lineage: Bacteria > Bacillati > Actinomycetota > Actinomycetes > Micromonosporales > Micromonosporaceae > Micromonospora > Micromonospora sp. NPDC005305. The sequence continues at coordinate 113,492 of NZ_JBEXGL010000005.1, read as the reverse complement.
TGCTCACCGTCGCCGGCACGGTGGGCGTCGGGTTCGCCGTCACCGGGTCGCTGGACCACGCGCACTGCGGTCCGCCCTGCACCCTCGACCTCACGAAGCTGACGCTGGCGGGCGTACGCCTCGGCCAGGTCGGGATCGTGGTCCTCGCGGTCCTGGCGGTGACGGCGGAGTACAGCACGCGGACGATCCAGCCGACACTCATGGCCGTGCCGCGCCGGTTCCCGGTCGTGCTGGGCAAGCTCGGCGCCCTGGCCGTCCTCGGCACGACCACCGGCGCGCTGCTGGTCGCCGGCTCCCTGGCGGCCGGCCGGACGATGCTGCCCGGCAACGGGTTCACCGCGGCGCACGGCTTTCCGGCGCTGTCGCTCGCCGACGACCTCACCCGCCGGGCGGCCGTCGGGACGGTTCTCTACACCGGGCTCGTCACCCTGCTGGGAGCGGGACTCGGGCTCCTCCTGCGCGACACCGCCGGTGCGCTGACGGCGGCGCTGGCCCTGCTCTACGGCTCGCCCGTTGTCGCCCTGTTCGTCACCGACCCGACCTGGCAGCACCGCATCCACCGGTTCGCCCCGATGGACGCCGGCCTGACCATCCAGGCGACGCGCGACCTGGCCGCCGAGCACATCGGCCCGTGGGCCGGGCTCGGTGTCCTGTCCCTGTACGCCGCTGCGGCGGTCGTCGCGGGGTTGCTGGTGTTCCAGCGCCGCGACGCCCGCTGACCGCCAAAAAGTTTTGTTTGGTTCCTACAACTGGCGCCGCTCAGGCTTCGGCGGTTACGACATGGCGCCGCTGGCCGTCAGACGGAAAGGTGATCACTGCCGGGGGCCGTCGCCTCGCGGCGCGTACATCGTGGGTCCAACGGAGGGGTCGGTCGGGTGTTCAGCCGTATCGCCATCGTCAACCGTGGAGAGGCCGCGATGCGGCTCATCCACGCCGTCCGGGAGCTGGCCGCGGAGACCGGGACCCGGATCGAGACCGTCGCCCTGCACACCGACGTCGACCGCGACGCCACGTTTGTGCGGGAGGCCGACGTCGCCTACGACCTCGGTCCCGCGTCCGCGCGCCCGTACCTGAACCTGGCGGTGCTGGAGCGCGCGCTGGTGGAGACCCGGGCGGACGCCGCCTGGGTCGGCTGGGGCTTCGTGGCCGAGGACCCGGCCTTCGCCGAGCTGTGCGAGAAGGTCGGGGTCACCTTCGTCGGGCCGAGCCCGGAGGCCATGCGCCAGCTCGGCGACAAGATCGGTGCGAAGCTGATCGCCGAGGAGGTCGGCGTGCCGGTCGCGCCGTGGAGCCGCGGCGCGGTCGAGACGCTGGACGCCGCCCGGGCGGCGGCGGCCGAGATCGGCTACCCGCTGATGCTGAAGGCCACCGCCGGCGGCGGCGGGCGCGGCATCCGCGTGATCACGAACGAGGCTGAGCTGGCCGACGCGTACGAGCGCACCAGCCAGGAGGCGGCGCGGGCGTTCGGCAGCGGCATCGTGTTCCTGGAGCGCCTGGTCACCGGCGCCCGGCACGTCGAGGTCCAGGTGATCGCCGACGGCCAGGGCACCGCGTGGGCGCTGGGGGTCCGGGACTGCTCGGTGCAGCGGCGCAACCAGAAGGTCATCGAGGAGTCGTCGTCGCCGGTGCTCAGCCCGGCGCAGGCCGCCGAGCTCAAGGCGTCGGCCGAACGGCTGGCCGTCGCGGTCGGCTACCGCGGCGCGGCGACCGTCGAGTTCCTCTACCACCCCGGCGACCGGCTGTTCGCGTTCCTGGAGGTCAACACCCGCCTGCAGGTGGAGCACCCGATCACCGAGTCCACCACCGGGTTCGACCTGGTCAAGGCGCAGCTGCACGTGGCCACGGGCGGACGCCTCGACGGCGAGCCGCCCGCGGAGCGGGGGCACGCCATCGAGGCCCGGCTGAACGCCGAGGACCCCGACCGCGACTTCGCGCCCTCCCCCGGTCGCATCGCCCGCCTGGACCTGCCCGCCGGGCCGGGCATCCGGGTGGACACCGGCGTCAGCGAGGGCGACACCATCCCGGCCGACTTCGACTCGATGATCGCGAAGATCATCGCCTACGGCCGGGACCGCGACGAGGCGCTCGGCCGGCTGCGCCGGGCCCTGGCGAACACCACGGTGATCATCGAGGGCGGCGCGACCAACAAGAGCTTCGTGCTCGACCTGCTCGACCAGCCCGAGGTCATCGACGCGAGCGCCGACACCGGCTGGATCGACCGGGTCCGCGGCGAGGGCCGGCTCGTCGCGCACCGGCACTCCGCCGTCGCGCTGGCGGCCGCCGCCATCGAGGCGTACGAGGAGGAGGAGCGCGTCGAGCGGCAGCGGCTGCTGTCGACGGCGGCCGGCGGCCGCCCGCAGGTGCAGCACTCCAGCGGCCGGCCGCTGGACCTGAAGCTGCGCGGCGTCGGCTACCGGATGCGCGTGGCGCGCGTCGGGGCGCACCGGTTCCGGGTGGGCATCGAGACGGCCGGCGGCGTCCGCACCGCCGACGTCCAGCTGGACCGCTTCGACCGGCACACCGGGCAGATCGTCGTCAACGGCGCCCGGTACCGCCTGCTCACCGACACGCACGGCCCGATCCACCTGGTCGAGGTGGACGGCGTGACGCACCGGGTCAGCCGGGACGAGGGCGGGGTGCTCCGCTCCCCCATGCCCGCGCTGGTCGTGGCCACCCCGCTGGCGGTCGGCGCCGAGGTCGAGGCGGGCGCGCCGGTGCTGGTGCTGGAGGCCATGAAGATGGAGACGGTGCTGCGGGCGCCGTTCAAGGCGCGGCTGAAGGAGTGCGCCGTCTCCGTGGGCAGCCAGGTCGAGGCCGGCGCGCCGCTGCTGCGGCTGGAGCCGGTCGCCGACGAGGGCGCCGAGGCCGCCGACGCCCCGGCCGCGACCGCCGTCGAGCTGGACCTGCCCGCCGAGCCCGATGCTCTCCCGGCGCGCACGCGGGCCGCCCGTGGCCAGGAGGACCTGCGCGGCCTGCTGCTGGGCTTCGACGTCGACCCGCACGACGACCGCCGGGTGCTCGACGACTACCTCGCCGCCCGCCGGACGGCCACCGAGGAGGGCCACCGCCCGCTGGCCGAGGAGCTCGACCTCGTCAACGTGTTCGCCGACCTCGCCGAGCTGAGCCGCAACCGGCCGACCGGCGAGGACGGCGACGGCCACGTCCCCAGCGCCCGCGAGTACTTCCACACCTACCTGCAGAGCCTCGACATCGAGCGGGCCGGGCTGCCGAACGCGTTCCAGGCCAAGCTGGCCAAGGCGCTCGGTCACTACGGGGTCGGCGACCTGGAGCGCTCCCCCGCGCTCGAGGCCGCCGTGTTCCGGATCTTCCTGGCCCAGCAGCGGGCGGCCGCCGACGCCACGGTCGTCGCGACACTGCTGCGGTCGTGGCTGCGCGAGCCGCCGCCGGACGACTCGCTGCGCGAGCCCGCCGGCCTGGCGCTGGAGCGGCTGGTGGCCGCGACGCAGGTCCGCTTCCCGGTGGTCGCCGACCTCGCCCGGGGCGTGGTGTTCGCCTGGTTCGCCCAGCCGCTGCTGCGCCGCAACCGCGCCCGCGTCTACGCCGAGGTCCGCCGGCACCTGCGCCACCTGGACGCGCACCCGGACGCCGCGGACCGCGGTGACCGCGTGGCCGAGATGGTGCGCAGCACCGAGCCGCTGGTGCGGCTGCTCGGCCAGCGGCTGGTGCGCGACCACCTCGACAACGCGGTGATGCTGGAGGTGCTGACCCGGCGGTACTACGGGAACAAGGGCCTGACCGCCGTGGGCACCCGCGAGGTCGCGGGCTGCACGTTCGTGGTCGCCGAGCGCGTGGACTCGAGCGTGGTCTCCGCCGCGGTGCGCTTCGACGCGCTCGGCGGCGCCCTGCGCGGGCTCGCCGAGCTGGCGGGCGGCGCGGACCCCATCGACGCCGACATCTACCTGGCGTGGGAGGACCAGCCCGAGGACTTCGACGCGATGGCCGCCGCCCTGCGCGAGGTCCTCGCGGCGCACCCGCTGCCGCCGCAGGTCCGCCGGGTCACCACCACGGTGGCGGGCCGGGCCGGCGCCGTGATGCACCACCACTTCACCTTCCGCCCGTCCGGCGGCGGGATGGCCGAGGAGCGGCTCATCCGTGGCCTGCACCCGTACATCGCCCAGCGGATGCAGCTGGAGCGGCTGCACAAGTTCGACCTGACCCGCCTGCCGTCGTCGGACGAGGAGGTCTACCTCTTCGAGTGCGTGGCGCGGGAGAACCCGTCGGACCAACGCCTGGTGGCGTTCGCGCAGGTGCGCGACCTGACCCCGCTGCGCGAGCACGACGGCCGGCTGGTCGCCCTGCCGACGACCGAGGACACCGTCGCCGCCTGCCTCGACTCGATCCGCCGGGCGCAGTCGCGGCGACCGGCGAAGACCCGCTTCCAGACCAACCGCATCGTGATCTACGTCTGGCCGCCGAGCGAGCTGACCCGCGAGGAGATGGAGATGATCGCCGGGCGGGTCCGCCCGACGACCGCGGGCGCCGGGCTGGAGGAGATCCTGTTCATCGCGCGGCAGCGCGACCAGAGGACCGGCGAGCTGACCAAGATCGCCGTGCGGATCTCGTTCAACGCCACCGGCGGCGCCGAGCTGAGCGTCGGCGAGCCGCCGGTCGAGCCGGTCGAGCCGCTGGACGACTACCGGCTGAAGGTGCTGCGCGCGAGCAGCCGCAACACCGTCTACCCGTACGAACTGACCGGCCTGCTCGGCGACTTCGTCGAGCACGACCTCGACGAGAAGCACGCGCTCGTGCCGGTCGACCGGCCCCGGGGGCGCAACACCGCGGCGATCGTCGCGGGCGTGGTCACCACGCCGACCCCGCGGCACCCGCAGGGCGTCACCCGGGTCGTGCTCCTCGGCGACCCCACGAAGGCGCTCGGGGCGCTGTCCGAGCCGGAGTGCCGCCGCGTGATCGCCGCGCTGGACCTGGCCGAGCGGATGGGCGTGCCGCTGGAGTGGTACGCGCTGTCCGCCGGCGCCCGGATCTCCATGACCTCCGGCACGGAGAACATGGACTGGGTGGCGGCCGCGCTCAAGCGGATCGTCGAGTTCACCCAGGACGGCGGTGAGATCAACATCGTGGTGGCGGGCATCAACGTCGGCGCGCAGCCGTACTGGAACGCCGAGGCCACGATGCTCATGCACACCCGGGGCGTCCTGGTGATGACGCCGGACTCGGCCATGGTGCTCACCGGCAAGCAGTCGCTCGACTTCTCCGGCGGCGTGTCGGCCGAGGACAACTTCGGCATCGGCGGCTACGACCGGGTGATGGGCCCGAACGGGCAGGCGCAGTACTGGGCCCCGGACCTTCCCGCCGCCCGGGACGTGCTGATGGCGCACTACGAGCACACGTACGTGGCGCCGGGCGAGTCGGCGCCGCGACGGGCGGCGACCACCGACCCGGTCGACCGGGACATCTCGGACTTCCCGCACACGGTGGCCGGCAGCGACTTCACCACCGTCGGCGAGATCTTCTCCGCCGCGGCCAACCCCGACCGGAAGAAGCCGTTCGACATCCGGACCGTGATGCGGGCGCTGGCCGACCAGGACCACCCGGTGCTGGAGCGCTGGGCGGGCATGGCCGACGCGGAGACCGCGGTCGTGCAGGACGTGCACCTCGGCGGCATCCCGGTCTGCCTGCTCGGCATCGAGTCCCGGGCGGTGCCGCGCCGCGGCTTCCCGCCCACCGACGGCCCGGACACCTACACGGCGGGCACCCTGTTCCCGCGCTCGTCGAAGAAGGCCGCGCGGGCGATCAACGCGGCCAGCGGCAACCGGCCGCTGGTGGTGCTGGCCAACCTGTCGGGCTTCGACGGCTCACCCGAGTCGATGCGCAAGCTGCAACTGGAGTACGGCGCCGAGATCGGCCGCGCCATCGTGAACTTCCGCGGGCCCATCGTGTTCTGCGTGATCTCGCGCTACCACGGCGGCGCGTTCGTGGTGTTCTCGAAGGCGCTGAACCCGAGCATGACCGTGCTGGCGCTGGAGGGCTCGTTCGCCTCGGTGCTGGGCGGCGCCCCGGCCGCCGCGGTGGTCTTCTCGGGCGACGTCACCGCCCGCACGGCGGCCGACCCGCGGGTGCGGGACCTGGAGGCGCGGGTGGCGGCGGCCTCCGGCGCCGACCGCGCCGCGCTCACCGCCGAACTGGACGAGCTGCGCTCGTCGGTCCGCGCGGAGAAGCTCGGCGAGGTGGCCACGGAGTTCGACCGGGTGCACAGCATCCAGCGCGCCGTCGAGGTCGGCTCCGTCGACGCGGTCGTCCGCGCGGCGGAACTCCGCCCCCGGGTCATCGACGCCATCGAGGCGCACCTGCGGTGACCCGCCCGCGCGGTCGGCGGCGAACGCCGACCGCGCCCGGCACGACGAAGGGCCCCGGAGCGAACTCCGGGGCCCTTCGGTGGTGCGGGGAGATTACTTGGTGAGCGGGGAGAGCTTCGGGTCGTTGGCGTACGCCTCGGCCGCGTTGGCCTTGGTGACGGCCACCGGCGGCAGCAGGTAGGTGTCCACGACCTTGGAGCCGTTGTTGTACGACTTGGTGTCGTTCACCTCGGGGGTGTTACCGGCCTGCAGGGACTTCACCATCGTGATGGTCTGCTTGACCAGGTTCCGGGTGTCCTTGTTGATCGTCATGTACTGCTCGCCAGCCATGATCGACTTGACCGACTCGACCTCGGAGTCCTGGCCGGTGACGACCGGGATGGTCTTGCCGGCACCCTTGATCGAGGTGATGATCGCGCGGGCCAGGGTGTCGTTCGGGGAGAGGACGCCGTCCAGCTCCTTGTTGCCGTAGGTCGAGGTCAGCAGCTGGTCCATGCGGGCCTGGGCACCCTCGGCCTTCCAGCCCTGGATGGCGGTCTGCTTCACGTCGGTCTGCTTCGAGGCGACCACGACGTTGCCCTTGTCGATCTCCGGCTTGAGCACGTCCATGGCGCCGTTGAAGAAGACACCGGCGTTGTTGTCGTCCGGCGAGCCGGAGAACAGCTCGATGTTGTACGGGCCGTTCGGCTTCTTGGCCTTCATGCCGTCCAGCAGGGCCTGGCCCTGGAGCTGGCCGACCTTGAAGTTGTCGAACGCGACGTAGTAGTCGAGGTCCGGGGTGTTGGTGATCAGGCGGTCGTACGCGATGACCTTCGCGCCGGCGGCGTGCGCGGCGGCCACCTGGGTGGACAGCTGCGCGGCGTCGGTCGCGCCGATGACGATGACCTTGGCGCCCTTGGTCACCATGGCGGTGATCTGGGCCTGCTGGTCCGCGACGGTGGTCGACGCGCCGGCGTACTGCACGTCGCTCTTGAAACCGGCCTCCTTGAGGCCGTTGGTGAACAGGTCACCGGCGAGGACCCAGTTCTCCGAGGTCTTCGACGGCAGGGCGACGCCGATCAGGGAGTCGGCCGCGAAGCCCTTGGTGTCGCCCTTGGCGCCGCCGGTGTCGCCCTCGCGGCCGTTGCCGCAGGCGGTGGCGGTCAGGGCCAGCGCCGCGATGGCGCCGATGGCCATCGACTTGCCGATCAGTTTACGCATGGCTGGTGGAGCCCTTCTGGAGAGGTGATACGGGGTGTGAGGCGGGGTGGAACGTCAGCTCGGCACGGCCGTGCGGGCGGTTTCCCGTTCCGCGTCCGGTGGTGCCGTGGGCGGGGCGGGCGTGTCGCGGCGGAAGGAGCGGGTGAGGCTGCCGATGATCGAGAACCGGCCCTGCTTCTTGTTGTAGACGTCGACCGCGACGGCCAGCAGCAGCACCAGGCCCTTGATGATCTGGACCTTGTCGGTGCCCACGCCCTGGAGCTGGAGACCGTTGTTGAGCACCGCCATCACCAGACCGCCGACGATCGAGCCGCTGATGGTGCCGATGCCGCCGGCGACGGCCGCACCACCGATGAAGACGGCGGCGATCGCGTCCAGTTCCCAGCCGTTGCCGTCCTGCGGGCCGGAGGCCGCCGAACGGGCCACGAAGATCATGCCGGCCAGGGAGGCCAGGATCGCCATGTTCATCATGACGAAGAAGTTGACCCGCTTGAGCTTCACACCGGAGAGTTCCGCGGCCCGGGAGTTGCCGCCGACGGCGTAGATGTGTCGGCCGCCCGCGGTGTTCCGGGTGTAGAAGGAGTAGGCGAGCACCAGCGCCAGCAGGATGATGCCGGAGACCGGGAAGCTCGTGCCGACCCGGCCGCTGGCGAACCGCAGCGACGCGAAGACGATCACGCCGACCATGACGGCTATCCGGAGCACCGAGATCCACATCGGGGCCGGCTCGGCGTCCATCTCGCGGCGGGTCTTGCGGGCCTGGAACTCCCGCCACACCACGGCCACACACGCGGCGAGGCCGAGCAGGAGCGTCAGGTTGTTGTAGCCGGTGTCCGGGCCGACCTCGGGCAGGAAGCCCGAGCCGATCACCCGGAAGCCCTCCGGCACCGAGATCGTGTTCGCGTTACCGATGAACTGGTTGCCGCCCCGGAAGAGCAGCATGCCGGCCAGGGTGACGATGAACGCCGGCACCCCGACGTAGGCGACCCAGAAGCCCTGCCAGGCGCCGATGATCGCGCCGATCACCAGGCCGAACAGGATGGCGACGGGCCAGGGCAGCGACCACTCCGCCATCGACTTGGCCACCAGGATGCCGGTGAAGGCGGCGATCGAGCCGACCGAGAGGTCGATGTGCCCGGCGACGATCACCATGAGCATGCCGATGGCCAGGATGAGGATGTACGAGTTCTGGTTGAACAGTGCGATCAGGTTGTCCGATCGCAGGGTCAGGCCGTTGGTCCAGATCTGGAAGATCAGGACGATCAGCACCAGCGTGAAGATCATCCCGAACTGGCGGGCGTTGGACGTGGTCCCTCCGAAGAGGTTCTTCTGCAGGTCCTTGATTCGGCTCATCGTGTCTGCATCTTCTTCGTCGAGGTCATCTGCTTCATGAGGGTTTCCGGGTCCGCGTCCTGCCGGGCGATCTCGCCGGTGATGGTGCCTTCGAACACGGTGTAGATGCGGTCGCACAGCCCGATCAGCTCGGGGAGCTCCGAGGAGATGACGACGACGCCCTTCCCCTGGTCGGCGAGCCGCTGGATGATGCCGTAGATCTCGTACTTGGCGCCCACGTCGATGCCGCGGGTCGGCTCGTCGAGGATCAGGAGGTCCGGGTCCGTGAACATCCACTTCGCCAGGACGACCTTCTGCTGGTTGCCGCCCGACAGCTTGGAGACGCCCTCGTCGACCGTCGGCGCCTTGGTGCGCAGTTCCCGGCGGTAGGACTCGGCCGCCTGGTACTCCTCGACCTCGTCCAGGACGCCGTGGTGCGAGATCTTCGACAGCTTGGCGGCGACCGTGGAGGTCTTGATGTCGTCGAGCAGGTTCAGGCCGATCGCCTTGCGGTCCTCGCTGACGTAGGCGAGCCCGTGGGCGATCGCGTCCGCCACCGACTTCAGCACGATCTCCTTGCCGTCCTTGATGATCGTGCCCGACTCGTACACCCCGTAGGAGCGGCCGAAGACGCTCATGGCCAGCTCGGTGCGGCCGGCGCCCATCAGGCCGGCGAAGCCGACGATCTCACCGCGCCGCACGGTGAAGCTCTCGTTCTTGCAGACCTGCCGCTCGGCGGAGATCGGGTGCCGGACGTTCCAGTTGCGCACCTCGAAGAAGACCTCGCCGATCTTCGGGGTGTGGTCCGGGAAGCGGCTGCTCAACTCGCGACCGACCATGCCCCGCACGATCCGGTCCTCGTCGACGCCGTCCGCCTTGACGTCCAGCGTCTCGACGGTCCGGCCGTCGCGCAGGATGGTGATCTGGTCGGCGATCGCCTCGATCTCGTTGAGCTTGTGCGAGATCATGATCGAGGTGATGCCCCGCGAGCGGAAACCGCGCAGCAGGTCCAGCAGGTGCTGGGAGTCGGCCTCGTTGAGCGCGGCCGTCGGCTCGTCCAGGATGAGCAGCTTGACGTCCTTGGCGAACGCCTTGGCGATCTCCACGAGCTGCTGCTTGCCGACGCCGATGTCCTTGACCAGGGTGTCCGGGTCCTCCCGCAGGCCGACCCGGGCCATCAGGTCCAGCGCCATCCGGTTGGCGGCCTTCCAGTCGATCGCCCCCCGCTTGCGGGGCTCGTTGCCGAGGAAGATGTTCTCGGCGATCGACATGCCCGGGATGAGCGCGAGCTCCTGGTGGATGATCACGATCCCGGCGTTCTCGCTCGCCCGGATGTCGGAGAAGCGGGTCTCGGCGCCCTGGTAGATGATCTGGCCGTCGTAGCTGCCGTACGGGTAGACCCCGCTGAGCACCTTCATGAGCGTCGACTTGCCGGCGCCGTTCTCGCCGACGATGGCGTGGATCTCACCGGCGCGGACCACCAGGTTGACGTCGGCCAGGGCCTTGACGCCGGGGAACTCCTTGGTGATGGAGCGCATCTCCAGGAGGACGGGCAGATCGCTCATCGCTCCCACCTTGCCAACGTCATGGCCGCCTCCGCGGGTTATGACCTTCGCTCACTTTTCGTTGTCGTGGGCAAGGAAATCTCGTCGGAGGCGCTTCCGCAAGTGCCCAAGTCGCTCTTTTGCGTAACAAGTCGGTAATATCGACCGCCACGCTCGGTGACTTTCGCGACGCCCCCTCGGCTTGCCGCCAAGCGCGACGGGGGTGCTACCGACCAGCCCATGACATCGTTGACGCGCATCGTATACCGCGGTTTCCGAACGGCCCTCGTGACCCGGCCCGGCCCTGGTGGGGCCGGGACGCCGACGCCGACCCGAGCCGGCGATCACCTGCCACCCCGGTGTCATAATTCCCGCCATGACCGCTGACCGGAAGGCTGGTCGACCGAGCCTGGCGCAGGTCGCGGCGCTGTCCGGCGTGTCGGTGAAGACCGCCTCCCGGGCCCTCGGGGGCGAGCCCCGGGTGGCCCCGGAGACCCGGTCGCGGGTGCGCGACGCCGCCGACCAGCTCGGCTACCGATTGAACGGGGTGGCCCGCGAGCTGCGCCGGGGCGCGAGCACCTCCACGCTGGTCGGCCTGCTCATCGGCGACCTGGCGAACCCGTTCTACTCCCGGCTGGCCGGGGGCCTGGAGCGCGACCTGCGCATGCGCGGCCTACAGTTGATCACCGCGAGCACCGACGAGGATCCGGAGTGGGAGCGGCGGCTCGCCGACGCGCTGCTGGAGCGGCGGGTCCGCGGGCTGGTGATCGCCTCGACCGCGACCGAGCACGCCCACTTCGCGGCCGAACACCGCCACGGCATCCCGTTCGTGTTCGTGGACCGGCCGCCGGTCGAGCTGAGCGCGGACACCGTGCTGCTGGACAACCACCACGGCGCCCGGCAGGCCGGCGCCCACCTGACCGCGGCCGGCCACCGGCGCATCGGGGTGGTGGGCGACCTGGCCCGCCTGAGCACCCACCGGGACCGGCTGGACGGCTTCGCCGAGGCCATGCGCGCCGTGGGCGTGGCGAACTGGGCGGACTACCTGGTGGAGAACGCGCACGACGTGGCCGCCGCCGAGCGGGCCGTGCGGGGTCTGCTGGCCCGCACCCCGCCCCCGACCGCCCTGTTCACCCTGAACAACCGGATCACCCTGGGGGCCCTGCTCGCGCTGCGGGGGCACCCGGCGCCGCCCGCGCTGGTCGGCTTCGACGAGGTGGACGTCGGCGACGTCCTGAGCGTGAGCGTCGTGGCGCACGACCCGGAGGACATGGGCCGGCGGGCGGCCGGGCTGCTGCTCGACCGGATCGACGGTCACCGCGGGCCCGCCCGGCAGGTGGTGATCCCGACCCGCCTGCTGGCCCGGGGCTCGGGCGAGCGGCCCCCCGCCCCGTCCCACTCCTAGTCCCCATTGACACACACCTCCCTGGGCTCTACACAGGACGGTGACACCTGTCGATGACAACGATGTCACGGAGGGTCGTCCGCGCCTAAGGAGGATCGCCTCATGCTCCGATCAGGCCCGTCCCGTCTGCTCACCCTGGTGGCCACCGCCGTCACCGGAGCGTCCGCACTCGTCGCGGTCGCCTCGCCCGCCGCAGCGGCGCCGCTCAACCTCACCCCGTACGTGAACCCGTTCATCGGCACCGACGACAGCAACGCGCCGAACCCCGTCGGCGGCGGCGCCGGCGGCAGCACCGTCCCCGGCCCGGTGCAGCCCTTCGGCATGGTGCAGCTGAGCCCGGACACCCCCACCGCCTCACCCTCCGGCTACCGGTTCAGCGACACCCAGATCGAGGAGTTCAGCCTCACGCACTTCAACGGCGCCGGCTGCGCCAACAACGAGGACCTCGGGATCCTGCCCGTCACCGGCGCGCTCGGCGCCTCGCCGGGCACCTCGTGGACGTCCTACCGCGCCACCCAGGACAAGGCCCAGGAACAGGCCCGCCCCGGCTTCTACCGGGCCGTGCTCAGCAACTACGGCAACACCCGGGTCGAGGCGTCGGCCACCCGGCGCAGTGCCGCCCTGCGGCTGACCTATCCCGCGACCAGCACCGCGCGGGTGCTCATCAACACCAGTCGCAGCGCCACCGGCAACCGCGCCGGCTCGATCCAGATCAGCGGCTCCACCGTGACCGGCAGCGTCACCGGCGGCGGCTTCTGCGGCAACAGCCGGACCTACCAGATCTTCTACCGGATGGAGTTCGACCGCGCCCCCAGCGGCGTCGGCACCTGGCTCGGCGGCACCGTCACCGCCGGCTCCACGAGCGCCAGCGGCACCAACTCCGGCGGCTACCTGACCTTCGACACCTCCGGCAACCCCGTGGTGCAGGTCAAGGTCGGCATCTCCTTCGTCAGCGCGGCCGGCGCGCAGGCCAACCTCGCCGCCGAGCAGTCCGGCTTCGCCTTCGACACCGTCCGCGCCGACGCCGACGCCCAGTGGAACGCGATCCTCAACCGCGTGCAGGTCACCGGCGGCGCCGCCGCCGACCTGCAGAAGTTCTACACCGCGCTGTACCGCGTGTTCATCAACCCCAACCTGGCCAGCGACGTCGACGGGCAGTACCGGGGCTTCGACAACGCCGTCCACACCGCTGGCCACCCGGTCTACCAGAACTACTCCGGTTGGGACATCTACCGCTCCTGGGCCGCGCTGATCGCCTTCCTCGCGCCCGCCGAGGCGGCCGACATCGCGAAGTCCATGGTGCTCGACGGCCAGCAGGGCGGCCTGCTGCCGAAGTGGTCGCACAACCACAACGAGGCCTTCGTCATGACCGGCGACCCCGGCCCGATCGTCGTCGACAGCATGTACCAGTTCGGCGTCCGCGGGTTCGACACCGCGGCGGCGCTGGCCCTCATGAAGAAGAGCTCCGCCGGCGGCACCACCCAGGGCAGCCCGATCCGCGGCCGACAGAGCGGCTACGTCCAGCGCCACTACATCGACGGCGACCCGTCGGACTCGCTGGAATACTCCGCCAGCGACTTCGCGGTGGCCCAGTTCGCCCGGGCCCTGGGCGACACCGCCACCTACGACACCCACATGGCGCGGGCGCAGTGGTGGCGCAACACGGTCAACACCGAGTCGGGCTACGTCCACCCGCGCAACGCCGACGGCAGCTGGCCGTGGCCGCTCGACCCGGCCAGCCAGTCGAACTTCGTCGAGGGCAACGCCTCGCAGTACACCTGGATGGTCCCCTACAACCTGGGCGCCCTCATCGACCTCATGGGCGGGCGGCAGACCGCCGTCCAGCGGCTCGACCACCACTTCACCCAGACCAACGGCGGCCAGTCGCAGCCGTACTTCTACATCGGCAACGAACCGGAGCACGGCGTCCCCTGGGCCTACCACTTCGCCGCGGCGCCGGCCGGCACCAGCGCCGCGGTCCGGCGGATCATGAACGAGTCGTTCACCACCGGCCCCGGCGGCCTGCCCGGCAACGACGACCTCGGCGCCACCTCCGCCTGGTACGTCTGGTCCGCCCTCGGCATGTATCCGCCCACCCCCGGCGCCGACACCCTCGCCCTGCACGGCCCGATCTTCCCGTCGGTCCTCGTCGACCGGCCGGCCGGCGACGTCCAGATCACCGCCGCCAACGCCGGCCAGGGCAACCAGTACGTGCAGGGCCTCGTCGTCAACGGGGCGGCCACCCAGCGCACCTGGCTGCGCTACGGCGACCTCGCGGGCGGCGCCACCCTGTCGTACACGATGGGCGGCGCGCCGTCGTCGTGGGGCACCAACCCCGCCGACGTGCCGCCGTCGTTCACCGACGGGTCGACCCCGCCGGCCGCCGCACCGGAGCTGGGGGCCAACCTGGCCGCCGGCAAGCCGGCCAGCGGCTCGGCCGCGTGCAACGCCGCCGAGGGCCCGGAGAAGGCGTTCGACGGCCGCCTGGGCAGCGCCAGCAAGTGGTGCTCGCTCGCCTCCGGCACGAAGTTCCTCCAGGTCGACCTCGGCGCGAACCAGACCGTCCGCTCGTTCGTCGTCAAGCACGCCGGGCTCGGCGGGGAGAACACCGGCTGGAACACCGGTGACTTCACCATCCAGACCAGCACCGACGGCAGCGCCTGGACGACCCGCGCCACCGTCACCGGGAACCGCGCGAGCCGCACCTACCACCCCGTACCGGCCGTGCCGGCCCGGTACGTCCGGCTCAGCATCACCACGCCGACCAACAACGGCAACACCGCCGCCCGGATCGGCGAGTTCGAGGTGTACGGCGCCGCGGGCGCGACGAACCTGGCGCTGAACCGGCCCGCCACCGCCGACTCCCAGTGCGCGAGCACGGAGGGGCCCGAGAAGGCCGTCAACGGCAGCACTTCCGGCGGCAACTCCGACAAGTGGTGCTCGACCGGCGCCACGAAGTCCCTCCGCATCGACCTGGGCGGCGGCCACCGCATTCAGTCGGTCACCGTCCACCACGCCGCCGCCGGCGGCGAGGATCCCGCCTGGAACACGCGGGACTTCGACCTGCAGGTCTCCCCCGACGGGTCGACCTGGACGACGGTCGCCCAGGTGCGGGGCAACACGGCGGGCGTGAGCACCCACCCGATGTCCGTCGACGGCCGGTACGTGCAGGTCACGGTGCTCACCCCCACCCAGACCGGCGACGCGGCCGCCCGCCTCTACGAGGTCGAGGTCTTCGGCACCTGACCGCGGGGCCGACACCCGCTCGGACGGCGGCCGGCGCGCCCGGGGCACCGGCCGCCGCCGGAGCGGAAAAGCGCGTGCGGATCAGGCGGTGACCGCTCTAAGGTGCCCGGCGTGACCCTGGACATCGTGAGCCTGGCCGAGCGCCCCGACCTGGCGCCGCTGCTCGACAAGGATTTCGACGGCGCCTGGCCGCAGTTCGTGCTCTGGGATCCGATGGGCTCGGTGTACTACAGCGTGGCCCACGACCTCTACCCGGAGTTCGTCTTCGCCGCCGTCGACCCCGCCGAGCCGGGCCGTGCCGTCGCCAAGGCGTACGCCGTGCCGCTGCGCTGGACCGAGGACGAGCTGCCCGACGGCGGCTGGGACCGGGTGATCCAGCGCTCTGCCGTCAACCGGCTCAGCGGCGACACACCGAACCTCGTCTCCGCGCTGGAGATCTGCGTGCGGCCGGACCGGCGCGGCGGCGGCGTGTCCGGGCTGATGCTCGCGGCGATGCGCGCGGCGGTCGCCCGGCAGGGCTTCGACACCCTGGTGGCGCCGGTGCGCCCGAGCGGCAAGGCCACCGTCCCGGACGTGCCGATGAGCGAGTACGCGGCGCGGGTCCGCCCCGACGGGCTGCCGGTCGACCCGTGGCTGCGGGTGCACGTCCGGGCCGGCGGGGTGATCGAGCGGGTCGCGCCCCGGTCGATGGCGATCACCGGCACCCTCGCCGACTGGCGGCGGTGGACCGGGCTGCCGTTCGACACCAGCGGGCCGGTGCACGTGCCGGGAGCGCTGGCGCCGGTGCTGGTCGACGTGGCGCACGACCACGCCGCCTACGTCGAGCCGAACGTGTGGGTGCGGCACCGGCTGTGACCGGCGGCGGTCAGGCCGGCCAGGCGTGGCCGATCCCGTCGAGCAGGAGGACGACCCCCTCGGTGGCCGCCTCCCGGTCCCGGGAGATCTCCCGGTATTCCGGGGAGGTGGACCACCGCTCGAAGTCCGCCCGGTTGTCGAAGGACATGAGCACGACCTTCTCGTGCGGCCAGCTCCCCTCGACCACGCGCGGGGACGGGTCGGCGGCGAGCAGCCGGCCGCCGTGCCGGGCCAGGACGGGCAGGAAGGCGGCGACGTACCGGTCGTAGCGCTGCCGGTCGTGGACGGTGATCTGCGCGAGGGCGTAGACGGTCACCGACCCAGGCTACTCACCGGTACACACCGCCGGTGTCCCCCGGCCCGGCAGCGCCGGGCCGCCTACCGGCCGACCGTGCGGACGGTGAAGCTGCGGAACGAGCCGATCGCGCCCTGCCCGAAGGCCCGTTCCGCCGGCGGGATGGAAACGCTGTAGAGCGCGTACCGCGGGTCGCAGACGCCGGGGCCGGTGGCGTCCGGCGGGGTGCAGCCGTACTGGAACGGGAACTCGTCGAGCAGGCTGAACAGGCCGTGCGCCAGGGAGAACGACCGGATCTTCCCGGCCAGCGGCTCGCCGGGGCCCAGCGACGGGTACGTGCCGGTGTAGCCGACGCCCTGCCGGTCCAGCGGCACGCCCACCTGCCCGACCCGCGCGACCACCACGCCGTCCAGCAGGTACGTCACGCTGGCGTGCCCGCCCGCCTCGCGGTAGCGGATCGCGGCCCGGTGCGGCACGCCCGGCGTGATCGGCACCTCCCGGATGATCTGCGTGTACGCCCGGTCCAGGCCGACCTCGGTGGCGCCCGGGCAGTCCGGGTTGGTGGTGTTGCCGGTGACCGTGCTCGGCAGCCGCTCGATCAGCGGGAACGCGCGGGTGCCGGAGACGAACCAGTCGAAGAGCTGCCCGGTGCAGAAGTCGATCATGTTCAGCACCACGGCCGCCTGCTGCCCCTCCAGCACGGCGCGGGCGTAGGGGCGGGCGGTCGGTCCGGCGACGGCGGCGGAGCCCGGCGGCCCGTACCGGCCGTGCACCACGTGCCCGCCGGCCGCGCCGGGGGTGCGCGCCGTGATGTCCACGGAGAACTCGACCGACCCCTGCCGGGGCACCGGGAATGTGCGGTTGCTGACGGCCATGTACTTGAGATGGTCGTAGACGTTGTAGTCCACGCCGGTCTTGAACGGCACGTCGCTGACGGTGACCACCCCGTTGTCGACGGCGCGGGTCGCCCCGTCCAGCGGGCCGTAGATGTTCGACCACTTCCGCTCGTACTCGGCCAGGTCGGCCGAGTCGTAGTGCACGACGCTCGGCCGTGACCCCGGTGCCGCGGCGGCCGCTCCCGGAACCCCGACCACCACGACGGCCGTCGCGGCGCCCAGCACGCGGCGGAACCTGTCCTGTCTGCGCACGCCGTCCTCCCTTCCGCGGTGCCCCGGGACCGCGCCGGTCGCGGCCGCGCCACCTCGAACCATCGTCCGAGGTGGATGCCGTCCCGACATCCACCGCGCGGCGCGGCCCGCGAGCCGGACGGCCCGACCGCCCCGGCGGGGCGGTGCCGGCAGGGCTCCGCCGGGCTCCGCCACCATGGACCGTCGGGTCGGGACCCCCTACGGCACGGAAGCTGTCAACTGCCCGAACCGCCCTGGTCATTACGCCCCTGACCTGCGGATACTGGACCAGAGGCCAGTCGCCGAGCTGCGCCGGTTGGGGGGAGTCACCATGATCGACCAGGAGACCCAACCCGGGACCACCCCGGAGACACCACCGCCGGCGCCGGCCGGGTCCACGGTGCCCACCGCGGTCTGGCAGGTGCGGGTACGGACCAAGCTGGACGACCTGTACCAGCAGCTCAGCGGCCTGGAGGCCGGTGGCACGGTGAACCCCGACCGGGTCGCCGCGCTGCGCGCCCAACTGTCCGGCGTGGAGTCGGTGCTCGGCCGCAGCGGCATGGTCGAGTGGCTGCGCGGCGGCAACCTGGAGTACGCCTGGCAGACCATCCACTCGGTGGAACGCGCCATGGTGGGGCTGCGGACGCCCGAGGAACTGCTCGGCCTGCTGCCGGCGTACCAGAGCGCGGCGGCGCAGTTCCTGAAGGCCGACGACACGGTGCTGACCGACTTCGACGCGTCGACGGACGCCGCGGCACCGGCCCGGTTCCAGGCCAAGGTGCAGGCGCTGCTGCTGCGCTACCACTCGGCGTCCGACGAGTTCCACGAGTCGGTGCGCCGGTTGCGCAACCGGATGCTCGGGCTGTCGATGTTCGCGCTGATCGCCGAGGTGCTCATGGTCCTCGTGCAGTGGCGCAGCCGGGACGTGCAACTGCTCAAGGCACCGACCGACGCGGCCGGCGTACCGGCCTGGCGGCTGCTCTTCTTCGTGCTCATCGCCGGGGCGCTCGGCGCGTTCATCAGCGCCCTGCCCTCGATGATCACCTCGCGCTCCGGCGGCCTGCCCTACAAGCTGCCCTTCCAGCAGGGCCTCCTGAAGCTGGCCATCGGACCGCTGGTCGCGGTCGTGGGGATCATGCTGGTGATCGGCGGCCTCGTGGAGACGACGGTGAACAGCACCGCCGCCCTGCTGGGCGTCGCCATCGTCTTCGGCGCCGGCCAGCAGGCGGTCACCGCGTTCGCCGACCGCCGGGCGTCGGAGCTACTCACCCCGGTCACCAAGGACTGACGGCGACGGCGGCGCGGCGGCGCGGGCCTGGGTAGCCTGAAGCGCATGATCTTCATTACCGCCAAGTTCCGGGTCCGACCCGAGGACGCCGACCGCTGGCCGCGGATCGCCGCCGAGTTCACCCAGGCCACCCGGGCCGAGCCGGGCTGCCTCTGGTTCGACTGGTCCCGCAGCCTCGACGACCCGACGGAGTACGTGCTGGTCGAGGCGTTCCGGGACGACGACGCCGGCGCGGCGCACGTCCAGTCCGCCCACTTCCGCGAGGCGCAGCGCACCCTGCCGCCCCACCTGGCCGAGACGCCCCGGATCGTCAACGCGACCGTGCCGCAGCAGGACTGGTCGCGGCTCGGCGAGATGGCCGTCCCCGAGGGCAACTGACGCCGGGACGACCCGTCAGCACACCTGCTCGCCGGCCGCCTCGGCCCGGCCGACGGCCGCCGGCAGCAGGTGGCGCACGACCGGCACGCCGTCGGACAGCTCCCGCGCCCGGTCCTCCGCCCGCCGGTCCGCGTCGGTCAGCCGGCCGCCGTGCTGGCGCAGGTGCTCGTCCCAGGAGGGCACCAGGTAGACCTCGGTGAACTCCTCGGGTGTCTCGCCGGCGCGGAACAGCCCCCACCGCATCGCCCCGGTGCGCTGCCGCGACCCACGGACGCGGTTCATCGCGTCGAGGAACGCCCCCTCCTGCTCGGGCCGGACCGTGTAGGTGACCGTCACCAGCACCGGTCCGACCCGGGGATCCGGCTGGAGCACGAGGGCCAGGGGCGGCCGGTAGGCGGTCGGGTCCCGGGTCAGTCCGCGCAGGTCGGGCAGCGGCCAGACCTGCGACGTCACCGCACCGACCAGCATCAGGGCGGCCGCCACTCCGAAGGCGGCGACCAGTCCGGTGAGGTCGGCCACCACGCCCCAGAGCAGCGCGCCGACGGCCTGGCCGCCGCCCTGGACCACCTGGTAGACGGCCAGGCCACGGGCGCGTACCCAGCCGGGGAGGAACAGCTGGATCTCGGCGTTGACGTTGGAGAGCACGGTCACCCACGCCAACCCGGCCGGCAGCAGGGCGACCAGCACCACCGGAACGCTCCGGACCGTGCCCACCACGATCAGCGTCGTCCCGTACACCGCCCCGGCCAGCAGCAGGAACTGGTTGGGCCTCATCGCAGTGCGGGTCCACGACAGCAGCAGCCCACCCAGGATGGCGCCCGCCCCCAGGGCCGCCAGCAGCAGGCCGTACCCGCCGGAGCCCAGGCCGAGCCGACGGCTTGCCACCAGCGGCAGCAGCGCCCACAGGGCGCTGGCGGGGATGATGAACACCAGCGCCCGGCGCAGCAGCCGGCGCACCGTCGGCGAGTGCCGCACGTAGCGGCCGCCGGCGCGCAGCGCGGCGGTGAACCGCTCGGGCACCTCGACGGCCCGGGCGCCGCCGGCACGCCACCGGACCAGGGCCAGCGCAAAGATCAGGTAGGCCACCGCGTTGAGTCCGAAGACCGGGGCCACGCCCACCCGGGCGATCAGCACACCGGCGGCGGCGGGCCCGACGGCGCGGGCTGCGTTGACGCTGATCGCGCCCAGCGCGGAGGCCGCCCGCAGCTGCTCGCGAGGCACCAGCTCCGGGATGATCGAGGCCCAGGCCGGCAGGGTCAGCGCCTGCCCGACGCCGAAGGCGAAGGTGAGGGTGAGCAGCAACGCCGGCGGCATCCGCCCCGCCGCCGTGAGCAGGGTCAGGGCCAGGGCCACCGCCACCAGGAACAGCTGCACGGAGATCAGCAGGTGCCTGCGGTCGAAGGTGTCCGCGAGCGCGCCCGACGGCAGCGCGAGCAGCAGCATCGGCAGCAGGCTGGCGGTCTGCACCAGGGCGACCAGCGTGGAGGCGTTGGACTGGTGCACCAGCAGCCACTGCGCGCCGACCGTCTGCATCCAGGTGCCGATGTTCGCCGCGAGCAGCGCCAACCAAAGGTTGCGATAGACCGCCGTGCGCAGCGGCGACCAGGCCGAGAACCCCTGCTCGGCGGTGGCGTCGGTGGCGGCGGTCACCGACCGCCCGCGCGTCGCAGGCGCTCGCCGGAGCGGAACCCGTCGCCGGCCCGGTTCCGCGGCCCGGCCGGCAGCGGGCCGGGGTGGCGCTGTCTCACCCTGGAAGTCCTGGCGCCCATACCTCTCCCCCGTGTCGCCGCCCCCGCGCGGGTCCGCGCTTCCGTGCCGCCGGGTTCCCGCCGCCGCCGGTTCCACACTCCGGCTGGCCGCCCGGGTGTGCGGCCGGGATTAGCGGGAAAGGCACGCTGGCCTGTCGGTACCCGGCTCCCACTCGACCGGGGAACGCTCACCGACACCTTCTCGGACACGGGGTGACGACGTATGACACGAGAGACGACCATGGGGGTCCGCTCGGTGACCGACAGTCTCGGGATCCAGCGGGCCACCAAAGACCAGAGCTCGGAGGGACTGGCCCGCTTCCTGGGCTGGTTCAGCCTGGGCCTCGGCGTGACCGCGCTCGCGGCGGGGTCACGGGTGGCCCGGGCGGCCGGCGTGGACGACTCGCGCACGGCCCGGACGGTGTTGCGGGCCGCCGGGGTACGGGAGATCGGCCACGCCGGGGTGCTGCTGGTGCCCCGGCGGGCGGGGCTGGGGACCTGGACCCGGGTGGCGGGCGACGTGCTGGACCTGGTTGCCACCGGCCGCGCGTACCGCAACCGGAGCGGCGAGCGGCGCCGGCGGGCCGGTCTCACCCTCGCCGCCCTCGGTGGGATCACCGCCGTCGACCTCTACGCCTCGGTGCGCGCCACGCGCAACCGGCGGGGCAACCCGGAGGGCTTCGCGCACGGCTCCGTGACGGTCAACCGCACGCGCGAGGAGGTCTACCGCTTCTGGCACGACTTCGAGAACCTGCCGCGGTTCATGTACCACCTGCAGTCGGTGATCACCACCGGCCCGCGGCGCTCCCGCTGGTCGGCGAAGGCGCCGGCCGGCCGGACCGTCGCGTGGGAGGCGGAGATCGTGGACGAGCGCCCCAACGAGCTGATCCGCTGGCGCTCCGTGGACGGCTCCCGGGTGCCCAACTCCGGCACCGTCCGGTTCACCCCGGCGGCCGGCGGCAGCGGCACCGAGGTGCGGGTGGAACTGGAGTACGCGGTGCCGGGCCGCCGGCTGGGCTCGCTGGTCGCGAAGGCGTTCGGCGAGAACCCGCAGCAGCAGATCTGCGATGACCTGCGGCGGTTCAAGCAGGTCATCGAGACCGGCGAGATCACACGGTCGGACGGGACACCCGACGGCACGAGTATCCAGAACCAGGCGAAGCGGCGTCCGGCCCGCCCGCTGGCGACCCATCGGACCGCGTGAGGAGGCACCATGAAGGCCAACTGCTGGATGGCACCGAACCGGGTCGCCGTCGAGGAGGTACCGGACCCGACGATCCTCAACCCGCGCGACGCGGTCGTCAAGGTCACCTCGGCGGCGATCTGCGGATCCGACCTGCACCTGCTCGACGGGTTCATCCCGGCCATGAAGCGCGGCGACGTGCTGGGCCACGAGTTCATGGGCGAGATCGTCGAGCTGGGCTCCGGGGCGCGGGACGGGCTGCGCGTCGGCGACCGGGTGGTCGTCGGCTTCCCCATCGCCTGCGGGGACTGCGCCTCGTGCCAACGCGGCCTCTACTCGGTCTGTGAGAACTCCAACCCGAACGCGGCGATCGCGGAGACCGCCATGGGCCACGCCCCCGCCGGCATCTTCGGCTACTCGCACCTGATGGGCGGGTACGCGGGCGGGCAGGCCGAGTACGTCCGGGTCCCGTACGCCGACGTCGGCGCGCTGAAGGTCGACGACGACCTGCCGGACGAGCAGGTGCTGTTCCTGTCCGACGTGCTGCCCACCGGCTACATGGCCGCCGAGATGGGCGACATCAAGCCCGGCGACGTCGTGGCGATCTGGGGCGCGGGCCCGGTCGGCCAGTTCGCCACGGTGAGCGCCTTCCTGCTCGGCGCCGAGCAGGTGGTGGTCATCGACCGGTTCCCGTACCGGCTGCGGATCGCGCGGGACCGGGCCGGCGCGGACACCATCAACTACGAGGAGACCGACGTCCTGGACACGCTGCGCGAGATGACCGCCGGCCGCGGGCCGGACGTCTGCATCGACGCCGTCGGCATGGAGGGGCACCACGCCTCGGCGGCGCTGCACGCGTACGACCGGGCGAAGCAGGCCGTGAAGGCGGAGACGGACCGGCCGCACGCGCTGCGCGAGGCGATCCTGGCCTGCCGCAACGGCGGCACCGTCTCGGCGATCGGGGCGTACGGCGGGTTCATCGACAAGTTCCCGATGGGCTCGTTCATGAACCGGTCGCTGACCATGCGCTCCGGGCAGGCCCACGTGCAGCGCTACATGCGCCCGCTGCTGGAGCGCATCCGCAAGGGCGAGATCGACCCGAGCTTCATCATCACCCACACCATGCGGCTCGACGACACGCCCCACGGCTACGACATCTTCAAGAACAAGCAGGACGACTGCCTGAAGGTCGTGCTCAAGCCCTGAAGATTTCCAACGGTCAGCAGACTCGATATTGAAACTTGTTTGCATCAGCGGTTACCCTCCGGGGAAGTGATCCACTATCCACCTTGGAGGGGTCGGACCATGCGCAAGCTGATGTCGGCGGTCGGTGCGGGGGCGTTGCTGACGGCGGGACTCTTCGTCGGCGCCGCACCGGCACAGGCGGCAACCTGCACCCTGGTGCAGTCCGAGATCTACAACGGGGCCAACATCATCGCCTGGGCCCGGGGCCTGGAGGGCTGCTCCGGCGACGTCTACTGGGAGATCCAGTCCGGCGACGGCGGCAGTTGGCAGGTCACCGAGAGCGGCACGACGCACTACGACAACCAGGTCGTCAGCTACTACGGCGACGTCGAACTGCCGTGCTACCTGCGGCTGTACGCGAAGTTCGGCACGCAGGAGAAGCTCACCGCGCCGGCGCGCAACAACAACTGCGCCGGCTGAACCGACGGGCCGGGCGGGGGACGCCCTCGGCGCCCCCGCCCGGCGCGCTCACGGAATTGTGAGGCCGTACGCGGCGAGGATCTCCGTGATCGGCTGGTAGTAGCTGGTGCCCCCGGAGGTGCAGTTGCCGCTGCCGCCGGAGAGGATCCCGATCACCGTGCCGGTCGACGCCACATAGAGCGGGCCGCCGCTGTCCCCGGGCTCCGCGCAGATGTTGGTGCGGATCAGCCCGGACACGGACCCCTCGGCGTAGTTGACGGTCTGGTTGAGGCCGGTCACCGAGCCGCACCGCACGCCGGTGGTGGCGCCGCTGCGGCAGACCGCCTGACCGACGTACGCGTTGCCGGCGCCGTTGATGGTGACCTGGCCGGGATAGGTGTACACGGCGCTGGGGTGGGCGACCGTGCCGGTGTAGCGGACCACCCCGTAGTCGTTGCCGGGGAAACTGGTGCCGGTCCGGCTGCCGAGCACGGTGGTGCGGGCGCTGTCGGCGTACCAGGTGCCGGCCAGGTTGGTGCAGTGCCCGGCGGTGACGAGGTAGTAGGTGCTGCCGCTGCGCACGTTCGCGCCGAGCGAGCAGCGCCCTCCCCCGCCGTAGATCGCCTGGCCGCCCGTGCGCAGCCGGCCGGGTTCGTGGCGGAGCAGCGCGCCGGCACGGGTCGCGGTGCGCCGCAGCGCGGCGAGCGCGACGCCCGTGACGGTGTCGTCGACGGTGAGCGTCATCCGGCCGCTGGCCCGGTCGAGGCCCCACGCGGTGCCGGCGGTACGCACCGCGGCCAGTCCGGCGGGCGGGGTTTCCGGGGCGGCGCCGGCCCGGGCGGCGGTCGGGGTGCCGCCGAGCACGGCGGCCAGGGCGAGGACGGCGAGCGATCGGCGCATGCGGGGATGGCTCCTCCATCGTCGAACATCGATATCTGTCCCAGCATCCCCTCCGATCACCCTCCGTTCAACCACCTCCGGAAGTTTCAGAAGCCCGGCGTCCGCCGACTCAGCACGCCACGGAGCCCGCACGGGAGAACACATCCCCATCGACGCGGTTAAGTTTTCGGAACTGTTCCGGTAGTCTCCATCCAGAGATTCGCTTCGATCAACTCACGGTGGCGGGGAGTGCCCTCCCCACCCCGCGCGGCCTCCGGGCGGCCGCGCACCGAGCCGACCACCGTGGCGGGCAGTGGTCGGGGCGGGCTGTCCACACCGATACGGCTAGGAGAGGCTTTCAGATGGACAAGGTGCTCGCCCGCGGCAGCGGGAGCCTGAGCGCGGCGGCCCGGTCGCGCCCGCGGACCGCGGTGGTGTCGATGCTGGCCGGTGTCGCGGTGATCGCCGCGACGGTGGCGGTGGCGACCAGCGCCAGCGCCGGGACGACCCTCGGGGCTTCGGCCGCCGAGAAGGGCCGCTACTTCGGCACCGCGGTCGCCGCGAACAAGCTGTCGGACGCCACGTATGTCGGCATCCTGAACCGCGAGTTCAACATGGTCACCCCCGAGAACGAGATGAAGTGGGACGCCACCGAGCCGTCCCAGGGCCAGTTCAACTACACCAGCGCCGACCGGATCGTCAGCCACGCGCAGGCCAACGGCATGCGCGTGCGCGGCCACGCGCTGGCCTGGCACTCGCAGCAGCCGGGCTGGGCGCAGAACCTGTCGGGCACCGCCCTGCGGCAGGCGATGGTCAACCACATCACCCAGGTCGCCACCCACTACAAGGGCAAGATCTACGCCTGGGACGTGGTGAACGAGGCGTTCGCCGACAGCGGTGGCGGCCGCCGGGACTCCAACCTCCAGCGCACCGGCAACGACTGGATCGAGGTGGCCTTCCGCACCGCCCGGGCCGCCGACCCGGCCGCCAAGCTCTGCTACAACGACTACAACACCGACAACTGGACCTGGGAGAAGACGCAGGCCGTCTACAACATGGTCAGGGACTTCAAGGCACGTGGCGTGCCGATCGACTGCGTCGGCCTGCAGTCGCACTTCAACAACGGCTCGCCCTACCCGGGCAACTACCGCACCACGCTGCAGAACTTCGCCGCCCTCGGCGTCGACGTGCAGATCACCGAGCTGGACATCGAGGGCTCCGGCAGCACCCAGGCCACCACCTACGGCAACGTCGTCAGGGACTGCCTGGCCGTGTCCCGCTGCACCGGCATCACGGTGTGGGGCATCCGGGACACCGACTCGTGGCGGGCCAGCGGCACCCCGCTGCTCTTCGACGGCAACGGCAACAAGAAGCCGGCGTACACGGCGGTGCTCGACGCGCTGAACGCGGGCGGCACCACCCCGCCGCCCACCACCCCGACGACCCCGCCGCCCACCAGCAACCCGCCGACCACCCCGCCGCCGTCGGGCAACGGCTGCACCGCGTCGCTCACCACCAACCAGTGGCAGGGCGGCTTCGTCACCACCGTCCGGGTCACCGCCGGCGCCACCGCACTCAACGGGTGGGCCGTCGGGTTGACGTTGCCGGCCGGCGCGAGCCTGGTCAACACCTGGAACGCCCAGCCGAGCGGCAGCAGCGGCGCGCTGACCTTCCGCAACGTGGCCTACAACGGCCAGGTCGGCGCGGGCGGCAGCACCGAGTTCGGTTTCCAGGGCACGGGCACCGCCCCCTCCGGCGCCCCCACCTGCACCGCGGGCTGACCGTCCGGGCCCGGCGCGGGTGCCACCGCGCCGGGCCGCCCCCGCCGTCCGGCGACCGGCCCTCAGTCCTCCGGTTCCGGGCCGAGCAGCCGGATCTCCTCGATGTCGATGGCCGACTGGAGCTCCCGCAGCACCACGTCGTCGATCTGGTTGCTGTTGCGCAGCCGGGTGATCTCCTGCCGCTTGCGGTCCAGCACGCCGAGGCGCAACCGCCGGGTCATCTCCCGCTCCTCGTCGGCCTCGTCGCTGCGCGGCGAGCGGACGTCCGCGAGATGGTCCTGGTAGTCGGCGCGGAGCCGGTCCACGGTGTCCGAGTCGGCGCCGAGTTCGGCGGCGACCTGGGGCAGCGCGTCCAGGGCGGCCTCGGTGGCCCGGATCCGGGCCCAGCGCACCTCGTGCTCCTTCTCCCGGTCCCCCATGAGGCCGGCCCAGGTGACCACGGCCGGCAGGGTGGTGCCCTGCACCAGCATGATCAGCACGATCACCACCACGGTGACGAAAATGATCAGGTCGCGTTCGTGCACGGGGGACCCATCGTGCGTGGTGACCGGCACGGCGAGTGCGGCGGCGAGGGAGACCGCGCCGCGGAACCCGGCCCAGCCGGCGGCGGTGCGCACCCGGGCGTCGAAGCGGCGGGCGCGGCGCGACTCCCGGCGGTCGATGCCCTGCAACCCGGCGACCGACAGCTGCACCCAGATCATCCGGGTGGCCACCACGACCAGGACGACCACCACCGCGATGCCGAACGACTCCAGCGGCGAATGGCTGGTGATGCTGCGCAGCGACCGGGGCACCTGCATGCCGAGCAGCACGAAGAGACTGCCGTTGATCATGAAGGTGGAGAGGTCCCAGAACGCGTACGCGGTGACCCGGGAGCGGGCCCGGATCACCCGCGGTCCCGCGTACGAGAGCAGCAGGCCGGCCACCACGACCCCGAGCACCCCGCTGGCGTGCACCGCGTCGGCGAGCAGGAAGGCGACGAAGGGGGTGAGGATGCTCAGCCCGCCCTCGCGCAGCGGATCGTCCACGTGCTTGCGGATCAGGACGACCACACCGCCGACCAGCAGACCCGCGAGGATCCCCCCGATCGCCTTGCCGACGAACTGGCCGCCCAGCTCGAGCGCGTCGGGCACCCTCCCGCCGGCGATCACCCCCACGGCCACCGAGAAGAGGACCAGCGCCGTGCCGTCGTTGACCAGGCTCTCCGCGCGCAGCGTGGTGAGGATGCCGCGCGGCATGCGCTTGGCCAGGCCGGCCACGGCGGCGGCGTCGGTGGGCGCGAGGACCGCGCCGAGCACCCACGCGGCGGCCGGCTCGACACCGAGCGCCTGGGTCGTGTACGCCACGGCGACCATCGTGAGGATCACCAGCGCCACGGCGAGCAGGGAGATCACGACGAGGTTGGCCCGGATCTCGCGGAGGCTGATGACCAGGCTCTCCCGGTAGAGGATCGCCGGGAGGAAGAGAACCAGCACCACCTCGGGTTCGAGGATCACGTTGTCGAACATCGGCAGCAGGCCGAGCCCGGCGCCCATCGCGATGAGCAGCACGGGCGGCGCGACGCTGTACCGGCCGCCGAGGGTGGTGCCGACGAGCACGGTGACGCCGAGCACCGTGATCAGCACGAGTGCGCCCACGTCGTACCCCCGTCACATCCGCCGGATCCCACGGTGCCGCACCGCGGGCCCGCGACGAAGTGGAACGGCCGATCGCTACTCGAAGCGGGACGGGTCGCCGGCGCCGCGGCGCAGGATCTCCGGCTCGGGCCCGGACAGGTCCACCACGGTGGTCGGCTCCAGGCCGCAGTCCCCCGCGTCCACCACGGCGTCGAGCAGGTGGTCGAGCCGCTCCTTGATCTCCCACCCCTGGGTCAGCGGCTCCTCCTCGCCGGGGAGCAGCAGGGTGCTGGAGAGCAGCGGCTCGCCGAGCTCGGCCAGCAGCGCCTGGGTCACCGTGTGCTTCGGTACGCGGACCCCGACGGCCCGCCGCCGCGGGTCCTGGAGGCGCCGCGGCACCTCGGGGGTGGCCGGCAGGATGAACGTGTAGCTGCCCGGGATGGCCGCCTTGACCTGGCGGAAGACCGCGTTGCTGAGCTTGACGAACTGGCCGAGCTGCGCGAAGTCGCGGCACACCAGGGTGAACGGGTGCCGCTCGTCGAGCCGGCGGATCTCGCGGATCCGCTCGACCCCGGCACGGTTGCCGAGCCGGCAGCCGAGGGCGTAGCAGGAGTCCGTCGGGTAGGCGATCAGGCCGTCGCCGCGCAGCAGGTCCACGACCTGCCGGAGCACCCGGGGCTGCGGATTGTCCGGGTGCAGGTCGTAGTACCTCGCCACGCCCGTCACCCTATGCCGCCGGGCCAGGCGCGGGCGAACGGAGAAGATCCGGCGTGACCAGGTTTGCCGTGCGGGCGTTCTGGAAACAGAGGGGCGGCTCAACGAGGGGGGACCTGACCATGTCCGAAACCAGTACAGACCGCGCCGAGCGTCCGGCCGAGGTGACCGATCCGCTGTTGTGGGGCCTGTCCGCGGCGGTGGCCGACGCCCACCAGCCCGACGACGAGCGGGTCTGCGTCAGCCCGAGCTGCGTCGGCGCCGCCTGGCCGTGCGCCCCGTGGGAGAGCGCGCAGGAGGGGCTGCGCGCCGCCCGGACGCCACGTTCCGCGCCGGCGTCCGTCGGCACGCCCGCCGAGCCGGGCCGGGACCGCTCGACCGGATGGTCCGGCGGGGAGGTGCCGGCCGTCCGTGCCGAGCCGCTCGCCGTCACCGCCGCCTGACGCCACCGCCGCGGCGGACCGGGGCGTGATCAGGGCAAACGGCCGCCGGGTGCCGGGAACGGACCGTACCGTGAGGTGCGGCGAACAGGCGCACCCCGCGGTGCGCCCGCCGCCGACCTGCCCCGCGGGGTACGCCGGCACGGGTCCGCCGCGCCGCGTGCCCGCCGCACCGGAGGTGAGCCTGTGGCCCCCGTCCCGGCGGTTCGCACACTCGGCGTGGAGGAGGAGTACCTGCTCCTGGACCCGGTGACCGGGCAGAGCCTGCCGGTGGCCGACCGGGTGCTCGCCGCGCTCTCCGGCCCGAGCCGGGAGCAGAGCCGGCAGGAGTTCCGGCACAGCATGGTCGAGATGGTGACGCCGATCTGCACCGACCTGGCCGAGCTGCGCGAGCACCTGGTGGTGCTCCGCCGGGCCGCGGCCAAGGCGGCCGAGGCGGCGGGGGCGCGGCTGGTGGCGGTCGCCGCGACGCCGGTGTGCGAGCCGCACCGCTCGGTGCCGGACAAGGACCGCTACCGCGCCATGTCCCACCGGTTCGGGCCGGTGGCGCACGACCCGGCGGTCTGCGGGTGTCACGTCCACGTCGGGGTGCCGGACCGGGAACTCGCCGTGCAGATCTGCAACCACCTGCGACCCTGGCTGCCGGTGGTGCAGGCGCTCACCGCCAACTCGCCGCTGCACGACGGGCGGGACACCGGGCACGCGAGCTGGCGCGCCATGCAGTTCGACCGCTGGCCGAGCGTGGGGCCGACGCCGCACTTCGAGTCCGCCGCCGACTACGACCGGACGGTGGGGGATCTCGTCGACGCCGGCATCATGCTCGACCCCCAGATGGTCTACTGGTACGCCCGCCCGTCCGTCGCCTATCCCACCGTGGAGGTCCGGGTGGGCGACGTCTGCCCGACGGTGGACGACACGGTGCTGGTCGCCGGCATCCTGCGGGCGCTGGTCGCCACGGCGGCCGAGGACGTGGAGGCCGGCCGGCCCGCGCCCCGGATCCGGGACTGCCTGGTGACGGCCGCGCACTGGCGGGCGGCGCACGACGGCGTCGACGGGGACCTGGTCGACCTACGCGCGGGCGGCTCCCGACCGGCCTGGGAGCTGATCGACGACCTGGTCGCCACCGTCACTCCCGCGCTGACCGCGTACGGGGATCTGGACCTGGTGACCCACCAGCTCGACCGGCTGCGCCGCGACGGCAACGGGGCGACCCGGCAGCGGCGGATCCTGGCCGATACCGACGGGGACGTCCGGGCCGTCCTGGACGAGCTGGCCTCCCGGACCCTCGACGTCTGAGCGCCCGGCCGTCAGACGGGCGGGATGCCGGACCGCCCGATCCGGGCCAGGTCGGGTTCCCCGCCGACCGTCCGGTTGGGCGGCGTCCTGGCCGGCTGGGCCGGCTCGGTCCGCTCCTCGATCTCGGCGCTGCCGATCTCGCGCATCATGTCCGCGACGACCGCGAGGGCGGCGGCCTTGTCGGGGTACTGCCGGCCGGTGGCGATGACCTGCCCGTCGTCGCCGAGCAGGGTGAACCCGTAGGTGCCGGTGTCGGCCGCGGCGATGAGGAACTTCATCCCCGGCGCTTACCCGGAGGGCGGGCGGCGACACCCCGGGGGCTGGCCGTCAGTCCCAGCGGGTGGCCGTCGCGGCGAACAGCTCCGGGTCGCTGGCCACCGGGATCACGCAGAGCAGGTGACCGCCCGGCGCCCGCAGCACCTGGCAGTCGAGCCAGCGGGAGACCGGGGTGGCGCCGAGGCCGACCAGCCGGTCCACCTCGGCGGCCAGGTCGTCGGTCTCGATGTCGAGGTGGTGTCACGATCGGCGTCGATGGCAGGCTCACGCCGACGGGTTGACCGCCCGAAGCCAGGCCTGGGCGATCAGCGCGTGACCGAACGGGGTCGGGTGCACCCCGTCGCGGGTCCACACGCGGCCGTCCACGCCGGCGGCCTGGAACAGCTCGTCCACCGCCACCAGGGTCGCGTCGAACTCGGCGGCGAGCGAGCGGACCACCTCGACCTTCGGGTCCAGGTCCTCCCGCCAGGCGTGCTGCGCGTCGTCCAGCGGGACCACGAAGGGCTCGACGAGGACCAGCCGGGCGCCCAGCGGCCGGGTGGCCTCGAGCAGGTGCCGGTAGTCGCGGGCGAAGTCGTCGGCGCTGGTCGGGTCGTCGCGGGTGTAGCGCCGCCAGGTGTCGTTGATGCCGATCAGCACCGACACCACCTGCGGGGCGAGGGCCAGGCAGTCGCCCTCCCAGCGGGCCCGCAGGTCGCGTACCCGGTCGCCGCTGATCCCCCGGTTGAGAAAGGTGGCCCGGTGGCCGGGGTGCCGGGCCGTGAACCAGGCGGAGGCCATCATGGCGTACCCGGTGCCCAGGTCGTCGCCGCAGGACCGGTCCCGGCCGGCGTCGGTGATGCTGTCGCCGATGAAGAGCACCCGGCCGCCGCGCGGCACCTCCACGGTCATCCGCCCGTCCCCTCCCCCGTCACGCCGTTTCCATGATCATGCCGTACGCCGGTCGCCGCCCCATGGCCGGCCGACCCGCCGGGAAAAATTCGCCGTCCGGCTGTTGCGTTTTGCGAGCCGGGACCGATCACACAACCGTGGCAGCGCGGCGACGAGGATGTGAAAACCTCCCCAGATTGCCCTCCAACGTTGCAATTGGCGCACACCCGGTGGTTGACTGCTGCACCATGCCAGAGCCGAAAATCATGGACAGGTCGGTTCTTTCGTGAGAAGCACGGACATCACCCCTCGGCGGAGCACCTGGCGACAACGGGCGGCCCGCTGGCTGGACCCCACCGTCGCCCGGTGGGACGCGGCGCCACCGGAGACACCCGAACCGCCGCCCCGGGAGGAGCCCGGGCCCGGCCCGTGGCCCGCCATCTGCGACCAGTTCGCCCTGCGGATCCTCGCCGCCGCGTACCAGATGGGCACCCACCTGGAGGCCGTCGAGGCCGACGAGCAGGACCCCGAACGCCTGGAGCGGCTCTACCGGATCGACCACGCCAACACCCGGATCCGGCGGCACGCCGAGAACCTCCAGGTGCTGCTGGGCCGCCGGGTCGAGGACGCCGACCCGCAGACCGTCCCCCTGGTCGACGTGGTCCGCGCCGCCGCCTCCGCGGTCGAGCACTACCCGCGCATCCGGGTGGGCCACGTGGTCGAGCTGGCGGTGGTCGAGTTCGCCGCCGACGACGTGATCCGGGTGCTCACCGAACTGCTCGACAACGCCACCCGGTTCTCCCCACCCACCGCGGCCGTGACCGTGTCGGCGTTCGTCACCGAGGACGGTGGCGTCCTGCTGCGGGTCGAGGACGCCGGAGTGGGCCTGCACCCCGACCACCTCGTCCAGCTCAACTCACTGCTCAGCGGCCGGCCGGCCACCCCGGTCACGCTCGACCCCGCCGCCCACCTCGGGCTCGCCGTGGTGGCCCACCTGGCCGCCGCCCACCAGCTGCGGGTCACCCTCGCCACCCGGCCCGCCGGCGGGACCACCGCCTCCGTGGCCGTCCCCGGCAGGCTGCTCTGCGAGATCCCCGCCCCGGCGCCCGCCACCGCCGCGCCCGCGCCGCCGCCGGCCTGGCCACCCGGCCCGCGCGGGACCGACCCCTGGAGTACGCCGATGGCCGCGACCCACGACGGCACCAACGGGCCGACCGTCCGGCTCACCACCCTCGACGGGCCGGTCGGCGACCCGCCGGCCACCGCCGGACTGCCCCGGCGGGTGCCCGAGAGCGTCCGCGACCAGGTCCCGGCGCCCCGACCCGCGGCCGACCCCGGCGCGGGCTCCCCGCCCGAGGCGTGGCCGGACGAGACGGCCGCCTTCGCGGCCGGCGTCAGCGACGCCCGCACCCCCACCGACCACGAAGGACGGCAGCGATGAACCACGCGTACCCGGGAAACGGCACGGGCAACGGGCTGCCCGACTGCGCCTGGCTGATCCGGCAGTTCGTCGAGGACGTGCCCGGCGTCAACCACGCCATGCTGGTGTCCCTGGACGGCCTGCAGCTGGCCGCCTCGCACGGCGTCGGTCGCGACCTGGGCGACCAGCTCGCCGCGCTGACCGCCGGCCTGCTCAGCATGGCCGACCGCAGCGCCGCCCTGCTGGAGCTGGGCTCCGCCGAGTACCTGACCGTCCGGCTGCCCCGCGGGCACCTGCTCTTCATGCGGGTCGGCGAGTCCGCGGGCCTCGCGGTGGCCGCCGCGCCCGGCTGCGACCTGCGGGTCGTGTCGTACCGGATGACGCAGTTCATCGGCGCCGTGTGGCACGCCCTCACGCCGGCCGTCCGGCACGAGCTGCACCGGATGACCGCCGCGCAGGCCCGCTGACGGCCGGAGGACGACGACCATGCAGATGAGGTACTGGAAGGTCCGGCCGTACGTGCTGACCGCCGGCCGCACCCGCACCCGGCAGCCGCTGCTGGTGCACACCCTGGTGTCGGTGCCCCACTACGACGCCGTGTTCGCCGCCGGGCTGCTGCCCGAGGCCCGCTCGCTGTACGAGCAGGCCCGCCGGGCCGCCCGCTCGGTGGCCGAACTGTCCGCGGTGTGCGGCATCTCCCTGGGGGTCACCCGGGTCGTCGTCGACGACCTGGCCGCCACCGACCGGCTGCTCGTCCACAGCGACCACGAGAACGTCGACTTCCGCCTCCTGGAGAGACTGCGCGATGGCCTCCGCAAACTTGCCTGACAGCCCACTGCTGACCTCGGCGAAGATCGTCATCGCCGGCGGCTTCGGGGTCGGCAAGACCACCTGCGTCGCGTCCATCTCGGA
This sequence comes from Micromonospora sp. NPDC005305, assembly GCF_040607315.1. Lineage (NCBI taxonomy): Bacteria > Bacillati > Actinomycetota > Actinomycetes > Micromonosporales > Micromonosporaceae > Micromonospora > Micromonospora sp. NPDC005305. The sequence goes on along the minus strand of NZ_JBEXGL010000005.1, from coordinate 79,708 downwards.
GATCCCGCCGATCAACACCGAGGCGTGGATGACGGCGGCCAGCGAGACCGTCGACCGGCTGGACCCGGGCATCGACAAGACGACCACCACCGTGGCCATGGACTTCGGCCGGCTGACCATCGGCCCCGACCTGGTGCTCTACCTGTTCGGCACGCCCGGCCAGCCCCGGTTCTGGCCCATGTGGGACGACCTGTGCCGGGGCGCGGTCGGCGCGATGGTGCTCGCCGACACCCGGGACCTGGCCGCCTCGTTCCCGGCGGTCAACTACTTCGAGCAGGACAGCGACATGCCCTTCGTGGTCTGCGTGAACCTCTTCGACGGGGTGCTGCACCACCCGCTCGACGACGTCCGCGCCGCGCTCGCGCTGCCGGCCCACGTACCCCTGACCGCCTGCGACGCCCGCGACCCGTCGTCGGTGGCGCGGGCACTGCTCACAGTCGTGGAACACGCCATGTCCCGCACCCCCCGGCCCACCGCGGGCGCGCTCGCGGCGCGGTAGCTCAACCCCTGGAGGAACCATGCGCAGAATCCTGATCGTCGGGGCCGGACAGTCCGGGCTCCAGCTCGCCCTGAGCCTGCAGGCCGAGGGGTACGACGTCACGGTGATGTCCGCCCGCACGCCCGACGAGATCCGCCGGGGCTGGGTGATGAGCACCCAGGCCATGTTCGGCCCCGCGCTCGCCACCGAACGCCGCTACGGGCTGAACCTGTGGCAGGACCGGGCGCCCCGGATCGAGGGCCTGCACGTCTCGCTCTCCGCGCCGCCCGGCGAGCGGGCCCTGCGCATCGTCGGCCCGCTCGACGAGCCGGCGCAGAGCACCGACCAGCGGATCAAGATGGCCGACTGGCTGGGGCTGTTCGAGCAGCGCGGCGGGACGGTGCTCTACCAGACGGTGACCACCAGCGACCTGGACGGCCTGGCCCGGCTCGGCCGCTACGACCTCACCGTGGTGGCCGCCGGCAAGGGCGACCTGGTCGGCGTGTTCGACCGCGACCCGACCCGCTCGGTCTACGACGCGCCGCAGCGCGGGCTCGCCGTGGCGTACGTGCACGGGATGACCCCCGACCCGCTGCTGCCGGTGCCGCACGTCAGCTTCAACGCCGTGCCCGGGCTGGGCGAGCTGTTCGTCATCCCCGCCCTGACCCACTCCGGACCCTGCGAGATCCTGTTCTGGGAGGCGGTGCCCGGTGGGCCGCTGGACCTGTGGACCGAACGCCGCGACCCGGCCGAACACCTGAAGCTCACCCTCGACCTGACCCACCGCTACACGCCGTGGATCTACGAGCGGTGCGCCGAGGTGGAGCTGACCGACGGGCGGGCCACCCTGTCCGGGCGGTACACGCCCACCGTGCGCCACCCGGTGGCGGAGCTGCCCTCGGGCGGGCTGGTGCTGGGCATGGCCGACGTGGTGGTGGCCAACGACCCGATCACCGGCCAGGGCAGCAACACCGCCGCCAAGTGCGCGTACGCGTACCTGGGGTCGATCCTGGAGCACGGCGACCGGCCGTTCGACCGGGACTGGATGACGCTGACCTTCGAGCGTTTCTGGGCCGGGACCGGCGAGGCCGTCACCGGCTGGACGAACGCGATGCTGCAACCGTTGCCGCCGCACGTGCAGCAGGTGCTCGGGGCGGCCGCCGGCAACCCGGTGGTGGCCCGCCGGTTCGCCAACGGGTTCGGCGACCCGAACGACTTCCGGGACTGGTTCCTGACCCCGGACGCGGCCGAGCGCTACCTGGCCTCGGTCGCCGGCTGACCGCCCGAGGGTCGGGAGCCGCTCCTCGGGCGGCTCCCGGCCCGCGCCGGCCGGTCAGCGGTCACGTGGGCGCTGCCGCCGGCCGTAGCGGCGAAGGAGGTGCCGCTGACCATCCGGGCGCCGTCCGAGGCGAGGAACACCACGAGCGGCGTCACGTCCTCCGGCTGCACCCACGGCACCCCGAGCTGGACGTCCGCCCACCCCCTGTTCTGCCGGTCCTCTCTCCACTCGCACCGTAGACGGGTCCCACCCCGCTTCGCCGGGGATCGGCAGCGTGGCCGCCTGCGGGCCGGGGACGCGGCGAGATCGACACCAGGTCGGCGAGGTGGCGGTCTCCGCAGGGCCAGGACACCGCCACCTCCCGCGAGCTGGTGTTGATCTCGGGGCCTCGCCGCGGCGGCGGTGTCAGAGGGAGTGGGTCAGGGTCGTGAGGATGTCGGCGGCGGGGGCGTCCCGGGCGGCGCGCCAGCCGGTGCCCGCCCACAGGTGCAGGCGGTCGGCGTCCCCGGCTCGGGCGGCGGCGACGCGCAGCGGCCGGGTCAGGTGGTGCAGCGCGGGGTAGCCGAGCGGGGCGGCCGCCTCGTGCCGGTCGATGAAGTCGTTGCGCAGGCCGCGCGCCGGCCGGCCGGTGAAGGCGCGGGTGACCACCGTCCGGTCCCGCGCCGGGTCGGCCAGCGCGTCCCGGTGGGTCCGGCCCGCGCCGGCCTCGTCGGCCCGCAGCAGCAGCGTGCCGACCAGCACGCCGACGGCGCCGGCGGCGAGGGCGGCCCGGACGTCGCCGGGCCCGCCGATCCCGCCCGCGCCCAGCACGGGCAACCCGGAGCGGCCGGCGACCAGCGCGACCAGTTCGGGCAGCGGGCGGAGCGGCGGCGGGGTGTCCGGGGTGAAGGTGCCCAGGTGCCCGCCCGCGGCGCCGCTCTGGGCGACCAGCCCGTCCACCCCGAGGTCGGCTGCGGCCGCCGCCTCCGCCGGGTCGGTCACCGTGACGAGCACCCGGCTGCCGGCCCGCCGCAGGTCCCGGATCACCGGCGCCGGAGGCGTGCCGAACGTGAAGCTGACCACCGGCACCGGGTCGGCGAGCAGCAGGTCGAGTTTCGCCGTCCAGTGGTCGTCGTCCTCGGTGCGGGCCGCGCCGGCCAGGTCGAGGCCGTACGGCGTGCCCTCGGCCGCGATCCGGGTGGCGTAGCGGCGGAACTCCGCCTCCTCGACGGGCACCGGCGTGGGGACGAAGACGTTCACCCCGAACGGCCGGCCGACGGCGCGCACCTCCGCGATCTCCGCCGCCACCGCCTCCGGCGTCTTGTAGCCGGCGGCCAGGAACGCGAACGCCCCGGCCGCGCCCACCGCCGTCGCCAGCCCGGGGGTGGTCGGCCCACCGGCCATCGGCGCGGCCACCACCGGCACGTCCACCCCGAGCAGTTCCCGCAACCCGTCCACGTCCCCAGTCTGCCCGGACATCGCGCGCCACACCCCCCACCCCCTAGGACGAGATCGACACCAGCTGGGCGAGGTGGGGGTGTCCCGGCCGCCCGGAAGCCGCCGCCTCCCGCGAGCTTGCGTCGATCTCGGGTTCCGTCAGGAGCGCAGGCGGTCGCGCAGCCAGGCCGGCTCCGGGTTCACCACGGCCTCGCCGGGCAGCACGACGGTCGGGACCGTCTCGTCGCCGCCGGTGACCGCCCGGACCGCCGCCGCCCCGTCGGGGTCGCGCCAGATGTTCACCCAGTGGGCCCGCCCGGCCCGGCGGCCGAGCCGCAACCGCAGGCGCAGGCAGTAGCGGCACCCGGGCCGCCAGTAGACGATCGGCCGGCCGTCGCGCGCGCTGCGCTCCCGCGCCTCGGCGGCGGACAGCGACCGTGGGAACGCCAGCGGCGAGAAGAGCACCGCCAGCGCCGTGAAGACCAGGAACTCGACGACGGCCAGCACCCGGGTCTCCGCGCCGACCGCGACGAACACCCCGACCACCAGCATCAGGCCGGCCATCCACCAACTACGCAGCACGTCGCGGGATGCTACCCGCCCCGGTCAGGCCGTCGCGTCGGCCAACAGTTCGAGCAGGTGGCGGTACGGCTGCCCGGTGGCCCGGGCCAGGCCGATCTCGCAGGTGCGGTTCACCGAGGCGTACCCGTCGAAGGAGCGGGCGGCGACGGCGGCGGCCTCGGCGCGGGTGGCCGACGCGGTCAGCTCCGGGTGCAGCAGCCCGCGGTCCCCGGCGAAGCCGCAGCACTGCCAGCCCTCCGGGACCACCACCTCGTCGGCGATCGCCGAGGCCACCGCGAGCAGCGCGTCGTCAAGCCCGAGCCGGGTGGACGAGCAGGTCGGGTGCAGCGCCAGGGAGCCGAGCCGGCGGCGCACGGTGAGCCGGGGCAGCAGGTCGGTGGCCGCGTACCCGACGGCGTCGACCACCCGCAGGTCACCGGCGTCGGCAAGCAGCTTCGTGAAGCCCTCCGTGCAGGAGGCCGCGTCACTGACCACCGGCAGCGCGCCGTCGCGGCTGGCCGCCCGCAGCGCCGGCGGCACCCGGTCACGCACGGCACGGTAGCCGGCCGTGAGGCCCTTGGACGACCACGGCGTGCCGCAGCACATGCTCCCGATCCCCTCGGGGACGAGGAGGCGCACGCCGGCCCGGTCGGCCAGGGTGAGCAGGGCGCCGGCCACGCCGGAGCCGCCCTCGGCCGGCGCGAACAGGGTGCCGAGGCAGGACGGGACGAAGACGGCGTCCGGCTCGCCGACCGGCCGGGGGCGCCGCGGCCGGCCGCCCCGGGGCAGGTCCCGTTGCCACTGCGGGACCCGTTCGGCGCCGAGGACCGCGCGGGCGGCCCGGGTGGCCGCCTCGGGCAGCGCGGGCGGCAGCGCGCCGGCCAGGTCCAGCCCGCGGGCCATGCCCCGGGTGGTGGCGCCCCAGCGGCGCGCGGCACCCCGCCAGCCGGCCTGCGCGGCCCCGCCGTTGCGGTCGGCCCGCAGCCGCTTCACCAGGTCGCCGGTGTTGATGAGGACCGGGCAGGCCGTGGCGCACATGCCGTCCACGGCGCAGGTGTCCACCGCGTCGTAGTCGTAGGCGCGCTCCAGCTCCTCGGCCAGGGCCGGGTCGCCCGCGGCGCGGGCGGCGGCGATCTCCCGGCGCAGCACGATCCGCTGCCGGGGCGTGGTGGTGAGGTCGCGGCTCGGGCAGACCGGCTCGCAGTAGCCGCACTCGACGCAGCGGTCCACCTCCTCCTCCACGGTCGGCACGGTCTTCAGGTGCCGCATGTGGATCTCGGGGTCGTCGCTGAGCAGCACGCCCGGGTTGAGCACGCCGTCCGGGTCGCAGAGCGTCTTGACCTCGCGCATCACCGCGTACAGCTCGTCGCCGAACTGGCGGCGCACGTAGGGGGCCATCACCCGGCCGGTGCCGTGCTCGGCCTTGAGCGTGCCGCCGTGGCCGAGCACCAGGTCGACCATCTCCTCGGTGAAGTCGGCGTAGCGCTCCGGGGCCGCGCCGCCGGCGAACCGCTCGTTGAGCATGAAGTGCAGGTTGCCGTCCTTGGCGTGGCCGAAGATGACGCTCTCCTCGTACCGGTGCCGGTCGAAGAGATCGGCGAGCGCGGCGCACGTGCCGGCGAGGGCCCCGACCGGGACGGCGATGTCCTCCAGCAGCGCGGTCGTGCCGGACGGGCGGGCGCCGGCCACCGCCGCGTACAAGCCCTTGCGGATGTGCCAGAGCGCGGCGCGGGCGGCGGCCTCGCCGCTGAGCCGGGCCGGGGTGGTCAGCGGCAGGTCGGCCAGCACCGGCCGGGCGGCGGCGACGCGCTCGGCCAGCGCCTCCGGGTCGGACTCCTGCCACTCGACCAGCAGCGCCGCGTGGTCGCGGACGGCCAGGCCGCGCAGCGCGGCGTCCGCCCGCGGGTCCCGCTGGGCGACCCGCAGGGCGGCCGCGTCGAGCAGCTCGATCGCCGCCGGTCCGGCGGCCACCAGCGCCGGCATGGCGGCCATCGCCGCGGCCAGGGTGTCGAAGACCAGCAGGCCGGTCGCGGCGTGCCGGTGCACGGGTACGGTGCGGAAGGTCGCCGCCGCCACGAAGGCGAGGGTGCCCTCGCTGCCCACCACCAGCCGGGTGAGCAGGTCGGCGGGGTCGTCGTGGTCGAGGAAGGCGTTCACCCCGTACCCCATGGTGTTCTTCATGGCGTACTGGGCGCGGACCCGGCGCACCGAGTCGGGGTTGCCGCGGACCCGGTCGCGCAGTCGCAGCAGGCCGGCGTGCAGGTCCGGCTCGGCGGCGCGCAGCCGGGCGTCGGCGTCCGGGGCGCCGGTGTCGAGCACGGTGCCGCTGGGCAGCACCAGCAGCAGCGACTCCAGCGTCCGGTAGGTGTTGAACTCGGTGCCGCAGGTCATCCCGCTGGAGTTGTTGGCGACCACGCCACCGACCGTGCAGGCGGACTCGCTGGCCGGGTCCGGGCCGAGCTTGCGGCCGTAGGGGGCGAGCCGGGCGTTGACCTGCCGCAGCACCACGCCGGGCTGCACCCGCACCCGCCGGCCGTCGTCGAGGACGTCGAGGTCGCGGAAGTGCCGCCGGGTGTCGACGAGCAGCCGGTCGGTGACGGCCTGGCCGCTGAGACTGGTGCCGCCGGAGCGGAACGTCAGCGGCGTGCCGGTGCGGCGGCTGTGCCGGAGCAGGGCGGCGACCTGGTCGGCGTCGGCCGGGGTGACCACCGCGCTCGGGTGCAGCAGGTAGTGCGACGCGTCATGGGCCAGCCGGAGCCGGTCCGCCGCGCGGGTGGTCACCCCGCCGGGCACCACCGCCTCCAGTCCGGCCCGCGCCTCGCCGCTCAACTCCGCCATGCTCGCCGCACCTCCCCCGCGCCACCCTAGTCAGCACCGACGACGCACCGCCGACCCCTTGTTCCACCATCGACCCAGGTGGATACTCTCCGCTACCGCGTTCGTCGAGGTCACACCCCGAGCCGACCCCCTCGACACGGCATGGACGCCGACGCAACCGGCGGCATCACCTCCGGCGGCAGCGGTGACTGCCGCTCCGGCGGGACCACCTTCTACCAGCCGGTCACCGAGGCGGCGAGCGCCTACGGCGTGACCGTCTACTGAGCCCACCCGCCGGCCACCGGCCGGCCCCGGAAGACCCGCACCGGCCGCGCGCCGGTGCGGGTCTTCGCGCGTCCGACCGGGGGTACGTCGCACCGCTGACGCGGCATTCGCGATTTCAAACTCCGCCGTTGTCACGAATTCGGGGTGTGAAAATCACGCGCCGGTCATGACTCATCACACTTTGCTTCCACCTCCGCCGTCCGCAGGATTGACCTCACCCGATCAGCCGGTGGAGGCAGACGACATGGACGAACGGTACGACTCGTACTGCGCGGTCGACCCGCTGTTCTACGACTCGCTCGCCAGTTCCGATGTCGAAGCCCCCGGCTATCTGGCGGACCGCCCGCCGGCGCCCGGCTGGGAGTGCGAGGTCAAGGACGACTGGCTGGTGCACGGTCCGGTCGACGGTTCCCTCCCGCCGCAGGGGTGGAAGATCCACGTGTCGGCCCGGCTGGACAACGCCGAGCGGGTGCTGGCCCGGGTGATGGACTACTGCGAGCCCCGCGGCATCCCGTTCAAGCACCTGCGCGGCCCGCGGATGCTGCTCATGCGCAACAGCAAGTACGCCCGCCGCGCCGCCAGCGGCAAGTTCATCACGGTCTACCCCCGGGACAACGCGGAACTGGAGCTGACCGCCAAGGAGCTGGCCGCGCTGCTCGACGGCGAGACCGGGCCGTACATCCTGAGCGACCTGCGCTACGGCGACGGCCCGGTGTACCTGCGCTACGGCGGTTTCGCCGCCCGGTACTGCCTCTCCCCGGAGGGCCAGGTGGTGCCGGCCGTCGAGGACGCCACCGGCACCCTGGTGCCCGACCGGCGCGACCCGGTCTTCCACGTGCCCGACTGGGTCACCCTGCCCGACTTCCTCGCCCCGCACCTGGCCGCCCGGAACGCGGCCACCACCACCGACCTGCCCTACCGGATCGAGAAGGTCATCCACTTCTCCAACGGCGGCGGTCTCTACGAGGCCCGGGACACCCGCACCGGGGACCGGGTGGTGCTCAAGGAGGCCCGCCCGCACGCCGGGCTGGACGCCACCGGCGCGGACGCGGTGACCCGCCTCCGCCGGGAGGCCGAGACGCTGCGCCGGCTCGCCGGGGTGCCGCACCTGGTGCGGGTGCACGACGAGTTCAGCTTCGGCGGGCACGAGTTCCTGGCGCTGACGTTCGTCGCGGGCCGCCCGCTGAACCAGCTGGTGGTGGAGCGCTATCCGCTGGTCCACCTCGACGCCGACCGGGAGGCGTACACGCGGTGGGCCCTCGACCTCCACCGGCAGGTCGCCGAGGCGGTGGACGCCATCCACGCCCATGGCGTGGTCTACGGCGACCTGCACATGTTCAACATCATGGTCGGCGACGACGGGTCCGTCACGCTCGTCGACTTCGAGGTCGCGACCCCCGCCGCGGCGGCCACCCGGCCGGCCCTGCGCAACCAGGCCTTCGCCGCGCCCCGTGACCGGACCGGCTTCGACGTCGACCGGTACGCCCTGGCCTGCCTGCGGCTGGCCCTCTTCCTGCCGCTGACCGCGATGCTCCGGCTGGCGCCGGAGAAGGTGGCCCACCTGGCCGACGTGGTGGCGGAACAGTTCCCCGTCCCCCGGGGCCTGCTCGACGAGGCGGTCGCCGTGATCCTCGGTGAGACCGGGACCCGCCACACGCCCGGCCACCCGGACGCGTCGCTGATCGACCCGGACGACTGGCCGGCACTGCGGGACCGGCTCGCCGCCGCGATCACCGCGAGCGCCACCCCGCACCGCGACGACCGCCTCTTCCCCGGCGACATCCGGCAGTTCGCCGGGGCCGACGGCGGGCTGAACCTGGCCCACGGCGCGGCCGGGGTGCTCTGGGCGCTGCACGCCGGTGGCGCCGGCACCGATCCCGACCACGAGCGGTGGCTGATCGACCGGGTACGGGAACCGGCGTCGGGCAGCCGGCTCGGCTTCTACGACGGGCTGCACGGCGTCGCGTACGTGCTGGACCTGCTCGGGCACCGCGCCGAGGCGCTGCGGCTGCTGGAGCGCTGCCTCGACGAGCCGTGGACCGAACTCGGCGACGACCTGATGAGCGGCCTGTCCGGTGTCGCGCTCAACCTGGCCCACTTCGCCGGGCTCACCGGCGACCGGCGGTACGCCGACGCGGCCCGGCGGGCCGTCGACCTGGTCGTCGGCCGGCTCGGCGACGTCGAATCGGTCGCCGAGGTCAGCGGTGGCCGCCACCCGTACGCGGGGCTGTTCCGGGGCGGCGCCGGCGTGGCGCTGATGCTGCTGCGGATGTACGAGCTGGACCACGACCGGAGCCTGCTCGACCACGCCGCGACCGCGCTGCGCCAGGACCTGCGCCGGTGCGTCCGGCGCGACGCCGGCCACCTGGAGGTCAACGAGGGCTGGCGGACCATGCCCTACCTCGCCGAGGGCAGCGTGGGCATCGGCCTGGTGCTCGACCAGTACCTGCGCCACCGCAGCGACGAGACGTTGCGCACCGCCGCCACGCGGATCCGCCGCTGCGCCGACTTCCCGTTCTACGCCCAGTCCGGGCTGTTCGCCGGCCGCGCCGGGATCGTGACCTACCTGGCCGAGCGAGGCGAGCGGGAACCCGCTCGCCGGCAGGCCCGGCTGCTGAGCTGGCACGCCCTGCCGTACCGGGGGGCGACCGCCTTTCCCGGCGACCAGTTGTTGCGGCTCTCCATGGACCTGGCCACCGGCACCGCCGGCGTGCTGAGCGCCCTCGCGGCTACCCGGCCGGCGAGTCCCGGCCTGCCGTTCCTCACGCCCCTGCCCGGCGCCACACCCGCCGGGCCGACCCCACCGGCCGGTGACTGACCGGCCCACCCAGCTCCCCGGGGGTCACCCCGGGGCGGTCCGACCCGACGCGTACGGAAGGAGGTGAACGACATGGCCCTGCTCGACCTCCAGGGGATGGAGCTGCCGGCCGCCGAGCGTACCGGCGGTGGCAGCCAGGCCAGCCTGCTGCTCTGCGGCGACAGCTCGCTGAGCGTCACCACCTGCAAGTGACCCGGTGGCCATCGACAGCGATGGCCGCGCCACGAGATCCGACCAGCATCATCACGAGAGAAAGAGGACTGTCATGGCACTGCTCGACCTCCAGGGGATGGAACTGCCGGCCGCCGAGCGTACCGGCGGTGGCAGCCAGGCCAGCCTGCTGCTCTGCGGCGACAGCTCGCTGAGCGTCACCACCTGTCACTGACGATCAGTTCGCCTGGCCCCGGGCCGGCTCACGCCGGTCCGGGGCCGCGCCCGTGGAGGTGCCATGACCCCGGCCGACCGGCTCCTGTGGCGCGCCGTCGGGTCCGCCGGCTGGTGGACCCCGGTGCTGGCCCTGGTCACCGTGGCCGGGGCGGCGGCCGAGCTGGCGCTGCCCGCGGCGCTGGGGCGGGCGGTCGACGCCGCCGTCGGCGCCACCGCCGGGGAGCCCGCCGGCCGCTGGCTCGCCGCGGTGGGTGGCCTCGTCGCCCTGCTGGTCGGCGCGGGCGTCGTGCGGGACTACGGCATCGGCGCGGCGAGCGCGCGTTCAGTCGCCGGCCTGCGCCACACCCTGATCCGGCACCTCCTCGCCCTCGATCCCCGGACCGCGGCCCGTCACCCGGTGGGTGACCTGGTCGGTCGCCTGGTGGGCCAGGTGGCCGACGCCGGGCAGGCCGCCCCGACCGTCGTGCTGGCCGGCACCGTGCTGCTGCCACCGGTGGGCAGCCTGGTGGCCCTCACCATGATCGATCCGTGGCTCGGCGCGACGTTCGTCGTCGGGCTGGTGCTGCTGGGCGTGCTGCTGCGCGGGTTCGTCGCTGACGCGTCCGCCGCGGTCGCCGGTTACCAGCGGGCCCAGGGGCACCTCGCCGGGCTGCTGGTGGAGGCGCTGACCGGAGCGCGCACCATCGCCGCCGCCGGCACCACCGGGCGGGAGGTCGAGCGGGTCCTGGCGCCGGTGGCCGAGCTGCGGCGGCACGGCACCCGGACGTGGACCGTACTGGCCGGGGCGGCGACCCGGGGTGCGGTGCTCAGCCCCATGCTGCAACTGGCGGTCGTCGCCGTGGGCGGGCTGTCCCTGGCCGCCGGGCGGCTGACGCCGGGCGACCTGCTGGCCGCCCTCCAGTACGCCGCGCTCGGCGCCGGCCTGGGCACCGTGGTCAGCGCCCTCAACAAGGCCGTCCGGGTACGCGCCGGTTGTCGTCGCGCCGCCGAGGTGCTCACCGAACCGGCCCGCCGGTACGGCGACCGGACCGTACCGCCCGGCCCCGGCCACCTGGAACTTCGCGGGGTCGGCGTGCGGGCCGACGACGGCCGGCCGCTGCTCGACGGGGTGGACCTGCGGGTGCCGGGCGGCGCACTGCTCGCCGTCGTCGGCCCGTCCGGCGCCGGCAAGTCGCTGCTCGCGGCCGTCGCCGGCCGGCTGCGCGACCCCGACGCCGGGGAGGTGCGGCTGGACGGCGTGCCGCTGCCCGACCTGTCGGCGGCGGCGTTGCACGCGGCGGTCGGCTACGGGTTCGAACGGCCCGTGCTGGTCGGCGAGACGGTGGGCGCCGCGGTCGGGTGCGGAGCCGACCCGGTGCCGCTGGCCCGGGCCGCCGCCATCGACGACTTCGTCGAGCGGCTGCCCGACCGGTACGGCACGCCGTTGGCCGAGGTCGCCATGTCGGGCGGGGAACGCCAACGACTCGGCCTCGCCCGCGCGCTGCGGGCAGAGCGGCTGCTCATCCTCGACGACGCCACGTCCAGCCTGGACACGGTGACCGAGTACCGGGTGAGCCGGGCGCTGACCGACCGGACGGACCGGCGTACCCGGATCGTGGTGAGCCACCGGGTCGGCACCGCTGCCCGGGCCGACCTGGTGGCCTGGGTGGCGGGCGGACGGATCCGAGCGGTCGGTCCGCACGCCGTGCTGTGGGACGACCCCGACTACCGGGCGGTGTTCCGGTCGTGACCACGGTCGGTGCGGTGACCCGGGCCGCGCTGCGGGCGCGGCGGACCGCGCTCGCCCGGCTGGCCGCCTGGTCGGTGGCCGAGGCGCTGCCGGCGGCGCTGGCCGGGCTGCTGACCGCGCGGGCCGTGGACGCCGGTTTCCTGGCCGGCCGCCCGGTGGTCGGGCTGCTCTGGCTGGCGCTGCTCGCGGCCGCCGTGCTCGTCGGCGCCGTGGGCACCAACCGGGCGTACGCGTGCCTCGGTGACGTGGTCGAGCCGTTCCGGGACGACCTGCTGCGCCGGGTGGTGGCCGGCGCGCTGGCCGGTGCGAACGACGGCCGGGTGGACGACGCGGCGGTGGGCCGCCTGACCCATCAGGTGGAGATCGTCCGGGACACCTGGGCCGGCCTGCTGACGGTGGTCCGCGGCTTCCTCTTCGCCGCCTGCGCCGCGATCGTCGGGTTGTGCTCCCTCGCCGCCCCGGTCGCCCTGCTCGTCACCGTGCCGGTGCTGGCCGGGCTCGTCCTGTTCGCGGCGGCCGTACCCGCGATGATCGCCCGCCAGCGGGAGTACGTGCTCGCCGACGAACGCCTCACCCGGGTCGCGGTCACGGCGATCGCCGGCCACCGCGACGTCTCGGCCAGCGGCGCGCGGGACCAGGTCACCCGGTGGCTGGGCGGGCACGTCGACGCGCAGGCGCGGGTGGAGAGGCGGCTGGCCGGCATGGCCGTCACCCGTGGCCTGAGCCTGGCCGTCGGCGGCTGGCTGCCGGTGCCGATGGTCGTGCTCGCCACCCCCTGGCTGGTCCGGCAGGGCCTCGGGCCGGGCGCGGTGCTGGGCGCCCTGGTCTACGTCGTCCGCGGGGTGCAACCCGCCCTGCACACCCTCGTCCAGGGAGTGGCCGCCGGAGGCCTGCGGTTCACCGTCACCCTGGACCGGTTGCTGCGCACCGGCGTCCCGGTATCCGCGGAGGCTACGTCCGCCGGCCCGGCGTGGCCCGCGCGACCCGGCCCGCCGGCGCTGTCCCTGCGCGGCGTGACGTTCCGGTACGGACCGCACGCCGACCCGGTGCTCGACGGCTTCAACCTCGACGTGCCCGACGGCGACCACCTGGTGGTGGTGGGCGCCAGCGGGATCGGCAAGTCCACCCTGGCCGCGTTGATCGCCGGGGTGCTGCGTCCGCAGTCCGGCACGGTCGAGGTGGGCGGGACGCCGGTTGCCGGGGCGACGGCCGCCGAGCTGGCGCGGCGACGGGTGCTGATCCCGCAGGAGGCCTACGTCTTCACCGGCAGCGTCCGGGACAACCTCCGCTACCTGCGGCCCGACCTGGCGGACCCGGCGATCGTCCGGGCGGCGGATCGGCTGGGCCTGTCCGGGCTGGTGGACCGCCTCGGCGGCCTGGACGCGACGCTGCGCCCGGCCGGCCTGTCCGCCGGGGAGCGTCAGCAACTGGCCCTGCTGCGTGCCTGGCTCTCGCCCGCCCCCCTGGTCATCCTCGACGAGGCCACCTGCCACCTCGACCCGGCCGCCGAGGCGCGGCTGGAGACCGCGTTCGCCGAGCGGGCCGGCACGCTCGTGGTGGTGGCCCACCGGGTCAGTTCGGCGCTGCGCGCCCGCCGGGTGCTGCTGCTCGACGGCCACCACGCGCTGCTCGACGACCACCAGGGTCTGCTGGCCCGTTCGCCCGCCTACCGGGAGCTGGTGGGCTACTGGGAGGGCGGGGCGGAGCCGGTCAGATCCAGCCCGACTCCCGGGCGATCCGCACCGCTTCCAACCGGGTCCGCGCGCCGGTCTTCGCCATGATCCGGGACAGGTGGTTGCGCACCGTCCCCGCCGAGACGGTCAGCTTCTCGGCGATGTCCCGGACCGGATGTCCCTCGGCCGCCACGTCGAGCACCTCCCGCTCGCGGCGCGTCAGCGGGCTGTCGGCGACCTCCAGCGCCGCGACCACCAGGTCCGGATCGAGCACCACCTCACCGCGGGCGAGCAGCCGTACGCCCTCGGCGATCCGCTGCGGCGGCACGTCCCGGCTCAGGAAGCCGATCCGCCGCCCGTGCTCGGCGAGCACCGGGCGGACCCGGGCGGCGCGGCGCTGTTCGACCAGGACCAGCAGCCGACCCCCGCCGTCGGGCCCGGCCGCGGCGATCCGGGCGAGCTGGTGCAGCGGTACGAGGTCGGCGTCGACGACGGCCACGTCCGGCCGGTCACCCGCCAGCGCGTCACGCAGCGCGTGCGCCGTGGCCGCCTCGCCGACGATGTCGATGTCGCCCTCGGCCGCCAGCAGGTGGGCGAGGGCCCCTCGGATCAACCCACCCCTGAGCGCGAGCAGCGTACGGACCATGGCGACCCCGGACATGCCCCCCCGATTCCTGACAACATGTGCGCGCCTGGTGACGCACCGTCAGGAATTTAATCGAAGGTGACCGTTGTGCAACACCCGTGATCCGCGTGTCGTCAGATCCAGCACGCGTCCCGGGCCCGCTGGACTGCCTCCCAGCGGCTGCGCGCCCCGGTCTTGCGCAACAGGCTCGACACGTGGTTTCGCACGGTGCCCGGGGCCAGGTGCAGCCGCTTCGCGATCTCCCCGGTCCGCAAACCCTCCGCCGCCGCCGCGGCCACCTCCCGCTCCCGTTCGCTGAGCGGGTTCACCGCGGCGTCCAGGGCGGCGAGCGCGGTCAGCGGGTCGATCATCCGCTGCCCGCGGGCGACCGCCCGCAACAGCTCGACCAGTTCCTCCGGCGGCACGTCCGTGGCCACCACCCCCCGGACCCGGGCGCCGAGAGCGCGGCGCAGCGCCCGAGCGGTGCGCCGAGCGGTCAGCACGACGACCGCGCACCCGTCGGCACCGGGCGGTCCGGCGACGGCGCCGGGGTCATCCACCGCGTCGAGGTCCACCAGCAGCAGGTCCGGACGGCAGGCGGCGAGCAGCGCCGGCACGCTCCGGTCCGGCTCGGTCTCCCCCACCACCTCGAAGTCCGGCGTGTCGGCGAGGACCGCGACCACGACCGTCCGCAGCAGACCCGACTCGACGACCACCGCCACCCGCACCGGCGCGGCCACCGTTCCATCCCGTACGTCGCCCACCCGGGACACTGTGCCCGAAACGCCGGCGGATAGTCGAGTTCGGTCGGAGATGCCAACGGCGGTCCTGGCGCCCCGGCGTTCAGTGCGCCTTGCTTACAGTAGGGCCACGACGTGCGTCAATGCGTTCCGGCGATCCGGTCCAGCACCCGTTGCTGGAAGGCGCGGGCCTCGGGTCCGGCCGGCGGGGGGCCGCCCCGGCGGGCCGCGATCGACCGGCGGATCAGCCCGGCATCCGGGTCGCCGGCTTCGAGCCGCCGCCCGGCGTCCACCTTGCCCAGCCAGACGCCGTCGCGGCAGCGGACCAGCGCGCGGCAGGCGCCGAGCACCGCGTCCTCGGCGCCGGGGGCGGGGGCGTCCCCGGGCGGCGTGGGCAGTGCCAGCCACCAGCGCAGGGCCTCGACCAGCAGCCGCCGCAGCTCCGCCGGCGCCGGGTCGGCGAAGACCTCGGCGGCGGGCGGGCCGAGCAGGGCCAGCCCCGACTGGCGCAGAATGCTGCGGTCCAGCGCGTACCAGAACCGGCCGTCGGCGGCGGGCCGGTCGGCCGGGTCGTAGGTGGCCCGGAACGGCATGGTGGCGCCGGTGTTCAGCTCGACCTCGAAGCCCGGCTCGGGGGTGCCGGAGGAGGCCACGTCCCGCCGGTAGACCACCAGCTCCAGCCCCCGCGCCGGGCAGGGCAGCGCCTCGTGCCGCAGCCGGTCCACCAGCGCCCGCTTCGCCGGCCCGTCGACCGGCCGGGCGACCACGAGGGCCACGTCCACGTCGCTGCGCCCCGGCTGGTAGACGCCCAGCCCCACCGAGCCGGCCGCGTACGCGCCGACCAGGTCGGCGCCGAGCACGGCCCGCGCCTGCCCGACCAGCTCGTCGAGGTAGCGGCGCACGTCGTCGTCCATGCCCGCATCCTGCCCGCTGGGGGTCGCGGCGACGCGGGGCGGGGTCAGGCCGGCGGATCGGGGCAGCAGACCGTCAGCGCTCCCGGCACCACCCTGACCTTCAGCCGCTTCGCGGTGCCCCGCGCGCCCCCGTCCAGCTCGTACGTCTTCGGCTCGGCGAACCGGACGCGCACCTTCCGCCCGCGGGTGATCCGCACGAACGGGGACTCGTCGGACCGGCCCGCGGCCATCCGGCCCAGCGTGCGGGCCCAGTCCACCGCGCCGCTGGCCGTGGAGACGCCGATCTCCAGCGCGCCGTCGTCGGGCCGGGCGTCGTCGAAGGCGGGGATGCCGCCGGTGATCGTGCCGACGTTGCCGAACAGCACGCAGCTCGCCTCGCCGTCGAACCAGTCGGCGCCGTCGACCGTGATCCTCGTCCGGACGCACTCGCCGCGGACGTGCCGCAGCCCGGTCCAGACGTACGCGACCCGGCCGAACCTGCCCTTGAGCTTGCGGTCGGCGTCGCGGATCAGGTCGCCGTCGAACCCGGCGCCGGCCATCACCGCGAAGTGCTCCCCGTTGAGGCGGCCCAGGTCCAGCTCGCGCCGCCGGCCGTGCAGGGCGGTACGGAGCGCCTGGGGCAGGTCGGCGGGGATGCCGAGGTTGGTGGCGAAGAGGTTGGCGGTGCCGGCGGGCAGGATGCCCATGGGCACGTCCGATCCGGCGAGGGTGTCGGCGCACCGCTGCACCATGCCGTCGCCGCCCCAGACCAGGATCAGCTCGGCGCCCTTGTCGAGCGCCTTGCGGACCTTCTTCGGCGCCTTGCGGCTCTTGGGCACCTCGTACCAGAGGAGCCGCCCCACCCCGGCGGCGACCAGGCCGGCGCGCAGCTCGTCGAGGCCGCCGCCGAAGGTCTTCTTCCGATGGGCGACGACGGCGACGACGCCGGCCGGCGGCGCGCCGGTGCCGGTGGCGGGGCGGTCGGCGGTGCTCGTGCTCATGGCCACCGTTCGTACCCCGCCGCCGGTTCTCCCACGCCTGCCGGCCCCGGCGACGCGCCCGATTCCGATCAGCAGCATGCTGTGATCGACCGACCTCGTTCGGTACAGTACGGGCGTTGATCGGCGGCGCTGCCCGGCGGTCGGAGGGATGCCCGGGATGACTCGACGCGGCGGACGGCTGACGCTGGTGGTGCTGCGCGTCGGCCTGCTGCTCGGCGGGGTCGCGGCGGTCTGGGGCGCGCACGAGGCCGCCACGGGCGCCGCCGCGCACGCCGCCGAACGCCCGCCCGCCGCCCCGCTGACCGCCGTCGTCGACCTGCTCACCGACACGCTGAACCCGGTCCTCGACGTGGTGAGACCTCCCGCCACCGACACTCCGGCCGCGCCGCCGCCCGCACCGCACGAGCGACCCGTCCCGGACGACCGTGCCGGGGCACCGCCGGGCCGGGGGGTCACCGCCCCGCCGGAGGGCCGCGACGCCGCCCCCGCCACCCGTCCCGGACCGGTCCGCGACGGCGGCCGCCGACCGGCCGACCGGGGGTCCGCCCCGGACGCCCGCCACGACGGTCGGCGGTCCGCCCCGGACGCCCGCCACGACGTTCGGCGGTCCGCCCCGGACGCCCGGCGTGCTGCTCCGGGGGCCCACGACGACGTGCGGCGACCGGCGGACCCGGGGCGCGCCCCGACCGGGTCGGAGCGGCGAGCCGGCGGCGGCGGGCTCGACGCGGCCCTCGACCCGGTCCGCGCGCGGGTGCTCGACCCGCTGACCGGGGCGCTGCGACCGGCCACCGACCCGCTGCGGGACGCGGTGCTCGCGCCCGTCACCGGCACGCTGCGACCGGTCACCGGCCCGCTGCGCGACGGCGTGCTCGCCCCGGTGGCCGGCGCGCTCGCCCCGGTCACCAGGCCGCTCGCCCCGATCCTCTCCCCGGTGTGGCAGGTCCTGGAGCCGGTGCGCCGGCCGCTGGACCCGGTGCTGACGCCACTGGCCCCGGTGACCGACCTGCTGGACCCGCCCACCGCTCCGGTGACACCGCCGCCACCCGACACCGTGCCGCCCACCACCCCGCCCAACCCATCGCCGCCACCCGCCGGCCCCACCGATCGGCCGGCCCCGGCCGGGCCCGGGAACACGCCGGGGGTTCGGGCGCCTGCCACGAGCCCCGACACGGCCGCGGAGGCGGGCCCGGCCGGCAGGAACGGCCCGTCGGACGCCGCCGGTACCGCGCGTGCGGGTCAGGCCGGCTCCGGGGAGTCCTCCGCGCCGCGTCCGTCCCGCTCGGACGTGGACCCGGTCCCGGCCAGGCCGGCCCCGCCGAGCGGCGGTGCGGCCGGGTCGCCGGGCAGCGGCCACGGTGAGGCGGCAGTCGCGGGCGCGACCCCGTGGACCCCGCCGACCCTGGTCGCTCACCGCAGCGGCCCGGCCGACCGCCCGCCGCCCGCCTCGCGCTCGCCCCGCCCGGGCACCCGGCCCGCCTGACCGGCCCGCGGTGGCGGCCGCCACCGCCCACCGCACCGGCTACCTCCCCGCGACACGCTGCACGGCCGCTCACGGCCGGCGCCGGACGACGACCGCTCCCGGCGCCCTCCCACTGACGCGATCACCCTGGTGACCAGGAGACTTCATGAGCACAGCCACACCCGTCGTCCGGGCCCGGTGGTGCGACATCGGCCGCATCGCCGATCTCGTCGCCGAGGCCCTCTCCCCGACCGCGCTCGCCGCGTGGCTCGTCCCCGACACGCACCGCCGCACCGCCGTCCTGGCCGCCGTGGCCCGGATCTGGGCCGAACACGCGATGCTGTTCGGCGACGCGTTCCTGCTCCGGGACGGCACGGCGGCGACCGTCTGGTTCCACCGGTACCGGCCGATCCCGTCGCCGAACCGGTACGCCGACCGCCTGGCCGCGGCCGCCGGCCCGGACGAGGAGCGCTTCCTGCGGCTCGACGAGGCGCTCGCCGCCCGCCGGCCGGCCGAGGCGCACAACCATCTCGCGTTGCTGGCCGCGCCGGGCCCGGCGGCCGCCCGCCGGGCCGCCGCGGTGCTCGTCGGAGCGCAGCGGTGGATGGACACGCTGAGCCTGCCCACGTACGCGGAGGTGTTCACCGAGACCGACCGGGACCTGTTCCGGCGGCACGGGTACGCCGACCGGGATGCCTTCGCGGGACCCGGCGACACCACCACCCACCCGATGTGGCGGCTCTCGCCGTTCTGGGCCAACCGGCCCGGCGGCAACGGCCGCTGGCCGGTGCGCCGGATCACCCGGACCCGCAACGGCCGGGCCACCGGGTGGGCCCTGCGCTGAGCAGGATCCGGGCCGGGGCGATCGGCCGCCCCGGCCCGGGTCGGTTCAGCGCAGCGGCGGGTTGGCGTACCGCACCAGTTCGAGGGCCTGCTCGGGGAACCAGGCGCCGGCCGCCGGGTCGGCCATGCCGCCGCGCGCCGGGTCCCGTCCGGTGCCGGTGCCCCGGTCGCACTGCCCGTCGGACTGGCCGGGCGTCTTCACCCAGAGGAACGCGTCCGCGAGCGGGTCACCGGTGGCGGTGGTGGGCCGCAGGCCCAGCCCCCGGTCCGGCGGGTTGCACCAGGTCTGCGGGTCCGGCCAGGTCACCCCGGCCGGCGGGGTCCACGGCCCCTGCCCGTTGCGGCTCGTGTCGACCACGAAGTGGGCGAGTTGGCCGGCCGGCACGTCGCCGACGTTCTCCGCGTACCAGGCGTCGGTGCGGACCCAGGTGCTGAAGTCGGCCGGGTCGGCCGGGGAGTACTGGCTGGCGCACCACTCGAAGTGGCCGCGCGCCCACTCGGGTCCCGCCGTGCCGTAGTGGACGCACTTGGAGATCCAGTTGCCGTACTTGAGCTGCCGCTCGGTCGTCTCGTAGTTGGAGACATTGAGGAAGAAGCCGTCGGCCCGGTCGACACCGGCCTTGACCAGCCGGTCGGCGGCGTCGCCGACGCCGAGCCAGGCGCTGTGCGTGCCGTCGAGGTAGACGCTGGTGCGGGGCAGCGCGCCGAGCTTGTCGACGGCGTAGTTGAGCATGGCGAACCGGTCGGCGGCGGCCGTCGCCGGGTCCGCCTCGGCCGGCTGGCACCAGTCCTGGGTGCCGTTGATCGTGGTGTACCAGGGGATGATGCCGAGGCCGTCCGGCTCCAGCATGACGGCCACCTCGTGCCGGCCGATGCCCCGGGCGAGGCCGTCGATCCACTCCTCGTACTCGGCCACCGAGGTGGCGCCGCCGGCGGAGTACTGCGCGCAGTCGCGGAACGGGATGTTGTACGCCACGAGCACCGGCACGGTCTTCCGGGCGGCCGCCCGGCGCACCTCGGCGTTGACCGTCCGGGTGACCTGGGCGGCGGAGCCGCCGGTGACCCAGACCGCCTGGGGCGTACGGATCATGGCGGCCAGCGCGGCGGCCTGCCGGTAGTGCCCGGTGGCGGTGAGCCGGGCGATCTGGGCCACCGCCCCGTGGTCGGGTCGGGGGGTGTAGAAGCGCACGCCGTCGCGGAGTTCGGCGGCGGCCGGCGCGGGCGAGAAGGGCACCGCCGCGGCGAGGGTCGCGGCGACGGCGGCGACGGCGGTCAGGGCGCGCCGCCGGAAGGGAGTCAGGGCCACGTCTTGCTCCTGAAGGGACGGGGGAACGGGCGATGGGAGCGTTCCCGCAGCTCGTCAGAGCCTGCCCGGCGCAGCCGCGACTGTCAATGTCTCCGGGCGGTCGACGCGGTGGCCGCCGCGGCGAAGAACGCCGGACGCCGGTGCCGTGGCCGCAGCTCGGCTAGCCTGCGAGCCGGACAGGGACACGATTCGGTCGAGCAGTCGGAGGGTATCGGGTGCGGATGCGTGAAACCGGTGACCACGACGCCGACGGCTCCGCGACCCCCACTCCGGGGCGGAGGCGCCGGCGGCACCGCCTGCTGGTCGTGCTGGCGGTGTTCGCGCTGCTGGCGGGCTCCGGCCTGGTGGCCGGCGGCTACTACTTCGACAGCGTGCCGACCCCCACCGACCTCAAGCTGCCGGAGTCGACCACCGTCTACTACGCCGACGGGCGCACGCCGATGGCGAAGCTGGGCGCGGAGAACCGCACCATCGTCCCGTACGACCAGATGAACGACTCGGCCAAGCAGGCCATCGTGGCCGCCGAGGACCGGACCTTCTGGACCAACAAGGGCGTGGACTTCAAGGGCGTGCTCCGGGCCGCCTGGGCGAACGTCACCGGCGGGCAGCGGCAGGGCGCCTCCACCCTCACCCAGCAGTACGCGCGGGTCGCCGCCGACCTGCGCGGGGTGACCTACTCCCGGAAGCTGCGCGAGGCGGTGGTCGCCTGGAAGCTGGACGACACGTACAGCAAGGAGGAGATCCTCGGCTTCTACCTGAACACCGTTCCGTTCGGGCGGGGCGCGTACGGGATCGAGGCGGCCGCGCAGACCTTCTTCGGCAAGACGGTGCGCCGGGACGCCCCGCCGCAGCAGCAGCTCACCCAGGCCGAGGCCATGGTGCTCTGCGCCATGGTGAAGCAGCCGGAGGCGGACCCGGCCGACCCCGAGGGTTCGCCCGGCTACGACCCCCGGCGCAACGCCCTGGCCAAGCAGAACTCGATCGACCGCTGGAACTACGTCCGTGACGGCATGGTGAAGCTCGGTTACCTCACGTCGGAGCAGGCGGCGAACCTGGCGTACCCGGACTCGGTGCGGCCCATCGACCCGACCGCGGGCCGCTCGGGCCTGGACCGGCCGACCGGCCTGGTGGTCAACCACGTGCTCAGCGAGCTGCGGGAGACCGAGCCGTTCCGCGGCAGGCCGGACGAGGTGATCCGCGACGGCGGCTACAAGATCGTCACCACCATCGACAAGCGGGTGCAGGACGCCGCGGAGGCCGCCGCCGACATCCGCCGGGACAGCGCACCGGAGGCGGTCCGCGGCCAGCCGAAGAACTGGCAGGCCGCGCTCGTCGCGGTGGAGCCCGGCACCGGCCGGGTGCTCGGCTACTACGGCGGCAACAGCGGCTCCGGCGCCGACTACGCCGGCTGGTACCGCGACGAGAACGGCCAGGCCCGCGGGTTCGGCCAGCACCCGCCGGGCTCGTCGTTCAAGGTGTACGACCTGGCCGCCGCCGTCGAGAACGACATCTCGGTGAAGCAGCGGTTCGACTCCCCCGACACCAAGGAGTTCCCCGAGTCGGGGCGCACCAAGGGCAGCGCGGCGGGCCCGATCCGCAACGCCGAACACGCGCCCTGCCAGCCGAAGTGCGCGCTCTGGGAGGCGACGGTCGCCTCGCTGAACGTCACCTACTTCGAGCTGACCGAGAAGCTCGGCACCGCCACGGTCATCGACATGGCGAAGCGGGCCGGGGTCGAGTCGATGTGGGAGACGGTCAGGGGCAACCCGCAGCCCCAGCGGGTGGATCTGCGGAGCGAGCCCGCCGACGAGGTGGCCCGGCGGTTCTCCACCGAGGTCGGCATCGGCCAGTACGGCATCAGCGTCCAGGACCACGCCAACGGGATGGCCACGTTCGCGGCCGGCGGCAAGCGGGCCGAGGCGCACTTCGTCCGGTCGGTGACCAAGGGCGACGACAAGGTGTGGGGCGAGCAGCTCAAGACGACGGACCTGGGCCTCGACCAGGAGGCGATCAACCAGCTCGACTGGACGCTGCGCCGGGTCAAGGCGGCCGAGCTGGACAACGACTGGGACTCGGCCGGCAAGACCGGCACCTGGCAGGCCGGGCAGAGCACCACCCAGAACGTGCACACGTGGATGGTCGGCTGGACCGGGGCGCTCGCCTCCGCCGTCTGGCTGGGCACCACCGACGGCAAGCCGCTGCGGACGACGGGCGGCAGCTACGAGGTCTACGGCTCCACCGGGCCGGGGCCGATCTGGCGGCAGTTCATGGCGGACGCCACCGCGGCGTTGAAGCTCGACCCGGACAAGTACCGGTTCGCCGAGCCGGCGTTCCCGGACGACGCCCCGGAGACCAGCGCCCCGACCCCGCCGCCGGCGACCTCCTCGCCCACCCCGTCCGCCCGGCCGACGCCGAGCGCGACCCCGTCGCGCCCGAGCCCCAGCCCCAGCAGGCGGCCGACCTCGCTGCCGACCATCTCCCCCTCGCTCAGCCCGCTGCCGAGCCTGACGCCGTCGAAGACCCGGAAACCCCGGTGAGCGCCGGGCCGCCGCCGGCGGTGCGATGATCGACCGGTGGTGGACTCGACGACGGAGGCGATCCGGTCGGCCTGGGCGGCGCTGGGCGGGGACCCGGGCGCCCTCGGCGCGGTGCGGCCGACCGGCCCCGCCGGGGTGCTGCCGGCCCGGCTGCCGGTGACCGACCTGGCCGTCGC
The DNA here is from genome assembly GCF_040607315.1 of Micromonospora sp. NPDC005305. Classification (NCBI taxonomy): domain Bacteria; kingdom Bacillati; phylum Actinomycetota; class Actinomycetes; order Micromonosporales; family Micromonosporaceae; genus Micromonospora; species Micromonospora sp. NPDC005305. The sequence goes on along the minus strand of NZ_JBEXGL010000005.1, from coordinate 56,685 downwards.
GTGCGTCGCCGCCGCCGCGCTGGCCGCCCTGGAGCTGGCCCGGGCTCGCGGGGCCGGGCCGGCCGGGTCGCTGACCGTGGACAGCCGCGCCGTGGCGGTCTCCTTCACCAGCGAGCGGCACCTGCGGGTGGACGGGCGGGGGTTCAGCGGCTTCGCCCCGCTGTCCCGGTACTGGCCGACCGCCGACGGCTGGGTGCGTACCCACGCCAACTACCCGCACCACCGGCGGCGGCTGCTGGCCGCGCTCGACCTGGACCCGGCGCACCCCGACGACGAGGCCCTGGTGGCGGCGGTGGGCGAGCGGGTCGGCGCCCGCCCGGCCGTCGCGGTCGAGGAGCGCGTCACGGCGGCCGGCGGGCTCGCCGTCGCCGCCCGCCCGCCCGGGGAGTGGGACACCCATCCGCAGGCCGTGGCGGTCGCGACGGAACCGCTGGTCCGGCTGCGCGCCGACGCTCCGGCGGCGGCGCGCCCGGCGCCACCCGCGCCACCCGGGCTCCCCGCCGCCGGGGTACGCGTGCTCGACCTGACCCGGGTGATCGCCGGCCCGGTGGCCACCCGGTTCCTGGCCCTGCTCGGCGCCGACGTGCTGCGCGTCGACTCCCCCGGCCTGCCGGAGCTGGAGCCGCAGCACCTGGACACCGACGCCGGCAAGCGCTCCACCCTGCTCGACCTGGGCGGGGACGCCGACCGGGCCCGGTTCGCGGCGCTGGTCGCCGACGCCGACGTGGTGGTCACCGGCTACCGGCCGGGCGCGCTGGACCGGTGGGGCCTCTCCCCCGAGGCGCTGCGCCGGCACCGCCCCGACCTGGTGGTGGCCCGGCTGTCGGCGTGGGGCGGCACCGGCCCGTGGGCGGGGCGGCGCGGCTTCGACAGCCTGGTGCAGGCCGCCACCGGCATCGCCGAGATCGAGCGGCGGCCGGACGGCACACCGGGCGTGCTGCCCGCCCAGGCGCTCGACCACGGCACCGGGTACCTGCTCGCCGCGGCGGTGCTCCGGGCACTGGCGCGGCGCGCACACGAGGGGGGCGCCTGGACCGCCGAGCTGTCGCTGGCGCGTACCGCCGGGTGGCTGCGGCACGACCTGCCGGCCGCGCCGGCCCCGGCCGCCACCCCGCCCGGCCCCGACCCCTGGTGCGCCGAGCGGGACGCCCCCGCGGGCCGCCTCCGCTACGCGCTGCCGCCGGTCACGCTGCCCGGCGGTCGGCGCACCTGGGCGAGCCCGCCGACGCGCTGGGGCGGCGACGCGGCGGCCTGGCTGCCCCGCTGAGACCGGACCGAGGAGGGACCGGTGGCACCGGAGCTGGTGCCGGCCAGGCGGGGCGCGGCGGATCGCCGAGTTCATCGACATGCGCGCCCCGGGCGAGCCGCCCGCGCCCGGGTGACCCGGTCAGCCCGGGAGGACGAGCTTGCGCAGCTCGGCGTCGAGGGTGGCGCCGTCCACGCCGCCCGGCCAGCCGCGCAGCAGCGCGCCGCCCTTGGCGACCACCACCACGGCCGGGGGCTCGCGGACCGCGTACGACCGCCAGATGGCGCCGTCGGTGTCGAGCACGACCGGGTACCCGACCCGGTGCTCCCGCAGGTAGCGCTGGACGTCCTCGGGCCTGTCCTCGGTGACCACGCCGACCAGGACGACCTCGTCGCGGTGGCGCCGGGCCAGCTCGCTCAGAGCCGCCTGACGGTCGGCGCACAGCGTGCACCAGGAGGTGAAGAAGACCAGCACGACCGGGCGGTCGGCCCAGAGATCGGCGAGGGCCACCGGGCTGCCGTCGGTGAGCGCGCCGGTGACCGCCGGCGCGCCGGGCGCCCCGGACGGCGCCGGGCGCAGGCCCAGACCTGCCGGCGCGGGGCCCGGAAGCGCCGCGGCCCCACCGGCCACCGGCGGGGCGGGCGCGTCGTCGCCGAAGGAGCAGCCGGTCGCCGCGAGCGCCGCCGCCAGCGCGACGGCGGCCAGGCGGACGGCGTACCCCGGGGTCATGACGGCACCACGGCGACCAGCGCCGGTCCCTCGCTGTCGTTCGGCGTGAGGTCGACCGGTGGGTGGCCGTCCACGACCAGCCGGTAGGCGTCCCGCTCGGCCAGGTCGACCGGCACGGCGAACTCGCAGTACGTCGGCACGCTCGACACCTCCAGGTCCTCGGCGAACGTCGCCACCGACCGGCCCGGGGACAGCGCCCCCTCTGCCAGCGTCCGGCCGCCGGTGTCGACCACCTGGAACGGCGCGCGGTTGTGGAAGTGGGTGTAGGGGCCGGTGCCGGCGCACTCGACGCCCGCCGGCCGGATGTTGATGTCCCGGACGAGCACCCGCACGGTCATCGCCTTCCGGGCCTCCTCGGCGTCACCGCACGCGGCCAGCGCGCCGGTGAGCAGCGACGGCAGCACGAGCGCTGCCAACAGGCGACGCATCTGTCCTCCCTGGTGGTCGGGGGCGGACCCGGGGCGGTGCGGCGTGCGCCGCACCGCCCCGGGTGCGGTCAGCCGAGCTGCGCGCGGGGCCGTTCGACCCGGCACTGGCTGGTCACCGTCCTGCTCGGGTCGCTCTCCGAGGTGGCGGTGAGCGTCACCAGAGTGGTCGCGGTCGCGCCGGATCCGGCGCCGACCGAGACGGCCACCGGGGTGCGGGCCCCGAACTCGGCCGTGGCCAGCTCGTTCGGCAGTTCCACCCGCCAGCCCCGGCCACCGACGGTCGCCGAGAGCCGGTAGACGTCGGAGCGCAGGTACGCCCCGGCGTCCTCCGGGTGCGGCTGCCCGCCGGCCACGTACGTCCCGGTGTTGGTCAGGTCGAACGTGCAGGTGGCGCCCTTGCCGGTGGGCTTGCCGTGGGTCACCAGGTGGCCCTTGGACAGCGCCACCCCGTGCGCGCTCGGCCCGGCGCCGTCCAGCGACCGCACGGCCACCGTGTACGACAGCACCCCGTCGCCGTCCCGGCGCAGGTTGAGCACGTAGAAGTGCAGCCGGTTGGCCTCGTCCACGTACTCGTACTCGCTGCCGGAGTTGGCCCCGGCGTGGAACAGCGCGTCGGACAGCTGCCGGTAGTCGCCCATGGTGATCTTCTGCGGGGTGCCGTTCGGCTGGTAGAAGTCGACCATGTCGATGTCCTGCGGGTTGGCGTCGACCACCCACACGAACGGGGCGCTGTCGGCGTTCTTGGTCTTGCTGATGAGCACGCCGTTGTCCGGGGTGAACGAGTCCGCGCCCAGCCGGTCGACGACCTCGACGGTGTAGTTGTTGTACCGGCCGCCGTCGCAGAGCGGGTCGGTCGCGACGCTGCACCCCGGCGCGCGGTCGGTGTTCATCGCGATGTTGAGACCGGTCAGCCCGCCGGGCCCGGCGTCCACGGCCCGGGCGGTCACGTCGGCGACCACCATCCCGGAGGTGGCCAGCCCCTCCCGGGACAGCCGCAGCACGTGCTCCTCACCGAGCAGCCCGATCTTCAGCTTGTCCCGCAGCATGTGCAGCGATCCCATCGAGCCGCCGTTGACCGGTGGGATCTGCCACCGGGTGTGCGGCCCGCCCGGCCCGTTGAACGACCCGCGCGACATCATGCTCCAGATCCCGGTGTACGCGCGGCGCAGCGGCGTGCCGTACGGGTTGTTGTAGTTGTCCCCGATGCTCAGCAGGTGGCTCAGCTCGTGGGCGTACACGCCCTGGCCGGAGCTCTCCGCCTGGGTGGACGAGCCGCCCCCGGCGTTCGGCCAGATGGTCGACGCCGCCTTCCACGAGGTCCACTCGACGTACCGGGTCTTCGCGTAGTTGGGCAGGGTGGGATCCGGCGGGCCCCACGCGTCCGGCACGTCCTCCTTGGTCTGGAACATCATCTGGCCGAACTCCTGCCAGGTCGACGACTCGTCCTGGCCGGCCGAGAGGATGAAGACCAGCTCGAAGCTGTCGGCCACTGCATCGCCGACCGCCGCGCGCCAGGCGCCCAGCCCGTCGGTGCGGATGTTCTTGGCGCACGTCTCCCCGGTCGGGCAGGCCCCCGGGTTGAAGCCGTTGTCGATGCCGTACTGGTAGGACTTCGCCGGCATCTCGTACGGGCCGAAGCCGCTGAGGTCCACCCCGTACCGGCCGTTGGAGTCCTGCATCCAGTACTCGTGCAGGGTGTGTCCCCGGTTGAGGTCGCCCGGCTTGTTGAGGAAGTCGGTGTAGAACCCCGCGACCTGGTTGCGGGGCACGTTCGCGGCGGTCGCCTGCGGGTTGCCGAAGACCGTGGAGCCGGCCGGCTGGGTGATGACGAACGGCTGGTCCACGTAGTCCAGCGTGACCAGTGCGATCTTGAAGTTGCGGACCGACCCGCGCACGGTCGGGTCCGCCCAGTCGCGGCCCGGCACCTGCCGGTAGTCGTCCCAGGTCATCGTGTCCGGGTTCTGCCAGCGTTGGGGGTCGAGCGGCTGGAACGGGGCGGGCCCGTCCGGCCGGCCGTCCGGTGCGGCCGAGGCCGGCCCGGCGGAGCCGGTCGCGACCAGGACGGTCGTGACGGCGGCGGCCAGCACCGAGCGCCACACCGCACGCCTGGTGAGCAGAAGGCGCATCGAGTCACCTCTCAGGTCCGGGCGGAGGGGGCGGGGTGATCAGGGGGCGCTCACCCGTCCGCATTGATCACGCCCGATGTCGACCCTAGGAGCCGGCCGGCGTGGCGGTCACCGTGCAGATGTCGGCAGGTGGACCGGCGACTTCCGACACGTGCAGGACGCTCACGTCGCGGGCACCGGCCCGGCGTCGGCCCGTTCGGCCCGCCGCAGGTCCCGGCACAGCCGCTCCTCCAGCTCGGGCGGCAGCGCGCCGCGCGGCGGCCGGCACGGGCCGCCGTACCGGCCGGCCAGGCCCATGGCCAGCTTCACCGCCTGCACCCCCTCGGTCCGGGCGCCCCAGCCGAGCAGCGGGTGCAGCCGGGCGTAGAGCGGCAGCGCGGCGGCCAGGTCGTGGGCCGCGCAGAGCTGGTGCAGGCGCAGGCAGAGTCGCGGCAGGGCGTTGGGGCAGCGGGCGAGCCAGCCGGTCGCGCCGCACACGGTCAGCTCCAGCAGCACGTCGTCGGCGCCCGCCAGCACGTCCAGGTGGGGGCAGAGATCCCGGATCCGGTGCAGCCGGCGGACGTCGTCCTCCCGCACCGCCACCACACCGTCGGTCTCGGCGACCCGGGCCAGCAGGTCCGGCGTGAGGTCCACGGTGACCTCGGAAGGATCGCGGCACACCACGACGGGCAGCCCGACGGCGGCCACCTCGCGGTAGTGGGCCACCACCTCGGCGGGCCCGCCCGGGTAGCCGACCGGTGGCGGCGCGAGCACCGCCTGCGCCCCGGCGGCCCGCGCCTGCTCGGCCCAGTGGCGCGCCTGCCGGCTGCCGTACCCACCGACCGCCGGCAGCACCGCGCAGCCCGGCGGCGCGGCCTCCACGGCGGCCCGGACCGCGTCGGCGCGCTCCCCCTCGGACAGGGCCGGGTACTCCCCCAGCGGGCCGCACGGGGCCACCCCCCGGCAGCCGGCCTCGCCGAGCCAGCGCACGTGCTCCTGGAGCCGGTCGTAGTCGACGGAGAGGTCGTCGCGGAACGGCGTGGGGAGGGCGACGACGACGCCCTGCCAGGGCCTGGTTGCGGCCACGACGGTGTTCCCTTCTCGGCGGACCCGGCCCCGCACACGTTAGGGGCGTGCCGGCCGGCGGTCTTCCGACAGATGCCGGAACCCCGCCGCCGGCGGAAGGTACGGCTGTCGCGGGGTATTGCGCACCCGCCAACATCATCGGAAGGTAGGCCGAGGGTCCTACCAGCACACGTCCGGCCCGCGCCGTGCGGGGACCCCGCCGGGACCCGGGCCGGTCCGGGGGAAGCGCATGCGCATGGAGCTGCAACGCATCGTCGACCGGGTCGCGGCGCGGGTGAAGCGTCCGGCACTCATCGAGGACCGGCGCCAGCGCGTCGTCGTCTACAGCGAACACACCGGGGTGATCGACGGCGTGCGCCGCAGCTCGATCCTGCGCCGGCACACCACGCCCGAGGTGATCGCCTGGGCCCGGGAGATCGGCATCATGGAGGCCCGGCAGCCCGTGCGCACCCCGGCCCGCCCGGATCTGGACCTGCTCCCCCGGGTCTGCGTGCCGATCCGGCACCAGGACCTGCTGCTGGGCTTCGTCTGGTTCATCGACGCGGTCGACGGGATGAGCGACGAGGACATCTCCGTGGTGACCGAGGCCATGCCGGACCTGTCGCTGGCCCTCTACCGGGAGAACCTGCTCGGCGAGCTGACCTCGCAGCGGGAGGCGGAGGCGACCCGGACGCTGCTGGTCGAGTCCCCGGAGGCCCGGCGGGAGGCCGTCCGGTCGCTGCTGACCGACGGCGTGGTGGCCCGCGACGGCCAGGTCACCGCGCTGGTCGCCCAGCTCGCGGTCACCCGGGACGGGGTGCTCGACGACGCGGCCCGGGTGGCCCTGGAGCACGCGCTGGTCGCCACCCGGCAGTGGGTGGGGTCGCGCGAGACCCTGCACCTGGTCCGGCACGACCACGGGGTGCTGCTGCTGTGCGGCGGGCGGGCCACCGGCCGGGTGGCGGCGGAGGACGCGGCCGCGCACCTCGACCAGGCCCTGCGGGCGGCGACGCGGGGACTGGCGTCGGTGGGCCGTACCGTGCTCGGGGTCGGCGACGGCCGCCCCCGGCTGTACGACAGCCTCCTGTCCTACCAGGAGGCGTTCCAGGCGGCCCGGGTCGGCCTGCAACTGCCCGTCCTCGGCCCGGTGGTGCCCTGGGCGGACCTCGGCATCTACCGGCTGCTGTCCGGGGTGGACGCCGGGCACCTGGACGTCGCGCGGGTGCACCCCGGGCTGGGCCGGCTGCTCGGCGACGATGCGCACCAGGCGCTGCTGGAGACCCTGGAGGCCTACCTGGACCTGGCCGGAAACGCCCACGCCACCGCCGAACAGCTCCGGCTGCACCGGACGACGCTGTACTACCGGCTGCAGCGGGTGGAGCTGCTCGCCGGGACCGACCTCAAGGACGGCAACGAACGGCTGTGCCTGCACCTGGCGCTGAAGCTGGGCCGGCTCACCGGCCGGTACCAGCCGGAGCGGTGACCGGGGCGGGGCGACGTCGTCGGCGCCCCGCCCCGGACTCTCCTACAGGCCGGCCGCCGCCGCGGCGGCCCGGCCGCCGACCACCGGCAGGGTGATCCGGCTGCGGTCGAAGTGGACGGTGATGTGGGCCTGGTTCTGCTTGGCCCGGCTGCTGTAGCCGGAGTACGAGCCGAGCAGGACCACGCCGATCTGGTGACCGGCGGCGAACACGTAGTCCTCGGGGAGCAGGTCCAGGTCGACCGCGGTCTTCCGCCCGGGCACGAGCGGCGTCGACACCGACCGCGAGTCGAGGTTGAGGCCGTCGATGATCCCCTTGGTGACCAGCTCCTGCGGGTTGGTCGCGACGGTCTTCTCCGTCTTCCGGTAGCAGGCGTTCTCGGCGAAGCCGCCCCAGGTCGCCGTCGCGCCCCAGCAGTCCTCCTCGGTGAGCGTCCGGATGCCGTCGCCGCTGGTGCTGAACCGGGGGCGGGTGCCGTAGTCGACGAGGAGTCCGGCGAAGCTGGTGTCCTCGCCGTCGACGCTGGCGTTGATCTTCACGACCGGGGTGCCGGAGAGGTGCAGCGGCGCCGTCAGCGGTGTGGAGAGGAACACCAGGCGGTTCGCCGTGTTGGCCGCCGGGTCCGACGGGTGCCGGATGGCGTTGGCGGCCGTCATGGTGGGGGTGTCCTGGAAGGTTGCCGACGCGTTGCCGGGCCCGGAGCGGAGGGCGAGCCCGCCGACGTTCCCGGCGGCCGGGGCCCGGAGGAACACCTGGGTGGGCCGGGCGCCCGGCAGCGGCCAGGTACGCGCGGTCTCCCAGACGTCCGGCGCCCGCTCGATGTCGACGGCCGGCTCCCGCATGATCCCGTTGTCGAGGCCCTGGAGCCAGTGGTCGAACCAGCGGTGCAGGGTGTCCACCCAGGCGCCGCGCCGGAAGTCGAACGGGTCGACGTGGCCGGTGCCGGTCAGCCAGAGCTTGCGGGGCACACCCCGCTCGCCCAGCGCGGCCCACCACCGGCTGAAGTGGTCGGGGCGGACGTTGTCGTCGTTGATGCCGTGCACCACGAAGACGCTGGCCCGCACCCGGCCGGCGTGCGGCACGTAGTCCCGCTCCGCCCAGAAGTCGTTGTAGTCACCGGTGACGTCGTCGCCGCCCTCGCCGAGGGCGGTCCGCACCGGCGCGCAGTGGGCCCGGCGGTCCGGGTTGGTGACCGTGTTCGCGAGGCTGCCCGAGTAGTTGTTCCCCCGGGTGACGAGGCCGTTGCTCCGGGAGTAGTCGTACCAGCTGGAGATGGCCGAGATGGGCACGATCGTGGTCAACCCGCGTACGCCGCTGGCCGCCGCGGCGTTGGCCAGGGTCCCGTCGTACGACTTGCCGATCATGCCGGTCCGGCCGTTGTGCCAGTCCGCCACGACCGTCCGGCCGGCCGCGTCGACGCCCGGCCGGCGCCCGTTGAGCCAGTCGATGGCGGTCGGCGCGCTGATGTTGTCGGCCCGGCCGCCGGTGACCGGGCAGCCGGTCGAGTTGTTCGTGCCGATCATGTCGAGCAGGACCACCGCGTAGCCGCGCGGCACGAAGTAGTTGTCGTAGAAGAGCGGCCAGGTGTCGTTCAGCCCGTCGCCGTCGACGTCGGCCTTGCACTCGCCCTCGTTGCCCCGGCAGACCGTCGAGTAGTACGGGCTGGCGTCCATCACCACCGGCACCCTGAGCCCGTTCTCGCTGGCCCGGGGCCGGATGATGTCCATGGCCACGACGTCGCGGGCACCGTCGGCGTCGGTGTCCACGTCCGAGGTGACGAAGATCCGTTCCCGGACCGCGTCGGCGTAGCCGAACACCGGTTGGGTGACGCCGTCCTCGACCACGAGCCGGGCGCGCTCCTCCGCGGCCGGTCGGGCCGACGCGCCGGTCGCCGGCAGGCCGGCGACCGCGATCGCCAGGGCCACCACCGAGGCCCGCCAGGCATGTCTTCCGCTTCGCATCCGCGTGCTCCTCCTCCCCCCGCCGGCCGCCGGCGTACACAGGGGACACGCCGGCGCGGCGGTCGCCCCGAACCTACGGATCGATGGACGTCCACGTCTTCGGACACCTGTGGAAGATGGTCGTCGTCCCCTCCTACGCCTGTCGCAGCGGCGGAGCGGGTCGCCGCCGGCACCGAGGATCAATGCGCGTCCTGCGCACACAGCGGCAATCGCCGCAGATCGGGCAGCGCTCGGATCGTCGCCGTGAACATTCGGCCTGATCAGGGCCTATTGAAGATCATGGCTTCCTGAATTCGCGCCGACGACGCGACAACCGTGCGACATCGGTTGCCCGGGTCACCCATTGATCCCGGCCCGGGGCCGTGTGATTGTGCCCCCAGCGAGTCGCCGACCCCCGGCGGCTCACGACGGTCGATCTGTCGAACCGGGGCCACGCCGGCAGCCTCGGAGAACGGCCGTCACCCGCCTCGCCACAACGCGCCGCCCGTCCCCACCGGGCTCCGTGCGGCGCGCCTAGGAACAGGAGCGAACCCCCTTGAAGCTCTCACCTCGCCTCGTCGCGCTCTCCGGCGCGGCGGCGGCCGGTCTGATCGCCGCCGGCACCGCCGCGGCCGTGCAGGCCGCGCCGCCCGGCCCCGCCGCACCCGACGCCGCCCAGGCCCGCGCCGTCGCCGCCGACTCGGCCCGCGCGCTGGTCGCCGGCCGGCCCGCCTACCTGCACGCCAGCTCGGACGACGCGTTCGTGCAGAAGGCGGTCATCTCCTCCGAGGGCACCCAGTACGTGCCCTACGAGCGCACCTACAAGGGCCTGCCCGTGGTCGGCGGTGACTTCGTGCTGGCCACCGACGCGGCCGGCAACCTGAAGTACGCCTCCGTCGCCCAGCAGCAGGCCATCGGCGGCCTCGCCACCACGCCGAAGCTGACCTCGACCGCCGCGGCGAAGACGGCGCGTGCCCAGCTCAAGACGGTCAGCACCGTCGAGGCCACCAACCTGGTCGTCTACACCCTCGGCGCCAAGCCGGCGCTGGCCTGGGAGACCACCGTGCGGGGCACCGGCGCCGAGGGCCCGAGCCGGCTCACCGTCGACGTCGACGCCCGCACCGGCGCGGTGCTGCGCACCCAGGAGCACGTCGTGCACGGCACGGGCACCGGTGCGTGGAACGGGCCCAGCCCGCTGACGTTGAACACCACGCACTCCGGCACCACGTACTCCATGAAGGACCCGACCGTCACCAACCTGAGCTGCCAGGACGCCGCGAACAACACGACGTTCAGCGGCTCCGACGACGCCTGGGGCAACGGCACCGCCACCAACAAGGAGACCGGCTGCGTCGACGCGCTGTTCGCCGCGCAGACCGAGCACAAGATGCTCGCGCAGTGGCTGGGCCGCAACGGCGCCGACGGCAACGGCGGCTACTGGCCGATCCGGGTGGGCCTGAACGACCAGAACGCCTACTACGACGGCAGCCAGGTCCAGATCGGCAAGAACACCGCGGGTCAGTGGATCGGCTCGCTCGACGTGGTGGCCCACGAGATCGGCCACGGCATCGACGACCACACCCCGGGCGGCATCTCCGGCGGCGGCACCCAGGAGTTCGTCGCCGACACCTTCGGCGCGGCCACCGAGTGGTTCGCCAACGAGCCGTCCAGCTACGACGCTCCCGACTTCCTGGTCGGCGAGAAGGTCAACCTGGTGGGCAGCGGCCCGATCCGCAACATGTACAACCCGTCGGCGCTGGGCGACCCGAACTGCTACTCCAGCAGCATCCCGGGCACCGAGGTGCACGCCGCGGCGGGCCCCGGCAACCACTGGTTCTACCTGCTGGCCAACGGCAGCAGCCCGACCAACGGCCAGCCGGCCAGCTCCACCTGCAACGGCAGCAGCGTCACGGGCCTGGGCATCCAGAAGGCCATGAAGATCATGTACAACGCGATGCTGCTGAAGACCTCGTCCTCGTCGTACCTGAAGTACCGGGTCTGGACGCTGCAGGCCGCGAAGAACCTCTACCCGACCAGCTGCACCGAGTTCAACGCGGTCAAGGCCGCCTGGACCGCGATCAGCGTGCCGGCACAGACCGGTGAGGCGACCTGCACCGGCACGCCGACGCCGACCCCGACCACCACGACCACCCCGCCGTCGGGCAGCTGCACCGGCCAGAAGCTGGCCAACCCCGGCTTCGAGTCGGGCAACGTGAGCTGGAGCGCCAGCTCCGGCGTCATCACGAACGACACCGCCCAGGCCGCGCACGGCGGCTCGTACAAGGCCTGGCTCGACGGCTACGGCTCGACGCACACCGACACGGTCACCCAGTCGGTGTCCATCCCGGCCGGCTGCCGGGCGACGCTGAGCTTCTGGCTGCACATCGACAGCGCGGAGTCCACCACGACCACCGCCTACGACAAGCTGACCGTGAAGGCGGGCAGCACCACGCTGGCCACCTACTCCAACCTCAACAAGGCCACCGGCTACGTGCAGCGGTCCTTCGACGTCTCGTCGCTGGCCGGCACCACCGCCACCATCTCGTTCACCGGCGTGGAGGACAGCTCCCTGCAGACCTCCTTCGTCGTCGACGACACCTCGCTCACCCTGAGCTGAGAGCACACCGGAGCGGCCGGTCGTCGTCCTCCCGACGGCCGGCCGCTTCGCCGTCTGCGCCGCGGGTCGCGGCCGGTGCGGATTCCCGCCCGCGGTCAGGCCGGGCGGGCCGCGCGTGAACCGGCGGCGCCGTCGCGCCGGATCCGGGCCGCGACGCCCTCCATGGCCCGGCTGAACCGTTCCATGTCCCGCGCGGACTGCTCGGGCAGGCCGCCGAGCCGCGCGGCGAGGGCGTCCACGTCCGCCCGGGCCGAGGCGCTGACCCGCGCGTCCAGCTCGGTGAGCGCGGCGTTCACGGCCACCACGAGGTGCCCGCACAGGGTCTCCAGGGGCTCCCCGGCCAGCTCCGGGTCGACGGTGAGGGACTCCAGCCGGCCACCCTGGACGGCGACGGCGCGGACCCGGCCGCCGGCCGCACCGCCCTCGGCGCGGAGCAGCTGGGCCGGCGCGCCGTCGGCGTGCTCGACGGCCCGGGACCGCATCGCGGACAGCGCCTGTTGCGTCCTGGTCAGCAGCTCGTCGAGGCTCGCGGCCGCGGAGAACGAGTCGTTGGTCATATCCGCGCTTTCTTCACGTCTTTCCGAGCACCGTGACGATAGCAACCGGCCCCGACGTGGAACGCCCGGCCGGGAGTACCGGCCGGGCGTTCGTGGTGCCGTGGACCGGCCCGTCGTGGGCGGGTCCGGTGGGGCTCAGCGCAGGCGCAGCCTCTGGCCCGGGAAGATCAGGCCCGGGTTGTCGCCGACCACACCCCGGTTGCGCTCGTAGAGGGCGTGCCACCCGCCGGCGACGCCCTTGGCGGCGGCGATCCCGGAGAGGGTGTCCCCGGGCCGGACCACGTAGCTGCCGGCGCCGCCGGCGCTCGGCCCGGTGCGCCTCTCGGTGCGGACGGCGGGCCGGTCGTTCCGCGACCACCGCTCCGAGGTGGCCTTCTTCGTGGCCTTCTTCGTGGCCTTCTTCGCGGGCTTCTTCGTGGCCTTCCTCGAGCCCGAGTCGGTGGCCGAGTACCTCTTGGTCGAGCCACCCTTCTTGCCGCAGACCGGCCAGGCGCCGATGCCCTGTCCGTCGAGGACCTTCTCGGCGACGGCGATCTGCTCGCCGCGGCTGGCCAGATCGGCCCGGCTGGCGTACTTCTGACCGCCGTAGCCTTTCCAGGTGCTCCGGGAGAACTGGAGTCCCCCGTAGTAGCCGTTGCCGGTGTTGATGTGCCAGTTGCCGCCGGACTCGCACTGGGCGACGGCGTCCCAGTTGACGCCTGCGGCGCTGGCCGGGGCGGCCGGGCCGAAGAGGGCGGCGGCGCCGGTGGCGGCGCCGACGACGAGCGCTCCGACGGCGGTGCGGCGCCGCGCGACCCGTCGATGACGGGCGACGTGTTCAGTTGCCATGTGGGTGTCCTCCACGCCGACGAGGTGAGCTGTCGGGTTCGGGCCGAGGAGCCCGGCCGCCGGAGGCGGCTTCACCCCGAGGTGTCCGTGCACCGAGGAACATGTGGGTCCCCCGCTCCCGCCCGAGGTCCAGGTACCACCGTGCCGGCGGCGGGATTAGGCGTTACCGGCCCGTGGTGTCCGCGATCGCGAACGGAGTCGACGTTAGGAATGGTTTGTGACGAACGCCCACTTCTGTGAAGTTCTTCACCCGGCTGAGGGACGACCTCGTCTTCCGGCCCACGCCGCCGCCGAATCTGCCGCAGCGACCGCCATGGGCGCATTTTCCCAGGTCACAGCGGTGTTCGCGGGGCACCGGCCGAAGAGGACGACCGACCGGAGCCGGGTCCACCGTGGCGAGTGGCCACGGCGCGCGTCGCGGGCCCCCGGGCGGCGGGTTCCCGGCCCGCCGGGCAACGCGGGAGGCTACCGTGGGCAGGTTCGCGCAAGATCGGCACGAGGCGGCGAGGCATGAGCGACCACGGACACGAGCTGGCCTTCGGCGGCTTCCTCACCCCGAGCGCCGGGCACCCCGAGCAGGTGGTGGCGCGAGCCAAGCTCTGCGAGCAGGTCGGCCTGGACCTGGTGACCTTCCAGGACCACCCCTACCAGCCCGGCTTCCTGGACACCTGGACGCTGATGTCCTTCGTGGCCGCGGCCACCAGTCGCATCACCCTCGCGGGCAACGTGCTCAACCTGCCGCTGCGCCAACCGGTGGTGCTGGCCCGCAGCGTGGCCAGCCTGGACCTGCTCACCGGCGGCCGGGTCGAGCTGGGGCTAGGCGCCGGCGCCTTCTGGGAGGCCATCGAGGCGGTCGGCGGCCGCCGGCTCTCCCCGGGCGCGGCCGTGGACGCCCTCGACGAGGCCATCCGGGTGATCCGCGAGGTCTGGGACACCGACCGGCGCGGCATGGTCCGGGTCGACGGCGAGCACTACCGGGTGGTCGGGGCGAAACGCGGGCCGGCCCCGGCCCACCCGGTACGGGTCTGGGTCGGCGCGTACAAGCCGCGGATGCTGCGGCTGGTCGGCCGCCTGGCGGACGGCTGGCTGCCGTCCCTCGCGTACCTGCCCAAGGGGCCGGCCGACCTGCCGGCGCTGAACGCGCTGATCGACGAGGCCGCCACGGAGGCCGGGCGGGAGCCGGGCGCGGTGCGCCGGCTGCTCAACGTCACCGGCACCTTCGCCCGGTCCTCCGGCGGCTTCCTGGACGGCCCGCCGGAGCAGTGGGTGGAGGAGCTGGCCGGGCTCGCCCTGGACCACGGCGTCGCCACGTTCATCCTCGGCAGCGACGAGCCGCGCGCCGTCCAGCTCTTCGCCCAGGAGGTGGCGCCCGCGGTCCGCGAGCTGGTCGCCGCCGAACGCACCACACCGGGCAGCCGCGCCCACGCCGTCGAGGAGCAGCAGGCCGCCGTCGCGGCCGGCGGGTCGACCGCGCTCGCGGTCACCCCCACCCCCGACCCGGGGGTACGCCTGAGCGCACGCCGGCCGTGGGACGAGTCCACCCGGCCGGCCGCGCCGCCCGCACCGGCCGGGCACGTCTACTCGCCGCACGGGCAGGCCGCCGGGCAGCACCTGGTGGACGTGCACGACCACCTGCGTCAGGAGCTTGCCCAGGTGCGTGACCTGCTGGAACAGGTCAAGCGCGGCGCGGTCGCCCCGGGCGCCGCCCGGGCCGTGCTCAACGAGATGACCATGCGGCAGAACAACTGGACGCTGGGCGCCTACTGCGCGGCGTACTGCACCGTGGTGACCCAGCACCACGGCCTGGAGGACAACTCGATCTTTCCGCACCTGCGCCGGGCCGACGCGGGGCTGGCGGCGGTGCTGGACCGCCTCGAGGAGGAGCACGAGGTCATCCACGGGGTGGTGGAGAGCGTGGACCGGGCGCTCGTGGACCTGATCCGCGAGCCGGGCGACTTCACCGAGCTCCAGGCGGCCGTGGACCTGCTCACCGACACCCTGCTGTCGCACCTGTCGTACGAGGAGCGGGAGATCGTCGAGCCCCTCGCCCGGCACGGCTTCTACGCCGGCCAGCTCTGAGGGCGGCTTATTCCCGGGTCCGGCGTGAGATAGCTGGCTTTGGTTTCCCTAAGTCAGCCGGGTAGCGTCGGCCCCATGACGGACTTCCTCGCGCGGCGCGACTCCTGGTCCACCGCCAACTGCTCGATCGCCGGCGCGCTCGACGTGGTCGGCAACCGCACCACGCTGCTCCTGCTGCGCGAGGCGTCGTTCGGCACCCGGCGCTTCGACGAGTTCGCCCGCCGGGTCGGTGTCAGCGAGCCGGTGGCCGCCGCCCGGCTGAAGCAGCTCGTCGCCGACGGGCTGCTCGACCGGCGGCCCTACCGGGAGCCCGGCCAGCGCACCCGCGACGAGTACGTGCTCACCGACAAGGGGCGCGACCTGTTGCCCGTGCTCGCCGCCCTGCGCGAGTGGGGCGACACGTACGCCGTCGACGAGCCCTCGGTCCGGCTGGCCCACCACGACTGCGGCGCGGCGGTGCACGTGGCGCTGCGCTGCGCGGCCGGCCACGACGTGCCGGCCGACGAGGTGGACCTGCTGCCCGGTCCCGGCCTGCTGCCGTCCTGACCACCCACCCCTCGCCACTCTCAGGAGCACCCATGAAGATCGCTGGAAGCACCGCCCTGGTCACCGGGGCCAACCGGGGCTTCGGCCGGCACCTGGCCGCCGAGCTGCTGGCCCGCGGCGCCACCGTCTACGCCGGCGCCCGCAACCCGGAGACCGTCGACCTGCCGGGCGCCACCCCGGTGCGGCTCGACATCACCGACCCGGCCTCGGTGGCCGCCGCCGCCGAGCTGGCCGGCGACGTCACCCTGCTGGTCAACAACGCCGGGGTGAGCACCGGGGCCGACCTGCTCGACGGCGACCTGGCGGAGATCCGCCTGGAGCTGGAGACCCACTACCTCGGCACGCTGTCCGTGGTGCGGGCCTTCGCGCCGAGAATCGCGGCCAACGGCGGCGGGACCGTCCTGAACATCCTCTCCGCCCTGTCCTGGATCACGTTCCCGGGCGTGGGCGCCTACGGCGCGGCCAAGGCCGCCGAGTGGTCGATGACCAACGCGCTGCGCGCGCAGCTCGCCGACCGGGGCGTGCGCGTGGCCGGCCTGCACGTCGGCTACATGGACACCGACATGACCGCGCGGGTGACCGCGCCGAAGTCCGACCCGGCCCAGATCGCCCGGCTGGCCGTCGACGGGATCGAGGCCGACCGGTACGAGATCATCGCCGACGAGACCTCCCGCCAGGTCCTCGCCGGCCTCTCCGGCGGCGTCGCCGCCCTCTACCCCGCCCTGCCCTGAAGGAAGGGCCCCTTGTTAACGCCTGGCGTTAACAAGGGGCCCTTCCTTACACACAGCGGCCTAGAGGTTCCGGGCGAGGCGGTCGGCGAGGATGCGGGTGAACCGGGCCGGGTCGGCCAGTTCCCCGCCCTCGGCGAGCAGCGCCATGCCGTACAGCAGCTCGGCGGTCTCGGTCAGCGCCGTGCCGTCGCCGCCCTGCTCGTGCGCCTTGCGCAGCCCGGTGACGAGGGCGTGGGTCGGGTTGAGCTCCAGGATGCGCTTGACCCGGGGCACCTCCTGGCCCATGGCCCGGTACATCTTCTCCAGCGTGGGCGTCATGTCGTGCGCGTCGCCGACCACGCAGGCCGGGGAGGTGGTGAGCCGGGTGGAGAGCCGGACCTCCTTCACGCTGTCGGCGAGCGCGCCGCTCATCCAGGTGAGCAGGTCGGCGTACTCCTGCCGTTCGGCCTCGGCCTTCTCCCTCTCCTCGTCGGTCTCCAGGTCGACCTGGCCCTTGGCGACCGAGCGCAGCGTCTTCCCGTCGTACGCGCCGACCCGCTCGACCCACACCTCGTCGACCGGGTCGGTGAGGATCAGCACCTCGTAGCCCCTGGCGCGGAACGCCTCCAGGTGTGGGGAGTTCTCGATGGTGGCCCGGTTCTCGCCGGTGGCGTAGTAGATCTCGGTCTGGCCGTCCTTCATCCGCTCGACGTAGTCGCGCAGCGTGGTCAGCTCGGCCGGGTCGTGGGTGCTGGCGGCGCGGACCAGGTCCAGCAGGGCGTCGGTGTTGTCCGGGTCCTCCAGCAGGCCCTCCTTGACCACCGCGCCGAACTCGCCCCAGAAGGTGCGGTACGCCTCGGCGGAGAGGTCCTTGAGCGTGGCGAGGACCTTCTTGACCAGGCGGCGGCGCACGGCGCGGATCTGCCGGTCCTGCTGGAGGATCTCCCGGGAGATGTTCAGCGACAGGTCGTGCGCGTCCACCACGCCCTTGACGAAGCGCAGGTAGTTGGGCATCAGCGCGTCGCAGTCGTCCATGATGAACACGCGCTTGACGTAGAGCTGCACGCCCCGGCGGCCCTGCGGCGAGAACAGGTCGAGCGGGGCGTGCGACGGCAGGAAGAGCAGCGCCTCGTACTCGAAGGTGCCCTCACCGCGCATGTGGATGGTTTCCAGCGGGTCCGCCCAGTCGTGCGCGACGTGCCGGTAGAACTCCTTGTACTCGGCCTCGTCGACCTCGTCCTTCGCGCGCGCCCAGAGCGCCTTCATCGAGTTGAGCGTCTGCTCCTCGCCGGTGGTGGCGCCGTCCTCACCGGGCTTCTCCACGGTCATCCGGATCGGCCAGGCGATGAAGTCCGAATAGCGCTTGACGATCTCGCGGATGGTCCACTCGGCCGTGTAGTCGTGCAGGTTGTCCTCGGCGTCGACCGGCTTGAGGTGCAGGGTCACCGAGGTGCCCTGCGGGGCGTCCTCGACGGTCTCGACCGAGTAGGTGCCCTCGCCCGTGGACTCCCAGCGGGTGCCGCCGGCCTGCCCGGCGCGGCGGGTCAGCAGGGTCACCCGGTCGGCGACCATGAAGGTGGCGTAGAAGCCGACGCCGAACTGCCCGATCAGCTCCTGAGAGGCCGCGGCGTCCTTCGACTCGCGCAGCGTGCGCAGCAGCTCGGCGGTGCCGGACTTGGCGATGGTGCCGATGAGCCCGACCACCTCGTCGCGGGACATGCCGATCCCGTTGTCCCGCACGGTCAGCGTGCGGGCCTCCCGGTCGACCTCGATCTCGATGTGCAGGTCGGTGGTGTCGACCTGGAGGTCCTTGTCGACCAGCGACTCCAGGCGCACCTTGTCCAGCGCGTCGGAGGCGTTCGAGATCAGTTCGCGCAGGAAGACGTCCTTGTTGGAGTAGATCGAGTGCACCATCAGCTGGAGCAGCTGACGGGCCTCGGCCTGGAACTCCAACGTCTCGACCCGATCGCTCACACCGACTCCCTTCCACTTCGCGGGGCTTCCGGCGGAAAGGATACGAGGCGTGCGCGGGCGGCCACCGGAGGGTGGCGGATTCGATCTGGTCCAACCAGTTGACGGGTTGATGTGTCCAGGGCCACACTGCTGCCCATGGCCTTCGCTCCCGTCCCCCGCGCCTCGGTCTCCGACCACGTCTTCGGTCAGCTCCGCGACGCGATCGTCAGCGGCCGCTACCGGCCGGAGGAGACGCTGCCCGGCGAGCGGGAGCTGGCCGCCGCGTTCGCCGTGAACCGGCACGCCGTCCGCGAGGCGCTGCGCCGGCTCCAGCAGCTCGGCCTGGTCCGGGTCAGCCAGGGCGGCGCCACCCGGGTACTCGACTGGCGGGTGCACGCCGGCCTGGACCTGGCGCTGTCGCTGGCCCGCTCGGGTGACGTGCTCCCGGTCGAGAACCTGGTCCGCGACATGCTGGAGATGCGGGCGTGCGTCGGGATCGACGCGGCCCGGCTCTGCGCCGAGCGCGGCGACCCGGAGGTCACCGACGCGCTGGTCCGGGCCGCCGAGGAGTACGGCTCGCTCGCCCCCGACCTGGACCGGATGAACGAGGCCAACATCGCGATCTGGTGGCTGATCGTCCGGGGCAGCGGCAACACCGCCTACCTGCTGGCGTTCAACAGCCTGGTGGCCGGCACCTTCGCCGTGGGCGATGTCCCCCCGGACGCCCGGGCCGCCGAGCTGCTCGACGTCGCCGGCCACCGCCGGCTCGCCGCGGCGATCGCGGCCGGTCAGGGCACGGCAGCCGCCCGGCACGCCCGGGCCCTGCTGACCGCCCCGGTCACCACCCCCACCACCCCCGCCACCCGAAGGGAAGCCCGAGCATGATCCCCGCCGTGCTCTACGCCGTCCCGGCGTTCCTGCTGCTCATCATCATCGAGGCGGTCTCCTACCGGTTCCTCCCCGACGACGACGAACGCGGCTACGAGCTGCGCGACACCACCACCAGCCTCTCCATGGGGCTGGGCAGCCAGATCATCGGCTTCCCCTGGAAGCTGCTCACCGTCGGCATCTACGCCGCGCTGTGGGTGGTCGCGCCCGTGCACCTCTCCCCCGGCGACTGGTGGACCTGGGTGATCGTCTTCTTCGCCGACGACGTCGCCTACTACTGGTTCCACCGGCTGCACCACGAGGTCCGCGTGCTGTGGGCCAGCCACGTGGTGCACCACTCCAGCGTCTACTACAACCTCTCCACGGCGCTGCGGCAGAGCTGGACGCCGATGACCTCGCTGCCGTTCTGGCTGCCCCTGGCGCTGCTCGGCATCCCGCCATGGATGATCTTCCTGCAGCAGTCGATCAGCCTGCTCTACCAGTTCTTCCTGCACACCGAGCGGGTGGGCGTGCTGCCGCGGCCGATCGAGTTCATCTTCAACACGCCCTCGCACCACCGGGTGCACCACGGTTCGAACGCCGAGTACCTGGACCGCAACTACGGCGGCATCCTCATCGTCTGGGACCGGCTGTTCGGCTCCTTCGAGCCCGAGCGGGCCCCGGCCCGGTACGGGCTGACCAAGAACATCCAGACCTACAACCCGCTACGGGTGGCCACCCACGAGTTCGCCGCGATCTGGTCGGACGTCCGGCACGCCACCTCCTGGCGGGCCCGGCTCGGCTACGTCTTCGGCCGGCCCGGCTGGCAGCCGGCCCGGTGAGGCGCCCCTGGCTGGCCCTGTTCGGGATCGTCGCCCTGGTCGAGCTGGTCGGGGTCGCGCTCGACTCGACGCCGGCGCAGTGGCTGGCCAAGCCGCTGCTGGCGCCGCTGCTGCTGGCGTACCTGTGGGACCGGCGACGCCGGCTCGACCCGGTGGCGCTGGGCCTGGTGGCCGCCACCGCCGGGGACGTGGCCCTGCTCGTGCCGGGACGGACCGCGTTCCTGGCCGGCATGGGGTGCTTCCTGGTCACCCAGGTCGCGTTCCTCACCGCCTTCCTGCGCCGCCGCCGGCCGCCGGTGGCGGCGGTGGCCGGCTACCTGCTCGCCTGGGCCGGCGGGAACGCCCTGCTCTGGGACGCGCTGGGGCCGCTGCGGCTGCCGGTGCTCGGCTACAGCCTGGCGCTGTCCCTGATGGCCGCCGCCGCGACCGGGGTGTCCCGGCGTGCGGCGGCCGGCGGGGCGCTCTTCCTCGTCTCCGACCTGCTGATCGGGGTGGGCGTGGCGGGCAGCGACTTCCCCGGCCGGGACCTGCTGGTCATGACCACCTACGCGGCGGCGCTCCTGCTGATCACCACGGGCTGGGTCGCCGCCACCGCGGGGCGACCGGCCCGGCCCCCGTGGCCGGCCCCGGCCGCGCAGCCCGCGCTCTGACCGCCCCGGACGGCGGCGGTGGCGGTGTCCGAGGTCTCCGGCACCGCCACCGGCCGCGTCCGGCGTCGCCCACCCCCGTGCCGGCGTCGCCGGCTCAGCTAACCCGGACCGGGGGCGAGAGCAGCTCGTTGTCGGCCGGGAGGGCGTCCCGGTTACGCAGCACCGCGGCCACCGCCCGGAAGGTGAGCTTCCCGGCGGCCCCGTCCTCTGCCGTGACCACGTACCGGAAGGAGAAGGTGGTGCCCTTGCCCCGTCCCACCGGAACCGGTTGTGTCTGGGCACCGACCTCCTCGTATCCGTACGGGCCGCTGCGGTAGAGGCGGACCTCGACGTCCTCGGCGTACCGGGTGTTGCGCACCGCGACGGTGACACCGACGGTCTGTCCGACCCGCGCGGTCGACGGCACGGCGAGCCGGTCGATCGCGACGTCGTGGGTACGGACCACCACCGGGTGCGCGGCCGACGCGCTGCGCCCGTCGACCGTCCGCGCCGTCAACCGGACGGTGTAGTCGCCGTCGGCGGTGAACCGGTGGCGCGGGAACTGGGCGTCCGTCGTGGTCGCGTCACCGAACTCCCAGCGGTAGGAGGCGATCCCGAGACCGGCCGGGTCGTGGACCGAGGGCCAGAAGGAGACCGTGTCGAACATGCTGAGCTCGTAGCCCGGTGGGGAGAAGTCCACCTCCGGGTCCGGCGCGACGTCCAGCCGGAAGGTGACCTGCTCGGCGAAGTCCGCCCCGGTGCGGAACAGGTAGGTGGTGCCGGCCCGGGCCTCGAAGGTCACCGGCGCGTAGCCGTACAGCGGCCGGCAGTACACCTCGGAGAGGCTGTCCAACGAGCTTCCCGTGTAGACGGCGATGCCCGGGTAGTCGGGGCCGGTGCCGGCCGTGACCATGCCGGTGGTGGTGGGTGTGTACGCGTACCACACCGTGCGGGTGGCGCCGAAGCAGGACGTGGGCTCGCCGTCCTGGGCGGTCGCCGTGCTGAGGTCCTGGACGTTCGAATACGGCAACGCGTCGACCGGTAGCGCGGCGGCGAAGTCGTCGTTCACCACCGTCGGGGTGAGGTCTCCACTCCGCGGCGCGGCGAGGACCGCTCCCTGCCCCGCCACCAGCATTGCGACCATACCTGCGCACGCGCCGGCGAATCGTGCGACATGACGTCTGATCACCGATACTCCCCTCACCCCTACTGGACGTGACCGTCCGACCGTAGGACGTGACGGGTCGCGGGGTGGTTAAGGCAACCTCTGGTTCCGGTTAAGGCGCGGTCCGGCGCGGAGGCTGTCCCGTCGCCTCTCGGGCGAGGGCCCGCGTCACGACCGTGAGATCGTCGCCGCCGAGGCCCTGCTCGACCGCGTGTCGCCACTCGCCGGCCAGGGCCTCGGCGGCCGGGAACCGGCCGGACGGCACCTCACGCAACGCGAGGTCCACGTCCTTGAGAGCCAAAGCCAGGGAGTACTGCGTCGTGTAGTCGTCCCCGGCGATCCGGTCCAGCTTCTCGGCCGCCCAGGGCGACACCAGCGGGCTGCCCTGCAGGGCCCCCCGCACGGTGGCGCGGTCCAGGCCCAGCGCGTCGCCGAGGGCGACCGCCGCGGCGAGCCCCTCGTTCACGAAGGCCAGCAGCAGGTTGTTGACCAGCTTCAGCCGCGACCCGGCGCCGACCGGCCCCACCCAGACGGTCCGCTGCCCGACCGCGTCGAAGACGGGCGCCACGCGGTCCCGCACCTGCTCCGGGCCGGAGGCGAGGACGACGAGCCGGCCCTGTGCGGCCGGGCCGCGGCTGCCCGCCACCGGCGCGTCCACCAGGGTCACGCCGGGGCGCTCGGCGCCGACCAGCTCGGCCAGGCGCGCGGTCGCGGTCACCCCGATGGTGCTCATCTGCGCCCAGACCGCCCCCTCGGGCAGCGCGGCCAGCATGCCCTGGTCGACGGCGATCGCGCGTACCGCGTCGGCGTCGGTCACCATGGTCACCGCCACGTCGGCCCGGCGGACCGCCTCGGCCGGGTCCGCGGCGACCTCGGCGCCCCGGTCGCCCAGCGCGCGGGCCGGCTCCGGATGCCGGTTCCACACCACCGTCGTCAAGCCGGCCCGGACGAGATTCGCCGCCATCGGCGCACCCATGCCACCGAGCCCGAGCACCGCCACCCGCGTCATCCGCCGCTCCCCCGCCTCGCCTACCGGGCAGCCTAGGCGCACGGGAACCGGGCGTCGTCCCGATCGCGGACACGCCCACGTCGGTCCAACCGGGAAACGCCACCGCCCCCGACCCGATAGAGTCCCGGAAGCAGACGACCCGCCCCCGGGAAGACCTGGTGGGGAGCGGTGTGGGCATGCGTCGACGACCCGGCGGGGAGCTGCGGGACCGGCTGCGCCGGCGCGACCCGGGCTACCGCCTCGTCCGCCGGGCGGCCCGGCTGACCGTCGTCGCCTCCCTCACCTTCTACGGCTGCCGCTACGGCCTGGGCAACGTCACCCTCGCCACGTACGCGCTGTTCGGCACGGTCGCCACCGGCAGTTTCGCCCAGCTGCCGGGGCCGGCCGCCGTGCGGGCGCGCACCCTGCTGGCGGCCGTACCCGTGGCCTGGGCGCTCGTGGCGGTCGGCACGGTCCTGGCGGTCAGCACCGCGGCCGCGTCGGCCGGGATGCTCGTCATCGGGTTCGCCGTGGCGTTCGCGGGCGTCGGCGGTCCACGCCTCGTCGGGCTGGCCAACGCCCTCCAGCTCTTCTACATCCTGGCCTGCTTCCCGCCGTACCAGCCGGACACCCTCCCGGCCCGGCTGGCCGGCGTCACCCTGGGCGTCGTCCTGGTGGCGCTCGCCGAGGTGACGCTCTGGCCCGACCCGGCGCCGGTCTCCTTCCCGCAGCGGCTCGCCACGGCCGCGGGCGGCCTCGCGGACCTCCTCGACACGCTCGCGGAGGTGCTGGTCGCGCGGCCGGGCGCGGCCGAGGAGGCGGCGCGCCGGCACGCCCGGGCGGTCCAGCTGCTCGACCAGGTGCGGATGCCGCGACTGCCGGTGACGGCACGCCCCACCTCGGCCGGTCGCCGCGACCGGGCCTGGCGGGACGCGGCGGCGGCCGCCCAGGAGGCGCTCGCGGTCGCCGAGTCCCTCGCGTCCCGGCCGGATGTCCCGGGCAGCGGGGACGCCGATCTGGCCGGCGCGCTCCGGCGGTGCGCGGCCTCCCTCCGCCGCTCCGCCGACATCGCGCTCCGCCGACCGGGCACGCCGGCCGCCGACGGGCCGGAGCCGGCCACCCCGCTGCCGCCGTCGTGGCGGGCCGCCGGCCCGGCCCGGCTGCGCGTGGACGCGGCGGTGCGGACGCTCGCCGACCAGGTGGGGACGTACGCGACGGCGGTCGGGATCGCCACCGGTCCGCGCGGTCGCCACGCCGCGCGGCCACCCGAGGCCGGCGCCGACCGGTTCTGGTACGCCGACCGCAGCACCTGGTCGCTGTACCGGCGGCGGTTCCGGGCGCACCTCACCCCGCGGTCGGTGTACCTGGAGGGAGCGGTCCGGCTCGCCGTGGCCCTGGCCGCCGCGCGGGTGATCGCCGGGGTGGTCAACCTGCAACACGGGTTCTGGGTGCTCCTGGCGACGCTCAGCCTCATGCGGGCCTCCGCGTCGGACACCCGGACTACGCTGCGCCCGGCGCTGGTCGGCACCCTCGCCGGGGGCGCCGCCGGCGGCCTGCTGCTGCTCGTCTCGCCGGAACGGCAGGCGTACGCCGCCCTGCTGCCCCTGGCGCTCGTGCTGGCCTTCGGCGTCGGCCCGCTGCTCGGCCTGGGCTGGGCCCAGGCGCTGCTCACGCTGCTGCTCATCGTCGTGTTCGCCCAGCTCAGCCCGTCGTCCTGGCAACTGGCCGGCGCCCGGGTGGTGGACGTGGCGATCGGCGCCGTGGTGGGCGTCCTCGCCGGCCTGCTGCTCTGGCCGCGCGGCAGCGGCGGCGAGCTGCGCCGTAACGCGGGCGCCTACCTGGCGGCGAGCGGGCGGGTCGCCGAGCGGACCGTCGAGGCGTTCGCGAGCGGCGCGGACGCGCGCGCGGCGGTCGCCGCGGCCCGCCGCGCGGAGGCGCTGGCCAGCGCGTCCTTCGTCCAGTACCACGGCGAGCGCCACGACCCCCGGCTGTCGCACGTGGACTGGGACGCCGTGCTGACGGCCGCGCACCGCGCCGCCTACGGCGGGCAGGCGCTGCTCGCCGACCGCCGGCCCGGGGTGCTGGCCCCGTGGCCCGGCCCCGCGGCGGCGCTGGTCGGGTGGGCCACCCGTCTGCGCGACGGCTACGCCGACCTCGGCCGCCAGGTGACGCGGGGCCGGGTCGACCGGCCGCCCACGCCGGCGGACCCGCCCGGTGACGTCGCGCGGCAGGTGCACGGCATGGTGCGCAACGGCGAGGACCGGCCCGAGGTACTGGCCCTCGTGGAGGTCGAGGGCTGGCTCGCCGACCTCGACGGTCACCTGCGCCGCGCCGGCGCGGCGCTGCCCGACGAGCCGGCTCAGCCGATGCGGCCCCCGGCGGTGACCAGCCACTCGCCGGTCTCCCAGTCCGACGGGCCGCCCACCACCCGGTAGCACAGGTCGAACCGGATCCCCAGCTCCGGCCACCACGGGTGGTGGACCGGCACCACGCGGAAGATGTCGTCCAGCCCGGGGAACGTGAGCCCCTCGGGCTCGGGGAACAGCTCCGCAAGCTCCGCCCGCGTCAGGTCGGTCCAGAGCGCGAACTGCCACTCGGTGCGGTCGTGCCACGCGTCGTGGACCAGCTCGAACCGGGGTTCCCGGCCGACGACGAAGTTCCGGATGTCGGCGCGCAGCTCGGCCGGGGTCGACGGGAGGACGAACGGCCACTCCTCGCCGGTCGGGTAGCGGTACATGGTCGAGGTCGCGGCGAGCGCCCGCACGAGGCCGCGCCACGCCTCGGACGACGTCGTGGCGACGGGCAGGTTCACGCCGGTGTGGTCGACCCGCCGCACGTGCCCGGCGAGGCGGCGGGCCAGGTCCGCCACGTCGACCGTGGGCGCCGGCCCGGCGAGCGGCCCGGCGCCCTCGACGCCGAGCGACGGTCCGGGGTCGAACGTGACCACCGGCGCGGGCACGTCGGCCAGCCCGATGACGGTCAGCGGCCGGGCGCCGTCCGGGCGCGGCGGGGTGAGGACCAGGCGCTCCACCGGCCCCTCGGCGGCGCCGGGCGGGCGGAGCGGCTCCGCGTACGGCACCTCGGCGAGCAGGGTGCGGAGCTGGTCGAGGAAGGTCTGCGCGGCGGGCGTCCGGGGCAGGCGGAAGGCGATCTCGCCGAGTCGGTCCATGCCCCGACGCTAGGAGGCGCGACGCCGGCCCGACACCCGCGGTCGGGCCGAATTTCGCACCGCGGCCCCGGGGTATCCTGCTCGGCGTCGACGGACCGGGGGGTGAGGGCGTGGCCAGGGAGACCGGTCGCAAGCTCGTCGCCTCCAACAAGAAGGCGCGGCACGACTACACGATCCTGAAGACGTACGAGGCCGGGATCGTGCTGGCCGGCACCGAGGTGAAGTCGCTGCGGGAGGGTCGCGTGTCGCTGGTCGACGCGTTCGCCCAGGAGCGCGACGGCGAGATCATGCTGTACGGCCTGCACATCGCCGAGTACGGCTTCGGCACCTGGACGAACCACCAGCCCCGGCGCACCCGGAAGCTGCTGCTGAACCGCGTCGAGATCGCCCGGATCCTGGAGAAGCTGCGCGACGGCGGGGTGACCCTCGTGCCGCTGTCGTTGTACTTCTCCAACGGCTGGGCCAAGGTCGAGCTGGGCCTGGCCCGGGGCCGCCGCTCGTACGACAAGCGCCAGGCGCTCGCCGAGCGGGACGCCAACCGGGAGATCGCGCGCGAGCTGGGTCGCCGCCTCAAGGGCCGCCGCCCCGCCTGATCCACCGCCGGCCGTGTGGCCGGGTCCGAACACAAGGCTTCTTGTACATCGGTCGTTGTAGGTCTAGCGTGGGCGGCATGGCGGACGAGCCGAACACCCTGCACCTCACCGATCCAAAGGCCATGCGGGCACTGGCCCACGAGACCCGGATCCGGCTCCTCGGCGAGCTGCGCATCCGCGGCCCGCAGACCGTGGGCATGCTCAGCGACGTCACCGGCGAGGCGGTCGGCTCGGTCAGCTACCACCTGGGCAAGCTGGCCGAGCACGGCTTCGTCGTGGAGGCGCCCGAGCTGGCCCGCAACCGCCGGGAGCGGTGGTGGCGGGCCGCGCACGCGCGCACCAACTGGGAGCCGGCGGAGCTGCTCGACGACCCGGAGCGGAGGCTCGCCTCCGACCTGCTGCGCCGGGCCTTCCTCCAGCGCTACGTGGCCCGGTTCGAGGCGTACCTCGACGCCGAGGCGTCCCTCGACCCGGCCTGGGTCCGGGGCACCACCAGCAGCGACAGCTTCCTCCATCTCACCCCCGACGAGCTCGTGGAGCTGCGGCGGGAGCTGTCCGAGCTGGGCAAGCGCTGGCAGGCCCGCAGCAACCCCGACCGGCCGGACGCGCGCACCGTCACGCTGATCTGGCAGGCCTACCGGGGGCCGCAGTGAGCCGCCGGTGGGCGCCCCTGGCCGGGCTGCTGACCGCGCACACGGTCTCGCTCACGGGCAACATGCTCACGCTGATCGCGCTGCCGCTCTACGTCCTCGCCGAGACGGGCTCCCCCGCCGCCACCGGGCTGGCCGGCGCGTTCGCCACGGCCCCCGTGGTGCTCGGCGGGGCCTTCGGCGGCGTCCTCGTCGACCGGATCGGCTACCGCCGGGCCAGCATGCTGGCCGACCTGGTCTCCGGCGTGACCGTCGCCGCCGTGCCGCTGCTGCACGCCACGGTGGGGCTGCCCTTCCCGGCCCTGCTCGGGCTGGTGTTCGTCAGCGGCCTGCTCGACACCCCGGGCCAGACCGCCCGCACCGCGCTGCTGCCGGAGGCGGCGGCTGCCGCGGGGGTGCCCATCGAGCGGGCGATCGGCTGGTTCGGTGCCACCGAGCGCGGCGCCCGCCTGATCGGGGCGCCGGTTGCCGGCCTGCTGGTCACCGCGCTCGGCGCGTTGCCGGTGCTGGCCGTCGACGCGGCCACGTTCGCCGTCTCGGCACTGGTGGTGGCGGTGCTGGTGCCGGCAAGCCTGCGGCCGTCCACCGACCACGACACCCCCTCGGCCGGCTACTGGCGGGACTTCGCCGCCGGGCTGCGCTTCCTGGTCCGCGAGCCGCTGCTGCGCGCCATGGTGCTGCTCGTGCTGGTCACCAACCTCTTCGACGCCACCAAGAGCAACGTGCTCATGCCGATCGTCGCCACCCGGGACCTCGGCGGGGCGGCCGCGTTCGGCCTGCTGGTCGGCGCCATGGGCGGCGGCGCGCTGGTCGGTTCGCTGATCTTCAGCGCCGTCGGGCACCGGCTGCCCCGCCGCGCCACCTTCGTCACGGCCTTCGCCGTCTGCGGCGCTCCGCCCTTCTGGGCGCTCGCCGCCGCCCCGCCGCTGCCGGTGGTCGCCGCGGTCTGCGTGGTGTCCGGCCTCGCCGCCGGCGCGATCAACCCGCTCATCGGCGCGGTCGAGCTGGAGCGGATCCCGGCGACCATGCGGGCCCGGGTGTACGGGGTGATCGGCGCGGGCGCCTGGGCCGCCATGCCGGTGGGCGCGCTCGGCGCCGGGCTGGCCGCCGACCGCATCGGCACCACCACGACACTTGTCGCCATCGGCGCCGGCTACCTGCTGGTGGTGCTCACCCCGCTGCTCGGCGGCCCGTGGCGGGAGCTGCGCCGGCCGGTGGCGGCGGAGCCGGCCCGCCCCGACCGCGCCCCGGTGCACGCACCCGCCACAACGGAGTGACGACCGGCCGGTCGGCCTCCCCGGGTGACCCGGGGAGGCCGACCGGGCCGGTCAGACGGCGACCCGGGCCAGCAGGGTGAACGCCCGGACCGGGTCGCCGGTGAGCTGGGCGTGGTCGGCGTCCGCGATCAGCGCCGCCCAGTTGTCCGGCGCGCTCCCCCGCACCACGGCCGCCTGCGCGGCGTCCCGGGCCACCCCGAGGATGGCCTCGACCAGCGCGCCGTCCCGGTGGTCGGCGCCGAGCTGCCGCCCGAGCCGGTCGAGCACGCGGGGAGCGTCGCGCAGCGAGCCGTCGGCGTGCCAGCCGGCCGGCGCGAGGGCCGCCCGCACCTGCGGCCGGTCGGCGGCGACGGCGGCCAGCCCGTCCCGCCCCGGGACGGTCCGCAGGCCCCAGCCGAACGGGAACAGCGGCCGGTAGTTGGTGTCGCCGACGTTGACCGGCACCTGCGCCTCGTCCCGCGGCCAGCTCACCGGCAGCCGGCCGGTGAACGGGCGGCGGCCGAACAGCACGTCGGCCACCCCGGCGCCCTCACTGCCCGGCAGCCACGACGCCACCAGGGCGTCGATCTCGCCGAGCTGGTCGGTGAGCACCTGGGGCCGGCCGGACACCACCAGCACCACGCAGGTGGGCAGCGCCGTGCAGACCTTGTCGACGACCGCGCGGTCGGCGGGCTGGAGCCGGAGCCACTTCTCCTCCTGCTGCGGCACGCTGCACCAGCCGCACTCCGGGCCGCCGACGTCGCCGTAGCCCTCCGCGTACGGGGTCTCGCCGACCACCACGACACCGACCTGGGCGCCGTCGGTGGGTGCCGAGGCGTCGGCGCTGTAGGTGACGCGGGCTCCCGGCGCGACCTGACGGATCCCGTCCAGGATGGACGTGCCGGGTACGGCGTCGGCGCCGGAGACGCCCTGCCAGGTGACCGTCCACCCGCCGGCCTGGTTACCGAGGTCGTCGGCGTTGCGCCCGGCCACGTAGAGCTTCGCGTCCCGGCGCAGCGGCAGGGCCCGCCCGCTGTTCTTCAGCAGCACCTGGGACTTGGCCACGGCCTCCCGGCCCACCGCCCGGTGTGCCGCGCTGCCGACCTGGTCCACGTCGGCCGCCGACGCGTACGGGTGCTCGAAGAGGCCCAGCTCGAACTTCTTCGTGAGGATCCGCCGGACCGCGTCGTCGATCCGGGCCGTGGGCACCCGGCCGGCGGTCACCTCGGCGAGGAGCAGCTGCTCGAACTGCTCGGCGTTGTACGGCTCCATGAACATGTCCGTTCCGGCGTTGACCCCGACCCGGACCTTGTACGCGGTCAGCCCCGCGGTCGTCGGCTCGGCGGGGTCGGGGATCTGGTGGATGCCCTCCCAGTCGGAGACCAGGAACCCGTCGAAGCCCAGCCGGCCCTTGAGCACGTCGGTGATCAGCTCGCGGTGGGCGTGCATCTTGGTCGGGTTGCCGAGCCCGTCCTCGGTCCAGTCCACGCTGGAGAAGGAGGGCATGACGCTGCCCACCTTGTGGGTCCGCACGGCCGGCAGGTACGGGGACAGGTCGACGCGGGCGAAGCGCGCCCGGTCGGTGACGGTCACCCCCTGGTCGATCGGGTACTTCTGCTCCCACCAGGGCTTGCCCTCGTTGGCGGCGGCGACCGCCTCGTCGTAGTCGGTGTCGCCGTCGCCCGCGTAGTGCTTCGCCGTGGCGAGCACCCGGTCGGTGTCGTCGAGCCGGCCGGGCCGGCCCTGCAGGCCGTCGATGACGGTCTCCATCGACACCACCAGCGCCGGGTCCTCGCCGAAGCTCTCGTAGCTGCGGCCCCAGCGCTCGTCGCGGGACACGCAGAGGCAGGGCGCGAAGTTCCACGGGATGCCGGTGGCGCGTACCTCGGCGGCGGTGGCGTGGCCGACCCGCTCGACCAGCTTCGGGTCGCGCGTGGCGCCGAGCCCGACGTTGTGCGGGAAGACGGTGGCGCCGACGACGTTGCCGTGGCCGTGCACGGCGTCGATGCCGTAGATCAGCGGGATCTGGAGGCGGGTGCTCAGCGCCTGCGCCTGGAGTCCGTTGACCATCTCGACCCAGGCGGCCGGGGTGTTGCTGGCGGGGGTCGAGCCGCCGCCGGAGAGCACCGACCCGAGCTGCCAGCGGGCGACGGCGGCCGGGTCGTCGGCGACGGCGGCCCGCTCGGCCTGGGTCATCTGGCCGATCTTCTCGGCGAGCGTCATCCGGCCCAGCAGGTCGGCGACCCGCCGCCGCACCGGCAGCCGCCGGTCGAGGTACGGCAGGCCGTGCGCGTCGACCACCACGGTGGGCGGGGCCGCGACGGTGGCCCCGTCGGCGGCGAGGGTCAGCGGCACCGTCTCGGCGGTCTCCGCCGCGCCGTCGGCGCGCACGGCGACCGTGACCGAGCGGACGGCGCCGGACGGGCTGCCCGCCGGGAAGGTGAGCGTGCCGGAGTCGGCGGTGTAGTCGGCGCCGGGGGTGGCGGTGCCCGCGCCGGTGGCCCAGCGCACGGTGACCGCCGCGGCCAGGGGGCGTCCGTCGGAGGTGGACACCGCGAGGTCCACCGGCACGCGCGTTCCCTCCGCCGCCGCATAGACCGGGCGGCCGGCGGTGACGGTGACCGTGCCGGCGTCGGCGGCCGCCGCGGGCGGGGCCGGCAGCAGGGCCAGCACCAGGACGCCGGCCGCGCCGAGCGCGGCCTGTCTGGGCAGTCTCATCTCGCGCCTCCACACGGGACCGGTCGCCCGGTGCCCCGTCGGCCCGGTCCGCCCAAGTCCCCGGTTCCGGATCCTCCCGAACCGCATCGCATCACGTCAATGTTTCCGGCCGGTTCCGGAACCGGCCGCACCGGTTCAGGGAGCGCTCTCTTGACAGGTCCGAAGTTCATTCATAGCTTCATCGAAGTCTATCTCTATGGTTTGTTCACTGAAGGGAGGCACCGTGCGCAGCATCCGTACCATCGCCGCCGTGGCCCTCGCAGCCGTAGGCCTCACGGCCGCGCTCACCACCGTCACCGGCACCCCCGCCGTGGCCGCGCCCGGCGCGGTGACCTGGTCCGACGACTTCAACGGCGCCGCCGGGACGCCGCCGGACGCCAGCCGATGGCGGTACGACATCGGCGGCAGCGGCTGGGGCAACAACGAGCTGCAGTACTACACCAACAGCACCCGCAACGCCGCCCTCGACGGCAACGGCAACCTGGTCATCACCGCCCGCCGGGAGAACCCGTCCGGCTTCTCCTGCTGGTACGGGAGCTGCCAGTACACCTCGGCCCGGCTGCTGACCAACGGCACGTTCGCCCAGGCCTACGGCCGCTTCGAGGCGCGCATCAAGATCCCGCGCGGGCAGGGGATCTGGCCGGCGTTCTGGATGCTCGGCAACGACATCGGCACCAACCCGTGGCCCAACAGCGGCGAGATCGACATCATGGAGAACATCGGCCGCGAACCGTCCACGGTGCACGGCAGCCTGCACGGGCCGGGCTACTACGGCGGCAACCCGCTGACCGGGCAGACGTCGCTCCCCGGCGGCCAGGCGCTCGCCGACGCCTTCCACACCTACACGGTCGACTGGGCGCCCGACTCGATCACCTGGTACCTGGACGGCGTGCAGTACTCCCGCAAGACCCCGGCCGACGCGGGCGGCAACCGGTGGGTCTTCGACCACCCGTTCTTCATGATCATGAACGTCGCGGTCGGCGGCAACTGGCCCGGCTCGCCGGACGGCAGCACCACCTTCCCGCAGACCATGACGATCGACTACGTCCGGGTGCAGGCCTGGGACAACGGCGGCGGCGGAGGCGGCGGCACCGGCGGCCAGATCGTCGGCGTCGGCAACAAGTGCGTGGACGTGGCCGGCGCCAACCCCGCCAACGGCACCGCCGTCCAGCTCTGGACCTGCAACGGCACCGCCGCCCAGCGCTGGACCTGGAACGCCGACGGCTCCGTCCGCGCCCTGGGCAAGTGCCTCGACGTCAGCGGCGGGTCGACCGCCAACGGCGCGAAGGTGCAGCTCTGGGACTGCAACGGCAGCGGCGCCCAGCGGTGGACCTTGCGCGCCAGCGGCGACATCGTGAACCCGCAGGCCAACAAATGCCTGGACGCCACGGGCGCTAGCTCCGCCGACGGCACCCGCCTGCAGATCTGGGACTGCACCGGCGGCGCGAACCAGAAGTGGCGCCGCTGACGACCCCGGAGTGTTGATCATGAAGTTGGCGCCCCTGGACCGCGTTCTCCACGGGCGCCAACTTCACGATCGACGGATCGGGGGGCGGCAGCCGGGTTCGGGGCGCGGGTACCGTGAGGGCCCGTTGTCGGTGTGGAGTGGGTCTGGGGTGGTGCGGGCATGACGCCGGTCGTGGTGGATTCCATCGACACCGATCGGCTGGTGCTGGTGCCGCTGGCCGTCGCGCATGCCAAGGAGATGGCGGTCGTGCTGGGCGACCCGGCGTTGCACACCTTCATCGGTGGCGCCCCGGCCGACGCGCCGGCCCTGCGCGCCCGCTACGAACGCCTCGTCGCCGGCTCGCCCGACCCCGCCGTCACCTGGTGCAACTGGGTGATCCGGCTCCGCGACGACGCGTGCCTGGTGGGCACCGTCCAGGCAACCGTCACCGAGCGCGTCGCCGAGATCGCCTGGGTGGTGGGCACACCCTGGCAGGGGCGGGGCATCGCCGGCGAGGCGGCCCGGGGGCTGGTGGCCTGGCTCGGGAGGCAGGGGGTGCGCACGGTCATCGCCCACATCCACCCAGACCACCGGGCCTCCGCCGCCGTCGCCACCGCCGCCGGCCTGGCACCCACCGACGTCCGGCACGAGGGCGAGATCCGGTGGGCGGGGCCCGCCGGGCGCTGACGCGTACGGTGGCGCCATGACGCAGGTCCTGCGGTACGCCGCCTTC
The DNA here is from genome assembly GCF_040607315.1 of Micromonospora sp. NPDC005305. NCBI lineage: Bacteria > Bacillati > Actinomycetota > Actinomycetes > Micromonosporales > Micromonosporaceae > Micromonospora > Micromonospora sp. NPDC005305. The sequence goes on along the minus strand of NZ_JBEXGL010000005.1, from coordinate 23,344 downwards.
ACCACCGACCCGGCGGCGGGCAACCCCGCCGGCGTGGTCCTCGACGCGGGCGCCCTCACCGGCCCGGAGATGCAGGCCATCGCCGCCGACGTCGGATACTCCGAGACGGCGTTCCTCACCGCCGCCGGCCCCGGCGAGTTCGACGTCCGCTACTTCAGCCCACAGGCCGAGGTGCCGTTCTGCGGCCACGCGACCATCGCCTCCGCCGTGGCCGTCGCCGAGCGCGCCGGCACCGGCGACCTGGTCTTCCGCACCCCGGCCGGCGTGGTTCCGGTCGCCACCGCCCGGGACGCCGACGGGCGGCCCACCGCGACGCTGACCAGCGTGGCCCCCTCCGACGCTCCGGCGGCGCCGGACGACCTCGCCGAGGCGCTCGCCGCCCTGGGCTGGGCCGCGGCCGACCTCGACCCGTCGCTGCCGCCCCGCGTCGCGTACGCCGGGGCGCACCACCTGATCCTGGGGGCGGCGACCCGCGAGCGGCTGGCCGCGCTCGACTACGACTTCGACCGGCTGCGCGACCTGATGCTGCGGCGGGACTGGACCACCGTGGCGCTGGTGTGGCGCGCCGCCGGCACGCGGTTCGACGTCCGCAATCCCTTCCCGGTCGGCGGCGTCGTCGAGGACCCGGCCACCGGGGCGGCGGCCGCCGCGCTGGGCGGCTACCTGCGTACCCGTGGTCTGGTCCGGCCGCCGACCACGCTGCACCTGCACCAGGGGGTGGACCTGGGCCGGCCGGGCCTGCTGGTGGTCGACGTGCCGGCGACCGGCGGCATCCGGGTGACCGGCAACGCCGTGGTCATGCCCGGGAGCTGACCGACGCCGGGGCCCGGCTCCCCCGAAGGAGAGCCGGGCCCCGGACGCGTCGCTCAGTCGGTGCAGGACGGTGTGTCGAAGTGCCCCGGCGTGCCGGGGAACGCCGGACCGGCCCCGTGGTCCCGGTTGTCCCGCGGGTAGGTCAGGGCCAGCTCCAGGAACGCCGACGTGCCGGCCGTGGTCACGTCGCTCGCGCCGCGACCGGCGCCGGTCGCCCAGGCCACCTGCCCGAGGAAGTTCTGCATGGCCGGGCTGTGCTGGCGGACGTCGTTGAACCCGCCGTACGCCGAGTTGCAGTGGGTGAACAGGTTGTAGGCGCCGTTCCAGTCGAGCAGCCGGTCGCCGTTGTTCGGCCCGTTCTGCGTCACGTCGCCCTGGAGCACGTCCCGGTCCCAGCCGCCGTAGATCCAGTCGGTGCCGTGGTGGTGCTGGTTGTCGGCGAGGACGTCGTTGTCCAGGTTGGTCGCCTCGAACCAGCGGCACGGGTCGACCGTGCCGGCGGCCAGGTCCACCGGCCAGGCGCCCGCCGCGCAGTTGTCCGGGTAGGAGCCGCGCGGCCGGAAGTCGAGCAGGTCGGACCCGAGCACCGCGGCGACCGCCGGGCCGCCGGTCGCCCCGGCGCCGCCGAACAGGTGGTCGACGTACTGGTCCTGCTGGCCCCGGGCGGCGGCGCTGAACACGCCGTTCACCAGGCACTGCGGGTTCGACGCGTCGAGCACCGGGTCGCAGCCCCGGCCGCCCCAGAGCACGTCCGCGCCCTCTCCGCCGAACACCTCGTCGCCGCCGCTGTCGCCGTTGGCCACGTCGTCGCCGAAGCCGCCGTGGATGTTGTCCGCGCCGGCCCCGCCCCGGATGAGGTCGGCCGCCCCGGCGGTGAGGCCGGCGTGCGGCATGGGCGCCGAGGTGGCGCCGCCGATCCAGGCGTCCCCGTCGGTGTCGTGCAGCAGGTCCACCCGGCGGTCGTAGCCGCCGGCCCGGAACCCGGTGTACGTCTCCTGCGGCACCGACGACAGCGTCACGGTGAAGCCCAGCGCCGCCACGTCGTCGGCGTTGAGGAACTGGTTCACCACGCCGCCCCGGTCACCGAGGATGGCGTCGCGGCCGTCCTCGCCGGAGAGGGTGTCCGCGCCCAGCTCGCCGAAGAGGTCGTCGTCGCCCGCGCCGCCCCGGATCTGGTCGTCGCCGTCCTGACCCCAGGCGCCGTCGTTGCCGGCGTCCCCGTAGAGCTGGTCGTTGCCGTAGGCGCCGGCCGGCTCGCAGGTGGCCTGGGCGGTGGTGCAGAACCGGGTGGACGGGCCGGGCAGCGCCGGGTCGTGCGTCCGGGCCGCCGTGGCGTCGGCCGGCACCGCGCCGGTCGGGTACCGCTCGGTGTAGACCCGCTCCGCCGCCGTGCCGCCCGCTGTGGTCACCGTGCGCAGCAGCGAGCCGTTGTCGCCGAGGAGCACGTCGTCGGCGCCGTTGCCCTCGACCACGTCCCCGGTGTCCCGGAACCCGGCGGCCGCGCTGCCGCCGATCAGGTCGTCCTGCCCGGCGGGTGCGCCGGGCCCGACCAGGTCGGCCGGGGCCGCCGGGTCGCCCGGCCAGCCCGGGTCGGGCAGCGGGGTGACGGTGGTCCGGCCCGCCGCGCCGAGGGCGGTGTCGCCGCGCAGCGCGTCGGCGCCGCCGTTGCCCTCCAGGTAGTCGCCGTCGCCGTCGCCGGTCATGGCCTCGTCGCCGTCCTGTCCCCAGAGGGTGTCGACGCCGTCGCCGCCGCTGATCCGGTCCGCGCCGAACCGGCTGGGGCTGAGCGCCGCCCGGTCCAGCAGCACCACGATCCGTGGGCCGAACGGGTTGCCGTCCGCCCCGAGCCGGACCGTCACGGCCGTGGGCTGCTCGCCGGGCAGCGGGCGGAGCACCGCGCCGTTGTCCCCGATGACCGCGTCGGACCCGGGTCCGCCGAAGACGGCGTCCGCGGTGTCCGGCTGGCCCGTCGTGGTCGCTCCACTTCCGTCGTACGCGGTGCTGGAGCCGCCGACCAGGTCGTCGTCGCCGGCGTCGCCCTCGACCCAGTCGGAGCCGGGGCCACCCTCGGCGAAGTCCGCGCCCGCGTCGGCGTGCAGCCGGTCCGGGCCGCCCTGGCCGAAGATCACGTCGTCGGCGTCGCCACCGGAGATCAGGTCACCGCCGCCGGTGCCGGCCGCCGGGGTGAACCCGAGGTCGAGCAGGGTGACCTTGCGCGCCGGCACGGCGCGGGCCTGGGTGACCCGGGTCGCGTCGGCGGTGGCCGGCGTGAACCGGGCGTTGTCCCCGGCGATCAGGTCGGCGTCGCCGTCGCCGAAGAGCTGGTCCCCGGTGTCCGGGCGGCCGGTGCCGGCGACGGGCTCCTGGGCGGAGCCGCCGACGATCTCGTCCTTGCCGAGGCCACCGTGGACCAGGTCGGCGCCGTTGTTGCCCTCCAACTGGTCGTCCCCGCCGTCACCGTCGACCCGGTCGTTGCCGAGCCCGCCGTAGGCGACGTCACCCTCCGGGCCACCGGAGAGCACGTCCCCGGCGCCGGCCGCCGGCACGTCCCCGGCCAGGTCCAGCGGGTACGGCCCGACGTCGCCGATCCGCGGGGTGCCGTTGTCCCCGACGATCCGGTCGGCGCCCTCCTCGCCGTAGACGAAGTCCCGGCCGTCGGCCACGCCGGCCACCCGTCCGCCGCCGTAGAGCACGTCGTCCTCCGGGCCGCCGAGGACCTGGTCGTCGCCCTCGTCGCCCTCGGCGGTGTCCACACCGGTGCCGCCGTAGAGGCCGTCGTCGCCGGTGTTGCCGAAGAGCAGGTCGATTCCGTCGTCGCCGTGCAGCTGGTCGACGCCCGGACCGCCCCAGGCCCGGTCGGCGCCGCCGCCCAGGTGCAGGGTGTCGTCGCCGAGCTGGCCGCAGGCCCGGTCGTCGCCGCCGCCGAGGTCGCCGCGGTCGTCGCCGCTGCCGGCGGTGACCACCTCGACCCCGGCGCCGCCGAGGATGAGGTCGGCCGAGCCCTGGTCGGTGGGGGCCGGCTGGTCGCCGGCGAGGGTGGCGTCGGCGCAGGTCTCGGCGGTCAGTCGCCGGTCGCCGAAGACGGTCGCCCCGCCGTCGCCGCCGACCACGTGGTCGCTGCCCAGGCCACCGACGAGCAGCTTGGCCTGCGACTGGGTGCCGGCCGGCAGCGGCTGGTGGACGACCTGCCGGGCCGGGCCGTACCCGTCGGTGCCGTCCGGGTCGCCCACGCTGGACGGCTCGGCGATCACGTAGTCCTCGTCCGGGCCGCCGAACAGCTCGTCGGTGCCGTAGCCGCCGACCAGCACGTCGTCGCCGCCGTAGCCGTACACGTGGCCCGTCTGGCCGTTGGCCGAGTGGGACACGACCAGGTCGGCGCCGGCGCTGCCGTGCACGGTGTCCTGGCCGGAGCCGGTGTCGACCCGGTTGGTCAGCCCGGCGTCGCCGCTGCCGGCCGCGTCCGGGTCGGCCGGGACGGTGCTGCCGGCGGTGTGGATGGTGTCGTCGGCCTTGCCGCCGTTGAGGATGTCCGCGCCGGGGCCGCCGATGATCAGGTTCGTCCCGTTCGGCCGGTCGTCGAGGACCACGCCCACGACGTCGTCGCCGCCGTTGCCGTAGACCCTGCTGGCGCCGTGCCCGACGGTGACGTGGTCGTCCGCGCCAGCGGTCTCCTCGGTCGGGTCCTTGAGCCTGGTCCAGTCGACCAGACCGGTGAGGCTCTTGTCCCCGACCGAGGTGTGCACGGTGGTCGTGCCGGGCCGGTCCACGGCGCCGAGGTCGCTGTCGCCGGCCACCACGTCGTTGCCGTCGCCGGTGGTGACGGTGTCCCGGCCGGCGCCGCCGGCCACCCGGCTGACCTGGCCGGCCGCCTCGGCGGTGACGATCACGTCGTCGCCGCCGCGGCCGTCCACCCAGGCCGGGCCGGTGCCGGTCCGGATCTGGTCCCGGCCGTCGGAGCCGAGGACGATGGCCGCCTTGTCGAACGCGGAGGTCTTCGTGCCGTCGCCGCCGGTGTCACCGTCGCCGAGCAGCAGCACCGACAGGGAGACCTTGTCCGCGTCGGCCACCTGGTAACCCCGTCCGTCGACGACCACCCGCGTCAGGTTCGGGTCGAGGAACTCCTGCTTGCGCCCGAGCGCCTCCACCGCGAAGCCGTCGAAGTCGGCGTCGCCGTCGGCGAAGTGCACGGCGTACACCTTCACCACGTCACCGGAATAGGTGCCGGCGCCGTTGTCCCACGCCTTGTCCCCGCGCTGGTCCTTCGTGCCGAACTTGCCGGCGAAGACGACCAGCGTGTCCCCGACCGTGCCGCCCAGCTCGGGTGGCTTCGGTGTGCAGTCGGGTTGCGCGCGGAAGTCGAGCAGGGTGGCGTCGACCAGCGTGAAGTCGAAGGTCTTGGAGAACAGGAACAGGTCGATGGTGATGTAGACCTTGAGGAACACCGAGAGCTGCCCGCTGGTGGTGAAGAGGCAGACCGGGTTCACGAGCAGCGCCTGGAGGAACTCGCTGGTGCGGAACTTCCCGTCGTTGTTCGGGTCGTTCCAGCTGAACCCGACGGTCAGCCGGATGCCGCCCTCGATGCCCGCCTTGACGATGAGCACGCTGACCTCGGCCCCCGCGGCGATCTCGCCGCGCAGGGTGACCACCGGGACGGCCTTGCCGGTGCTGTCGGCGGTCTTGAAGTAGAGGCCGTCGAGGAGGCTGACCGCGTCGAGGTCGGTGCCGTCGGTGGCGGCCTCCACGGCGTGCCGGATGCCCGCGGTGTCCAGCCCGGCGATGAACCGGGCGGTCACCGAGGCGCTGCCGGAGAGGGTGACCAGCACCGGCGGCGGGGCGTAGACCGGGCCGAAGGACTGCCGCCAGCTGAACCCGAGCGACAGCGGACCGGAGTCGAAGCTGACCAGCTCGACGTCCTGCCCCATGAGCAGCCCGAACAGCGAGCCGGGGTTGTCGAAGATCGGGAAGCTGAAGCCGGTCTTCTGGGCGTTGGACTTCCCGTCGGCGCCCGCCGCGAACAGCTTCTCGCCGTCGTCCCCGGCGGCGGTGTCCACCGCGGACTTCACCTCGTTGGCGGTCTTCGCGCTGGTGAACGGGTCGTCCCGCTTGATCAGGCTCTCCGCCGACGCCGGCGAGGCCTCGGTGGTGAGCGCCTTGGCCGGGTCGACCAGGAACTGGCCGAGCGGGATCGAGCAGCCGGCGTCGCAGTCGGGTATCCGGTTCACAAAGGTGATCACCGCGCGGACGGTGTCGACGAAGTCGAGCTTCGGGCCGCCGGTGAGGGTGCTGAACGTCTTGGCGAGCCAGACCAGGGTGACGTCCGGTCCGCCGGTGGCCTTCGACAGGTCCGACAGCACCGGGATGGGCGCGTACAGGGTGTCGATGACCGGCTGGAGCGGGCCGGTGACCGCCTTGAGCTTCTCCACCACCGGCTTGAGGATCTTGCTGAAGAAGGCGCCGGCGTCCAGCGCGATGTCGGTGAACGTCACCTGGAGCGGGGTGGTGACCCCGCCGCCGGTGGCGCTCAGCCCGCCCTGCTTGTGCTCCAGGCCCCACCTCAGGCCGAACCGGGCGCTGACGCCGGGCAACGCGGAGCCCACCTCGTCGCCGGTGTTGACCGCCGCCGCCAGCTTCCAGTCGATGTTCACCTGGGCGGTGAGGTCGGTGGCGAGCAGGGAGCCCAGGTCGGCGAACTCGGCGAGCGTGAGCTTCGCGTCCGGGTCGGCCGCGCAGTCCGCGGCCACGGCCGGGTCGAAGCAGCTCTTCTCCCCCGCCGAGCCCTTCAGGTCGACCCCGAAGTACGCCCGCACCAGCGGCGTGGTGCCCTGCTTGGTGGCGTTCACCTGGATGAAGGCGAGCTGGGCGGCCAGGTCGCCGGTCATGTCGAAGGCGGCGCCGATCTGCACCTCGGGCGCGGTGTCCCCGTCGTGGGTGGGGACGTAGAAGCCCTCGTCCCGGTCGAGGACCAGGTCCAGGTGCAGCTTCCAGCCCAGCTTGGCCTGGATACCGTCGGGGGCGCCCTTCTTCGCCTTCAGCGACAGGCCGGGGATGCCCAGGTCGAGCGGGACGTTGGCGCCCAGGCAGGTGTCGCTGTCGCTCGCGTTCGTGCAGCCGTCCGCGGCCGAGGGCGCGCCCCGCGAGGCGGTCAGCTTGATCCGGATGGACTGGAAGTCCTCCGGCTGGCAGGGGGTGGCCACCCCGCTGCGGCAGCCGACCACCGCGCTCACGCCGGGGTCGAGGTCGGCCAGCACGTCGTTGAGCCCGCTCTGCACACCGGCGCTGTCCAGCGTGGCGTTCGCCAGCACCGGGCCGATGGCGGCCTTGACGTCCGCGCGCAGCTTGGCCACGAACTTCTGGCCCTGTTGCAGGTCGTCGCCGACCAGGGGCAGCTTCCCGTCGAAGCTGGCCAGCCGGAGCGCGTCCTCCACCTTGGCCAGGTAGCCGTCGATGCCCACGTTGAAGTCGGTGAGCTTGAGCGACAGGTTGGCGAAGCAGGAGGTGAGGTCCGGGGTCTGCGCGTGCGGCGCGAGGTCCAGGCCCATGGTGAAGGTGAGCAGGTTGGTGGCGTCTGCGGGTTCGCAGTTGTCGACGAACAGCGGCGCGCGGGCGCAGATCGGCGTGGTCGCGCTGCCGATCCCGCCGCCGCAGTCCACGCCGGCGGTGGTGAACGTCGGGGTCAGGCCGAGCAGGTCGGTGACCGGCCCGTCGGCCGCGAGCCCGCCCAGGCCCACGCTGAGGTCGGCCTTGACGCTGGCGAAGTCGGGGTCCTTGCCGAGGTCGAGGGCGAGCGGACCGACCCGGGCGGCCAGCGCCGCGTCGTCCACCCCGCCCTTCACCGTCACCTTGGCGGAGGAGCTCTTGTCGAGCAGGGGCGCCGCGTTGAGCTTCAGCGGCAGCAGCAGGCCGAGCTGCGCGCGGGCGTCGACGTCGAGGGCGAAGGTGCCCGAGCTGTCGAGGCTGACCAGGTCGCGGGCACCGTCCCAGGCGAAGGCGAGCGGCCCGGCCGTGCGGACGTTGCGCTTCCAGTCCAGGCCGACCCGCAGGTACGGGCCGCCGGCCCGCTCGTCGAGCGTGAACTGGATCCCGCTGTCCGCGCCGATCGCCTTGTTGAGCTGGTCGAGGGCGTCCTGGAGGGTGTCCGGGGGCGCGGCGAGCAGCTTGTCCAGCGCGTCGGCCAGCTCGGGCCGCAGCGCGTACGCCGTGCCGTTCTCCGGCTTCGGCGTGCCGGCCGCGTCGACCCGCAGGGTCTCGCCGTCCACCCGGTCCAGCACCCGGTACGCCTTGCTGCCGATCACCAGGGTGCGCCCGGCCAGCCGCGGGTCGAAGGCCGCGTCCCCGCTGCGGTTGGCGTCCTTGAGCAGGAGGTTCGCCCCGTCGGCGGTGAACGTGACGCCCTTGCCGGCGCCGCTCTCGTCCACGCCGAGCAGTTCCCGGGCCGAGCGGCCGAGCAGCGGGATCTGGGTGTTCAGCGGTCCGCTGCCGCCACCGGGCTCGGTGAGCGCGGCGTTGACCAGCCGCAGCGCCTCGACCACGACCGCGAAGAGGGCCTTCGGGTCGTCCGGGTTGAAGTCGACGGCGAGGATCCCGTCGAGGCTGCTGGTGTCCACCACCGGCTGCTCGCCGGCCTTCCAGCTGACGTCCACGCCGACGCCCTGGCCGAGGGCGCCCGTGGCGCCCGGCACGCTGACCGTGACCCGGCCGGTGGTCTTCACCGAGGAGGAGACGGCGAGCAGGTTGCCCGGCTCGGACTGCAACCGGCGGAACAGCTCGCCGAGGCTGACGTCCTGCGCCTGCTTGAAGCTGACCTGGAGCATCCGCTGCCCGCTCGCGGCCGGGCCGACGGTGAGGTCACCGCCGAGCTTGACCTTGAGGAAGCCGGCGGTGGCGAAGAAGTCGACCCCGGTGGCGATCGGGAAGTCGGCGGCGAACAGCGGCGTGGCGGGGTCGGTGCGCAGCAGCACCCGGTCCGCGTTGGCCTCCGGGCTGCCGAGGTCGTCGCGCAGGTCGAGGACGAGGGTGACCGCCGCGCTGTAGCGGGGCTTCACGGTGGCGAAGCTGGCCTGGGCGTTGGCGGCCCGGAGGCCGACCTTCTTGTCGCCGCCGGCCGGCTTGGTGAGCGTGCCGGCGAGCTCGACCGCGCCGATGTTGGGGCTGGAGCCGCTGATCACCCAGACGCTGTCCGGGCCGGGCTGGCCGCCGATCCAGTTCTCGGCCAGGGTGACCGTGGTGGCGGTGTTGGCCGCGATGGTGCCGGCCGAGGTGCCCGCCACGACCCGCTGGCCGACCAGCTCGCCGGGGGTGAAGCGGTTGCTGTCGACGCTGAAGCCCTTGGCCGTGAAGGTGGCGCCGCGGCCGGAGACCGAGGCGGCGCCGGGATCCAGCGGCACCGCCACCGTGGACTCCCGCTCCAGCTTCACCCGGAAGACCAGCTTCTCTCCGGCGAAGGACAGGTTGTCGACCGGCAGCCCCTCGGCGGCGAGCAGCGCCACGAGCTGCTGGATCGAGCTGAACTTCGGCTGGCCGGCCTTGGCCGGGTCGTCGGTGGCCGGGTCGAACCCCGGGTCGTCCGGCTTGGGGTGCACGTACTTCGTGAGGAACCCCGTGAGCTTCTCGTTGACCTTCACGGCGTCGGCGAAGGTGCCGCGCAGGAAGGGCAGGCTCAGGTTGCCGGCCGGCCCGCTCTGCTGCACGCCGCCGAGCAGGGTGGCGAGCTGGGCCAGCCCGGAGGCCAGGTCCAGCGGGCTCATGTTCCGGAACTTGGCGATGGTCTCGTCGAGCCCGGTGGTGGTGACGGTCGGGCTGCCCACGCTGATGTCGTTCCAGTCGACCTTCACGGTGGCGGCGACGGCGGGCAGGTCGAACGGGGCGCCGGCGGTGGCCGCGCCGAGGTTCACCTGGCCGTGCACGGAGCCGGGGCCGGGCTCGCTCTCGGTGTCGGAGATCCGGCCGCCGCCGGAGTTGTCCAGGGCGACCTGGACGAGCCCGCCGAGGGAGCCGGCCGCGCCCAGCTCACCGGTCCCGGCGCCGGCGCCGGTGTCGAAGGCGAGCCGGCCGTCGCCGTTGGGGTCGGTCACGCTGACCTTGACATGGGTACGCGCCGCGAGGGTGCTGCCGGCGGTGAGCGTGACGCCGAGGATGCCGACCGAGGCGGTGGCCTGGTCCAGGTCGGCGCGGAGGGTCGCCGCGGCGTCGACGTCGAGGCGCGGGGTGTCCCCGTCGCGGACCAGGTAGGTCTCCCCCGCGGCGGTGTGCCGGGCCCGCAGGTGCAGGGTCGCCCAGCCGGTGACGTCGACCGCCTTGGCGACCGTCACCCCGCCGACCGCCAGGTCCTTCGCGGTGACCTGCCGCTTGGTGGTCACCAGCACGTCGAGCAGGTGGTCGCCGCCGCTGGTGGTGACCGTGCTGGTCAACCGGGTCCCGCCGCCGAGGTCCACATCGTCCCTGGTCAGGTCGTCAGCCAGGGCGTCGGACGCCGTGCGGGCGAGCTTGTCGGTGTCCACGAGCGCGCCCGGGCTCACGCCGAGCAGCGGCAACGGCTGGCCGAGCAGGCCGACCCGGGACAGGCCGCCCTCGGCCCAGGTGGCCGTGCGGGACATCAGGGTCTTGAGCGCGCTTTCCCACGCCTCGTCCGCGTGGGCCGGCGCCGCCGTCCACACGAGGGCGAGCGCCGCGGTCACCACCGCCGCGGTCAGGCCGGCGAGCAGCCGCCGTAGAGCCACCATGAGCCACCTCTTCCTCGATGGCCGTCACCGACGGCGCTGGTCCCGCGCCAGCACATCGATCGCCGAGGAGACTTACAACTTCTGTGTCGAGATCGTGACACAGCGTCAAACTGATCGGTTCGCCTGGCCACGCCGCACGTCCGGACCGGACTGATCGGTCAGCCAGAACCCGCCGGATCGTGTAACGAAACGACCCGCGCCGACGCTGGTGACGGTCACGTCGTGCCGCCGCCGGAGGTCAGAACGGGGCGTCCACGGAGAGCCGCCGCACCTGGGTCAGGTACGGGTCCAGCTCGCCCACCTCGAACCGGCAGGTGCCGATGACGTGCCAGAACTGGCCGCCCGGGTCGCCGTCCAGCTTGTACCGGCCGTCCGGGCTCACCGCCGCCCAGCCGTCGGGCAGCCCGATCAGGGTGGCCCGCAGCTGGGCGTGCTCCGGGTCGGCGACGTCCCACAGTCGCACGGTGCCGTCGTCGCCCGCGCTGGCCAGCAGGCTGCTGTCCGGGCTGAACGCCACCGACCAGACCCGCCGGGTGTGTGCCGCCAGGGTGCCGTGCAGCCGGCCGGTGCCCGGGTCCCAGAGCCGGATGACCAGGTCGTCGCCGGCCGTGGCGAGCAGGTTGCCGCTGGGGCTGAACGCGCAGGACCAGAGCCGGCCGGTGTGCTCGGTGAGCACCGTGCGCCGTTCACCGGTGAGCGCGTCCCAGACCACGGCGACGCCGTCGTTGCTGGCGCTGGCGATCAGCGTCCCGTCGGTGTTGAAGGACACCGCGTAGACCCGGTCGGTGTGGTGTTCGAGGGTGAGCCGGCAGGTCGCGGTGGCCGCGTCCCAGAGCCGGACGAGCTGGTCGTCGCAGCCGGTGGCGATGGTCTCGCCGTCCGGGCTGAACTCCATGGCGCGCACCCGGCCCCGGTGTGGGGTGAGGGTGGCGAAGTGCCGGCCGGTACGCCGGTACCACAGCCGTACGGTGTCGTCGTCGTTGGCGGTGGCGAGGGCGTCGCCGTCGGGGCTGAACGCGGTCGCCCATACGTGGTCGGTGTCCACGTTGAGTTCCCGCTCGTCGAGGCCGGTGTCGGTGTTCCACAGGTGCACGCCGCCGTCGCCGCTCGGCGCGGCGACCAGCGACTCACCCGGGCAGAAGACGGCCGACAGCAGCCGGTCGGCCGGGCTGGCGAGCTGCCGGACCAGCCGGCCGGTGCGCGGCTCCCAGAGCCGGACCACGCCGTCGTTGCCGCAGGCCGCCAGGACCTCGCCGTCGTCCCGGAAGGACAGCGCCGTGACCCGCCGGCCGTGCCCGCGCAGGGTGTGTTGGAGCTGCCCGGAGCGCACGTCCCACAGCCGGGTGGTGCCGTCGTTGCTGCTGGTCGCCACCTGGGCCTGGTCGGGCCGCCAGACCACCGGCCAGACCGAGCCGCGGTGCCGGGTCAGCTCGTGCCGCAGCTGGCCGTCGGCGCTGTCCCAGAGCTGGATCGCCCCGTCGCTGGCGGCGGTGGCCAGGACGCTGCCGTCGCGGTTGAACCGGACGCTGTAGATCGCGCCGCGCTGCCGGCCGAGCACCCGGACCGGGCGGCCGGTCTCCAGCTCCCAGAGCCGCAGCGCGCCGTGGGTGTCGCCGGTCGCCATCAGGGTGCCGTCCGGGTGGATGTCGAGGGCGTACACGTCGGCCTCGTGGCCGCGCGGCTGGCGCAGCAGCTCACCGTCGGTGGCCCGGCGGATCCACACCCGGCCGTGCTGGCCGACCGCGGCCAGCAGCCGGCCGTCCGGGCTGTGCACCACCCGGTAGACCACCTCCGGCTCGCGCACCTCGAAGGCGAGCCGGCCGGAGGGGATGTCCCAGCCCCGCACCACGCCGGCGCTGTCGACCACCACGACCCGCCGGCCGTCCGGGCTGAACGAGGTGCCCCAGATCGGCGCGGCGTGGCCGGGCCACTCCTGCCGCAGCCGGGCCGTCCGGGTGTCGTAGAGCCGGACCACGCCGGCCGCGTCGCCGACCACCAGCCGGCCCCGCGCGCCGTCGGTGAGCAGCGGCCACACCCAGCCGTCGAAGACGTCCTCGATGACGTGCCGCACGTCGCCGTGGTCGGCGTCCCAGAACCGGACGGTGAGGTCGGCCGCACCGGTCACGAGCTGGTGCGAGGCGGCGTCGAAGCGGACCGCGTAGACCCGGCCCCGGTGGCCCTGGAGGGTACGCACCGGCAGCCCGGCCGCCGTGTCGCAGATGAGCACACCACCGTCGTCGCTGCCCACCGCGAGCACCGACCCGTCCGGGCTGTACGCCACCGGCACCGGCAGCCGGCCCACCTCGAAGCCGTACGCCACGCCCACGGCGGGCGGGGCCAGGCCCGGCGCGACCGGCCGGCCCGGGGCGACCACGGCACCGCGCAGCTCCGGCGCGCGCAGCAGCGCCGCGTCGGCGCTCACGTCGATCAGCGCCGTCCGGTGCCAGCTGCTGCCGCTGATCCGGGCGCCACGCAGGTCGGCGCGGAACAGCCGGGCGCCGGCCAGCTCCGCGTCGCGCAGGTCGGCCCCGGCGAGGCGGGCCTGGTCCAGGCGGGCGCCGCGCAGCCGGGCGTGCTCCAGCCGCGCCTCGGTGAGGTTGGTGGCGACCAGCCGGGTGTCGGTGAGGTCGGCGCCGGTCAGGTCCGCCCCGGCGAGCTCCCGGTGGGACAGGTCCTCGCCGCGCAGCACCGCGCCGCGCAGGTCGGCCCGGTCGGGCAGCCGCAGCCGGGCGCTGAGCCGCAGGGCGTTGGCCCGGACCGTCTCGCCGGCCGCCTCGTCGCCCAGCACCCGGGCGGTCCAGGCGGTGCAGCGGGCCGGGTCGGCGAGGTCGCCGAGGAACTCCACGGTCAGCGCGGACAGCGGGCGCACCGCCAGCGCGGCCGGCTCCTCGCCCCGGTTGAGCTGCGCGGCGACGCCCTCGGCGACCAGCCACTCCATCACCGAGGTGTGGATGAACCCGAACAGCCCGTCGTCGGTGCGGACCAGCAGGCTGCCGGCGCCCACCGCGTGGATGGCCTGCGGCCCGGACAGCCGGGAGTCGGCCAGCCCGGCGAGCTGACCGGCGGCCTCGGCCAGCTCGGCCAGCCGCAGGTAGGACTCGCCGCTCTCCCAGAGCTGGAAGGCCAGCCGGCTCACCGCGTGCCACAGCTCGGGCCGGCGCAGGCTCACGGGCGCGCCCGGGATGCCCTGGGTGCGCCGCTCCTCGAAGTCCAGCCAGGACTCCAGGATCTCCCGGTAGAGCGCGGCGGCGCTGAACGTGCCGCCCGCGCCCGCGACCGCGGCCAGCCGCCCCTCGTCGAGGTTGGCGATGAAGCCGAGCATCCGCGGGTTGCGGGAGAGGCCGAGCAGGTCCTTCACCCCGGCCAGCAGGTCCAGGCGCTCGCGGGCGGCCCGCTCGTCGCCGCCGTAGCGGTTTCGCAGGAAGGTCTCGATCTGGCCGGGGGTGAAGTCCTCGATGGCCACCACCCGGCGGTGCGGCAGCAGGCCCACCCGCTCCCCCAGCGCGGTCAGCACCTGCGAGTTGGTCTTGAAGTGCTGGGTCCGGCTGCTCACCACGATCTTCGCGTGGCCCTCGGCCGCCTGGAGCAGCGTCTCCAGGTGGTCGGCCGCCCGGTCGTAGGTCACCCGGGCGACCAGCTCGTCGAAACCGTCGAAGAGCAGCACGATCCGGCCCTGGCGGAGCATGTAGCGGAACGCCTTGAGGTCGATGACCTGCTCGCCGTGGTTGGCCAGGTGCGCGGCCACGAGCCCGTCGACCGAGTGCGCCTTGTCCAGCGCGCGCAGCTCCACCAGGATCGGAATCAGGTCGGGGGCGGCCGTGGGCAGCCGGCGGGCCACCTCGCGCAGCGCGAAGGTCTTGCCCCGGCCGAAGTCGCCGAGCACCAGCACGAACCGGCCGTCCGGCGCGGAGATCAGCTCCAGCAGCTCGTCCACCACGTCCTCGCGGACCCGCTGGTCGGCGCCCACCAGGTGCCGGTAGCGCTGCGGAACGTACTGGCCCGGCGGGTAGAGCCGGTCGGCCTGCAGCCGGGCGGTCTGCGCCGCGACGTAGTCGCGCAGGTCGAGCAGGCCCTGGAACTCGGTCAGGTGCAGCAGCCGCACGCCGCGCCGCTGCGCCGCCTCGGCCAGCCCGCGCGGCACCCGGTCGCCGTCGTAGACCAGCTCGGAGGGGATGTCCGGGTCGGTGGCGTGCACCCGCCGGGCGAAACCGTCGACGTCGGCCGGGGACGGGGTGCCCACGTGCGCCCCGACCCGCTGCTGCCGGACCACCCCGTCCGCCCGGTAGGTGACGTAGAGGTGCGGCGGGTCGGCCTCGACGCGACGGACCACCACCCGGTCGTGGCGCGCCTCGCAGACCTCGGCGAGCCGGTCGAGCAGGCGCTCCAGCGGGGCGGGCGCGGGCACGGCCGGTGACGCGGGCGGGTCCTCGGCGAAGCCCTGGGTGGGCCCCTCCACCACGGTGGGCAGCCGGGGGTCGGGCACCTGGGCCGGGCCCGCCGCGCCGAAGGTCGCGTCGGCACGCGGCCAGCTCAGCCGGGTCGGCTCGCCCACGTCGTGCCGGTCGTCGCGGCCCAGCACCCAGCGGGTCATCCCGTCGGCGCCGAGCCGCAGCACCTGGGCCCGGCCGTCCCGGGAGGCGGTGGCCAGCGGCACCACCGGGTCGACCCGGGGGCCGGGCGCGGCGTCGGCGAGCAGCAGGTTGAGCATCGGACCGACCAGCCGGTTGAACGAGCCGCGGTCGCGCAGCGACACCCCGTCGGACACGGCCACCTCGTCCGCGTACGGGGTGCGCGGGCCGGGGGCGTGCGCCATGGCGCCGAGCCGCAGCCACCCGGACTGCTGGTAGTGACGCAGCCGCTGGGCGAACCAGGTGGACTGGGCCTCGCCGAGGAAGCCGTACCGGTCCTCCTCGCGGTGGGTGATGGCCACGGTGGAGTTCAGCCCGGCCACCACCACCCGCAGGTCGGGCACCGGGAACAGGGTCCACGGCTGCTCGCTGTCGAAGATGCGGTCCTCGAGGCCCTGGTAGAGCTCGTCGAAGAGACGCGCGTAGTGCCGCCATTTCGGCCAGTAGGGCGGCTGCGGGTCGACGTCGTCGGCCTCGCAGGTGGCGAAGTAGGCGCGGCTGGCGGCCATGGTGACGTCACGCGGGCCGGGCACCACGACGAGCCGGTGCGGCTCCAGGCCGAGCAGCACCCGCAGCCCGGTGAGGAAGCTCAGCGCGTCGGAGAACTCCCGGGGACTGCCCGACTCGGTCAGGTTGCCGGCCACCACCAGCAGGTCCGGCCGGGGCACCCCGTCGTTCATCAGCAGGGTGAGGTCGCCCATCAGGTGTTCCTGGAGCTCGCCCGGGGTGACCGGGGCGCCCGGCTCGATCACCCCGCGGCCGAAGCGCGGCCCGGCGACCTGGAGCACGCTCAGGGTGCCGCGCGCCGTCGGCGCGGCCGCCGCGGCCGGCGGGAAGGGCGGCGGGTTGATCGGGGTACGCCGGGCGCGGCGCGGCGCGGGCGCGCCGGTGGCGGGCGCGGCGAGCACCCCGGCCGGGTCGTCGAGGTGGTGCGGGAAGGCGGGCTGCCGCATCGGCTTGGCCCGGCCGTCGAGCGCCTCCCGGATCCGGTCGAGCACCCGGCCCCGCGCCTGCGCCGGATCGCTCACCCCGACCAGGTCGACGTAGGTGATGGTGGCGAGCAGGCCGTCGATCGGGCAGTCCTCGACCCGCACGGTGACCAGCTTGTTGCCGGTGCCGTCCGGGTCGGCGCGCAGCGCCGCCTGCCATTCGAGCTTGCCGTAGGTGGAGTGCAGGTAACGTTCGGACAGCACCGCCACGACCACCTCGGCCTCGCGGACCCCGCGGTCCATGAAGTCGATGAAGTTGGTGCCGGCCACAAAGTCCCATGCCTGGAGCAGGGTGCGGTAGCCGGCCGCCTCGAACTCCCACGCCAGCCAGGTCGCCCAGCGCTCGTCGGCCGGCGAATAGCTGATGAAGAAGTCGATGGGGCGGTCGGACCGGGTCGGGTGCGCGCCTACAGCCACATGGTCATTATGGCCACCGACAGTCAATCCGTGGATACCCTCGGCAGCCGCCGGCCGGTCGCGTCGGGCCGGTCCGGCCGGGCGGGGGTGTGCGAGGATCATGCCTCGTGGAGACCGTGGGCGAGCCGCCGTCCGCCGCGCCGGACCGATCCCGCTGGGGGCGGCTGCACGTCCTGGACTGGATCGCGCTGGGCCTGGCCGTCGTGGGCGTCGTGTGCGTCCTCACCGGACTGCTCCCCCGCGCCGACGCCGAGGCGACCGTACGCCGGATCGCGCCCATCCTGATCTTCATCGGCACGGTGGTGGTGCTGGCCGAGCTGACCGCGGTGGCCGGGGTGTTCGACGCGCTCGCCGCCCGGGTGGCGATCACGGCCCGGGGCAGCTACCGGGCGCTGTTCTGGCTCTGCGTCGGGTTCGCCTCGGTGACCACCATCGCGCTCAACCTGGACACCACGGCCGTCCTGCTCACCCCGGTGATGATCGCCCTGGCCCGCAAGCTGGGAGTGTCGCCGACCCCGCTGGCGATGACCACGGTGTGGCTGGCCAACACGGCGAGCCTGCTGCTGCCGGTGTCCAACCTGACCAACATCCTGGCCAGCGACCGGATCGACCTGGAGCCGGTGCCCTGGGCGGCCCGGATGTGGTGGCCGCAGCTGGTCGCCATCGTGATCACCATGCTGCTGCTGTGGTGGTGGTACTGGCGGCCGGCCCGCGCGGGCGCCGACCCGTTCGTCCCGCCGCCGCCGCACGTGCCGCCGGACCGGGCGCTCTACCGCACCGCGCTCGCGGCCTGCCTGCTCTTCGTCGCCGGGATCCTCGCCGGGGTCGAGATCGGACTCGCCTCCGGGGTGGCCGCCGCGATCCTGGTCGCCGGGTTCGCGGTGCGCGCCCGGGGCAGCCTGCGGCTCGCGCTGGTGCCGTGGCGGCTGCTGGTCTTCGTGACCGGGCTGTTCCTGGTGGTACAGACCATCGGCCGGCACGGCCTGGACACCGTGATGGGCACGCTGATCGGCGCCGACCCGGGCGCGGAGGGCGCGCTGCGGGCCGGCGGCGTCGGCGCGCTCTTCGCCAACGTGGTCAACAACCTGCCCGCGTACGTGGCCGGCGAGGCGGTCATCCCCGCCGACCGGCACACCCAACTGCTCGCGCTGCTGGTCGGCACCAACGTCGGCCCGCTCGCCACGCCGTGGGCCTCGCTGGCGACGCTGATCTGGTACGAGCGCTGCCGGGCCGCCGGGGTGTCCGTGACGCTGGGCCGGTTCGTGGCCACCAGCGCCGCGCTCGCCGTGCTGGCCACCGCGGCCACCGTGGCCGCCCTGCTGCTCGGCCCCGGGTCCTGATCCCGGCGGGGGTCCCTAGCCCCGCTGCCGCTCCGGCGTGACGCCCTCGTAGCGGGCGCGACGATCACCGGCCGCAGGCTGCGGCCCAGCTCGGTGAGGACGTACTCGTACCGGTCCGGGCGGGTCTGGTAGCGGCGGCGCTCCAGCAGGCCGTTGGCGGTGAGGGTCCGGAGCCGGCTGGTCAGCATGCTGGAGTCGAAGCGACTTACTTTCAATTCAGCAGTTACACGATACGACGCCGCCGCGCGTCCGTCCCGCGCTGCCCGAGGAGAGGAGACACATGGCACCGCCCCTGTCCGACCGGGACTCGCTCGCCGGCCGGCGCGCGCTGGTGACCGGCGGCACGAAGGGGGCCGGTTGGGCGATCGCCGAGCGGCTGCGCGAGGCGGGGGCGACGGTCTTCGTGACCGCCCGGAACCTGCCACCGGCCCACCCGTACCCCGATCTGTTCATCACCGCCGACACGGCGACGGTCGACGGCGCGGAGGCCGTCGCCGACCGGCTCTCGGCGGCCGGCGGCGTGGACATCCTGGTGCACGTGGTGGGCGGCTCGCACGCACCCGGCGGCGGGTTCGCCGCCCTGGACGAGGCGACCTGGCTGGAGGAGCTGAACCTCAACCTGCTCGGAGCGGTCCGGCTGGACCGCCGGCTCGTCCCCGCGATGATCGAGGCGCGGCGGGGCGCGATCGTGCACGTCTCGTCGATCCAGCGGCGCAAGCCGCTGCACGAGGCCACCCTGGCGTACGCCGCCGCGAAGTCCGCGCTGACCACCTACAGCAAGGGCCTCGCCAACGAACTCGCCCCGCACGGCATCCGGGTCAACAGCGTGGCGCCCGGGTTCATCCAGACCTCGGCGGCCGACGGGCTGATCGACCGGCTGGCGGCCGCGTCCGGTGTCGACCGCGACGCCGCCCTCGGCCAACTGATGGACAGCCTCGGCGGCATCCCGCTGGGCCGTCCCGCGTACCCGGCCGAGGTCGCCGACCTGGTCGCCTTCCTCGTCTCGGACCGTGCCTCGGCGATCGTCGGCGCCGAACACGTCATCGACGGCGGCACCATCCCGACCGTCTGACCACCCCATCCGCCGCAAGGAGCACCGCATGGACACCGCACCCGCCATCATCCGCCGCTACTTCGCGCTCGCCGGCCAGCCGGACAGGGACGGGTACTTCGCCCTCTTCGCCGACGACGCCATGGTCGAGGACGAGGGGAGGGCCCACCGGGGCATCGCGGAGATCCGCGAGTGGCGCCGCGAGACCCCGCTGGTCTCCTACGAGATCACCGACGTCGAGGACACCCCGGCGGGCACCGTGGTGACCGCCACCATCACCGGCGACTTCCCCGGCAGCCCGTTCGCCGGCCTGCGGTTCCGCTTCGAGGACTACGACGACACCCACATCCGCCGGCTGCGCATCGCCCCCTGACCACCGGCGGGACGTACCCCGCCGCGTCGGTCGGCGGCGGCTCGGGCACCCGGCGGAAATCCGCTACGACCGCGCCCCGGCGGCGGGCTACCGTGCGCGGATGAGCGACGCCCCGACCCTGCACTTCCACACCGACCCGGCCGAGTTCCTCGCCGCGGCCGGCGAGCACCTGGCGGCGGACCCCGTGGTCGGCACGGTCGTGGCCACCGTCGCGCACCGGCAGCTGGCCGGGCGGGCCGACGGGGTCGCGCCGCCCGCGGACGACTGGTGGCTGGTGGTCCGGGA
The DNA here is from genome assembly GCF_040607315.1 of Micromonospora sp. NPDC005305. Taxonomy (NCBI): domain Bacteria; kingdom Bacillati; phylum Actinomycetota; class Actinomycetes; order Micromonosporales; family Micromonosporaceae; genus Micromonospora; species Micromonospora sp. NPDC005305. The sequence goes on along the minus strand of NZ_JBEXGL010000005.1, from coordinate 3,729 downwards.
CGCCTCCGGCGAGGTCGTGGGCGCCGGGATGCGGACGGCGCCCTTCGCGCCGCGCCCGCCGTTCCTGCTGCCGATGCCCGACGAGGCGGCCGTGGCGCTGGCCCGGGTGTGGCACGAGCGCGGGGAGGAGGTGCGCGCCGTCAACGGCGCGCTTCCGGCGGCGCGGCGGTGCGCCGCCGAGGTGACCCGGCTCGGTGGCGGCCGCGTCGAGGTCGCCCAGCACACCCGGCTGCACGAACTCGGCGACCTGGTGGAACCGGCGCGGGTCCCCGGCGCGTTGACGGTCGCCACCGAGGACGACGTCGACCTGGCCGTCGAGTGGTTCGAGGCGTTCATGGCCGACGCCGACGAGCAGGCGGGCCGCCCGCGCGGGGTCAGCGCGCACGAGACCCCCGACCGCGCCGAGCTGCTGCGCCGGATCCGCGCGGGACGGCTGTGGTTCTGGACCGACGCGGCGGGCCGGAGGGTGCACCTCACCGCCGCCAACCCGCCGTCGTTCGGCGTCGCGCGCATCGGCCCGGTCTACACCCCGCCAGAGCAGCGCGGGCACGGATGGGCCAGCAACTCCGTGGCCGAGGTCTCCGGGCTGCTGCGGGCCGAGGGCGCCCGGGTGTGCCTCTTCACCGACCAGGCCAACCCGACCTCGAACCGGATCTACGCCAACCTCGGCTACCGGCCCGTCGTCGACATGGCCAACCTGGTCATCGTCCCCTGACGCCGACCCGGCACGGCCGGCCCCGCACCCGCGGGACCGGCCGTCGGGCGGGATCAGCCGGCGAGCCACGAGCGCCCGGAAACCAGCGATCAGCGGAGCCAGGTCCTCTCCGGCGTGGTCCCGCAGCGTCCAGTCGGGGCAGGTCGGCACCGGCACGTCGAGGCTGGGCGCGGCGGCGCGGAAGGCGGTCCGGACAGCGATTGTCACCGCCCGCCGGCGGGACAGTTGTTGCTCGTCAGCGTGACGCTGTACTCGGTGTCGTCCTGGGTGATGCCCGAGGGTGAGCCGTCGAACCAGGTCTCGACCTTCTCCCAGCCCCGGTGCTGCTCGTAGTGCAGGTGCGGCGCACCGGAGTTGCCGGTGCTGCCCACCCGCCCGAGCTGCTCGCCGCGGACGACTTTCTGTCCGGCCCGGACCAGCGGCGGTTCGAGCAGGTGCAGGTACTGCGTCTCCCACTTGCCGCCGTGGTCGATCTTCACCCAGTACCCTCCGCCACGGCCGCGCGGACCCTTCGGGTTGTCCGGGGTACGCCCACCCAGCGACCCGTTGATCCCCGCCACGGTGACCGTGCCATCGTGGGACGCGAGCACCGGCCGCCCCCACGCCTCGCCGGCCGTCGGGAACAGGTCGACGTCATAGTCGTCGTGGCCGGGGTAGGTGCCCAGCCGCCAGGTTTCCCCGCAGGGCACGGGAAGCTGGAACGGCGGGCGTGGGCCCGGCGGCAGCAGCAGCGGCACGACGACCACGGCGACGGCGAGAAGGGCTGCGGCCGCGCCGACCGCGAGCCCGACGCGCACCGCCCGGCGCCGGTCGCGGCGTCTGGGTGACTGGCCGGTCGTCATCGCCCCGATCATGGCAGACACCCACCAGACCGCGGACGCCGTTCCGACCCTGCGACCCCTCCCCCGGTCGTGGCCGACGCGCCGGTCAGCCAACGACGACGCGGCGGACCCGCACCTTCGGACGCTCGTTGCGCAGGTGCCGGTGCAGGTGTTGCCGAACCTGCTCGTCCCAGACCTCCTGGTCGTAGTCCGGGTCCGGCGGGATCCACCGGTGCGACCCGTCGCTGTAGTGGAACTTCGCGTCCCCGGCGCGGAGGATGCTCACCGCACCCACCCGAGAAACCGCCGGTGCAGTACACCGGGCGGCAACCAGTGCAGATCGGCGGAGGCGCGGACGAGCTGCGCACCGAGGTAGAGGGCGAGCGACACGGACGCGCCGCGGAACTCGGCCCTCAACTGCTGACGGCGCGTCGCGCACGGCCACGGCCCGGCACAAGCACCACAGCTCCAGATCGGCAACACGGGCTCATGCATGGTCACTCGCGACACCTGGCCCGGCCGATTCCATTCCGCCCACTCGCGCGGGCGGATGGTCCACGGGTCCTGATCGTCGCTCATCTCATGCCTCGCCAGGCCAGTGCCAGCGATTGATCGGGATGCGGTGACGGGCGTGACAGGGCAGTTCGGAACCGCAGCGACAGACCCGCCGCCACCTGCGCCAGCACCACACCGACCGATGTCGATGCGCGAGGGTGAGCGCGACGGCGAGCAGATACTCCTCATACGACACGCGCCGGTCCGACCTACCCCGGTCCGTCACCTTGGGCTGCACCATGAACACATGCTGTAGCGCCGCCGTCCGACGTCCCGGAAAATCCTTCCGGGGTCACGGGCTGTCGGTCGGGGAAGGTGACGACGTGCGCGGACGGATCGACACTCTGACAACCGGCGAACGCGTAGCCTGGTACCGGCGACGGCGCGGCCTGTCCCAGGAAGTGCTGGCCGGGCTGATCGGCCGCACGGCCGACTGGCTGGGCAAGATCGAAAATAATCGCATCGAGCTGGACCGGCTTTCCGTCATCAAGTCGCTGGCTGAGGTGCTGGACGTCTCCCTCGGCGACCTGCTCGGTGAACCGTCGCTCGTGGACAGGACCGGAAGCGGCGGCATCGGCAATGTTCAGGCGCTTCGTGCCGCCCTCCTGAACTATCGCGTCCTTGCTCCGCTTCCCGACACCGTTGCGGCGCGACCGCTGAACGCCCCGCTGCTCTGGCAGGAATTGAGCCGGCTATGGAGCGCCTATCAGGACTCACGATTCCGTTATGTCACCGCCCGTCTGCCGGATCTTCTCCAGCGCAGCCAAGCCGCTGTCGACCATTACGATGGCGCCGAGCAGGATCGGGCCCGCCGAGTGCTCGGCCTCGCGTACCAGCTGGCAGCGACTCAGCTGACAAAGCTCGGGGAAAGGGACCTGGCGTGGATCGCCGCCGATCGTGGCCTGGCCGCCGTCCACGCCACTGGCGACCCTGTTGTCGTTGGTTCCCTGGTCCGCTCGGTCGGTCACGCGCTCCTCGCGATCGGCCGTCATGCGGAGGCGGTACGCCTCACCGAACACGCCGCCGACCATCTGACGCCTCACCTCAGACACCCCACGCCGGCTCTACTCTCCGTCTACGGCACGCTCCACCTGTCCGGCTCGATGGCTGCCGCCAGAGCTGGCGACGCCGCCACCACCCGGGCATTTCTCGCCGAAGCGGGTCAGGCTGCCGCCCGGCTGGGGACCGACGCGAACCACCTCTGGACCGCGTTCGGTCCCACCAACGTCGCCATCCACCGGGTTGCCGCCGCCGCCGAACTCGGCGACATCCAGGTGGCCGTCGAGATCGGCCCAACCGTCGACACCTCGGGCCTGCCGATCGAACGTCGGGTACGGCATGCGCTCGAAGTCGCCCGCGCCTACAGCGCCCGCAATCGACTCGACGACGCCCAGGCAGTCCTCCTCGATGCCGAGCACATGGCGCCGGAGCAGGTCCGTCACCATTTCCTCAGCCGCCAACTCGCCGTCACCTGGATTCGCCAGCAGCGGCGCAGGCCCAGCGCCTCACTGGTTGCTCTGGCTCGACGGCTCGGAGTCCTCGACTGACTGTGAGGCTGGTGGGGTCGGTTCAGCAGTGATGAGCTGATAGCTGGCAGCGGTAGGCGTGACCCTTCGTCTGACTGGCCTTGTGCCTTTG